>NZ_JAUHID010000004.1:0-420035 GCF_032377735.1 Bradyrhizobium sp. SZCCHNRI3043
GGAGACAACACAGCAGTGATCGAATAGTGTCAGGGATCAGCCCGGTCCAAAATGTCAGGGATCAACCCGGTCGGTCACCACGGATGCTGAATTTGTTGGTTTACTCGGACCGGCAGCTGACAGCCGCCGGCGGTCATGATTGCCGCTGATGGCGAGAGGTCTGCGCTCGTCACTTTGAGTCTCGCCCGGAGACCCCCACCCCGACCCCTCCCCGCAAGGGGGAGGGGAGCGCACCGTCGGTGCCGTGAGAGGGTGCCTCAAGCTACGCCAGCCGGTGGCGGCACATTCGCCGCGTACCAATCGCGTAGCGGCTCCAGCGCCGCGTGCGCCAGCGCGCGGTGGAGATAGTCCCAGATGCGAGGCTGGTGCTTGAGGTAGTGCGGCTTGCCGTCACGGCGGTTGAGGCGGGCGAAGGTGCCGAGCAGGCGGGTGTTGCGCTGGGCCGACATGATCGCGTAGTGCGTGCCGAATTCGTCGGCGTCGAAGTCCGTCGACGCAGCTTGGCGCGCGGCGATGTAGCGCTCTCGGAGCGCCCGCTCGATCTCCGCCGACACGTCGATCCGGGCGTCCTGCGCCAGGGAGACCACGTCGTAAGCCGGCGGTCCCATCAGCGCGTCCTGGAAGTCGATCACGCCCACGCGGGCGATGCCGTCGCGCGCGGGCAGCCAGAGCAGGTTCGGCGAGTGGTAGTCGCGGATCACCCAGGTCGGCTTAGATGCGAGCGGCGCCTCCAGCAACTCGCGCCATATTTCCAGGAATTCGGCGCGCAGCACCTGCGACAGCTCCACGCCACGGTCGGGCAGGTACCATTCGAGCATCAGGCCGATCTCGATCAGCATAGCGTCGACGTCGAAGGTCGGGACCTTGTAGGTCACCTGCGGTGCCAGCGGCAGCACGGCGGGCACGTCCTGCCCATGCAGCGACGCCAGAACATCGACTGCGGCCTCGTAGCGCTCCACGACCGGCCGTGGCGGGTCGCCCTCGATCACGCCCTCGCGTCCGAGATCCTCGGTGATGAGAAAGCCGTGGCCGAGATCGGCGTCGTTGATCTTCGGCGCCGAGATGCCGCGTCCGCGCAAGGCGGCGGCGATCGCGACGAACGGGCGGACGTCCTCGGCGAGATGCACGGCGCCGCTATAGGGCTTGCCGTTGTAGATCGCCGGGCCGTCGGGCCGCTTCGGCGAGTTCATCAGGATGTAGACGCGCTCGCCCTTGTGGAGCCGCGCATAGGAGCGGGTCGAGGCGTCGCCGGCCATGTGCTCGCGGCGCGATCTGGCGTGCCCGGCCTCGGCGAGGAATTCGCGCAAGGCTTTCAGCCGTGCAACCACCGCGGCCGCCTTGCCGCTGCCGGTGATCTCGGCGCTGCGCGCGGTGTCGCCCTGCGATGGATCGTGGCGCAGCGCGATGTCGACGCGGTCCAGCGGGAGAGTGCCGCCGGCGCGCTCCGGCCATTCGATCAGCACGACGGTCGCCTCCGGCAGCGGCGACAGGCCGATCTCCTCGAGCTCCGATGCATCGCTGATGCGATAGAGATCGGCATGCACCAGCGGGAAGCTCGGCAGGTCGTAGCTCTGCGCCAGAGTGAAGGTCGGACTCGGCACCTCCAGCTCGTCGTCGCCGGCGAGGTACCGGATCATCGCCCGCGCCGCCGCGGTCTTGCCGGCGCCGAGATCGCCGGTGAGCGTGATCAGTGCACCCGGGCCGATCAGCAGCGCGAGATCGGCCATCAGGGCGGCGGTGGCGGTCTCGTCCGCCAGCGCGGTGGTGAATGTCAGCTGGTCCGTCATTCCGCGGCGTTGCGTTGCGCGACGTGGTCGGTCGGGAAGTCACAGGTGACCGTGGTGCCCTTGCCGACCACCGAATCCATCCGCACCCTGCCGCCATGCAGCTCGACGAAGGAGCGCACCAGCGACAGTCCGAGGCCGGCGCCGCGATGGCGCGAGCCCTGCGAATGGCTCTCGAACCATTCGAACACCTTGTCCTTCACCTCGGGCGGAATGCCGGGGCCGGAATCGGTGACCGCGAAGATGACGCTGTGGTCGGTGCGGCGGGCGCTGACGACGACGCTCGAATCCGGCGGCGAGAAGCCGACGGCATTGGCGAGCAGATTGTAGAGCACCTGCACGACGCGGCGCTCGTCGCCGACGAAGGAGCCGACGTCGGGGTCCACCGCGATCGTCAATCGGATGCGATCCGTGGCAAGCCGGTCCTGCACGCCCTCGGCGGCGGCCTCGATCGCCTTGGCGGCGTCGACCGGCCCGAGCTCGAGCTTCATGGCGCCGGCATCGATGGTGGCGAGGTCGAGAATGTTGTTGGTCAGCGCCAGCAGCGCGTTGGTGGATTTGGTGACGTAGTCGAGATACTCGGCCTGCTTCGGCGTCAGCGGCCCGGTCGACGGATCGGACAGGAAATGCGCGAAGCCGATGATCGTCGTCAGCGGCGCGCGCAGCTCGTAGGACACGTGGTGGACGAAGTCGATTTTCATCTGGCCGGCGGCTTCGAGCGCCTCATTGCTCTCGCGCAGCGCTCGCTCGACATTCTCGGTGTCGGTGATGTCCTGGAAGGTCAGCATGGTCGCGCCGTCGGGCAGCGGGCGGCTCATGCAGTCGAGCACGCTGCCGTCCTTGCGCTCGAGCTTCAGCGCAACGTCGAGCCGGTTCTCGATCGACGTGATCGCCTCGCGGATGGTGCGCCAGGCGACCGCGTCGTCGTAGAGCTGATGGCACCAGGATTCCACGGTGTCGATATGCGGATGCTCGCGCAACTGATCCGGCGACAGCCGCCACATCTTGGCGAAGGCCGGATTGAACAGCTCGACCCGGCCGTTCGAGCCGAACACCGCGACGCCCTCGGCAAGGCTGTCGAGGGTCTCGCGCTGGACCCGGATCAAGCCGTCGAAGCGGCGGGCAAGCGCGAAGCTCTCGGTGACGTCGTCGAACAGATAGGTGACGCCGCCTTCCGGGTTCGGCGTGGTGACGACCGACAGCGCGCGGCCGTCGGGCAGGAACCAGGTGTCCTTGGCGGCCTCGACGGCGCGATAGGCCTCGTGCAGCTTGGCCTTCCAGGCCCGGAAGTCGGCCTGCTCGGGCAGCTTGCGCGCGGCGCGCAGACGGTCGAGCACCGACGAGTCGTCCGGCTGGCTGTCCAGGAAGGTGGGATCGAGACCCCACAGCCGGCGATAGGAGTCGTTGTAGAAGGCGAGCCGGCGCTGGCCGTCGAACACGGCTACGCCCGAGGACAACTGATCGAGCGTGCGCCGGTGTGCTTCCCGCATCCGCACCACGGCCGCATCCAGCGCCGCCGCCTCGCTGGCGTCGATGGCGACGCCGGCGCTGCCGTGGCCCAGCATGAAGGCGCGCACGTCATACATGCGGCGCTCGCCGCCGGTCACGATCGGCAGCCGGCCCTCGAAACGGCCGTTGGCGCCGAGTGCGCGCTGCAGGTCGGTACGGTCGGCGGAGTCGAGCAGCTCGATGTTGCGGCTGATCGCGTCCGGCACGTCGCGGGCATCGGCGGCACGGGCATAGGCGGCGTTGACGTAAGCGAGGGCGCCATTGGCCTGCCGTGCCCAGATCGGCCACGGCAGCGCCGATGCCAGCGCGCGCAGCGACTCCGTCTCCTCGCCGAGCGCCTTGAAGCGGAGCTGCGTCTCGGCGAGCTCGCGGCGCAGACCGGACAATTCACGGATGCGCACGATGGCCTGGCCGCCGATGGCGCGGCCCATCGCCTCGATCGCATGGCCGTGCGAGGTGGTGAGATTGAGCATGAAGCCCTCGCCCGCCTCGCGCAGCGCGTCGACGGCGCGGTCGAGCTGCAGCGCGGGCTCCGGCGGCAGCCAGGTTCCGAAGGCGAGAATGCGCTGCGGCTGATCCTGCGGGACCAGCATCGCGGTGTCGCCGGAGATCTGCGGGCGGTGGCCGCCGGCCGGCCAGGCGATCAGGATCTGCGGCTCGGCGAACAGCAGCGCGCGGTAGCGATCGGCCTGCAATTGCAGCTCGGCGATGTCGGCGCGCAGCCGCGCTTCCTTCCGGCCGGCCGCCAGACGCGTGCGCACCAGCGCGACCGCGGCGACGACGGAGAAGCCGAGCAGCGCCAGCATCGCCGTCACCTCGGCGACATCAGGACGGCTCAGCTCGAACAGCGTTGTGATCGCATCCGCCGGCACGCCACCGCCTGCGAAGCCCGGTGTCGCCGGCGCAAGCGCAGTCGCAGCGAGACCCATCAGGCCCTTACGCGCGAGTGACGTGCACGACAGCAGCGTCTGACGCATCACCACGATCACGCCCGACATATTTGCCCCAAACCGCACGAAGTTTCGGGCGGCGCCGATCGCGTCGCCCGCGCCGTCTCACGAATCAATCAACCATAACCGCTTCGGGACTCCAGCGGTAAGAGTCCAGACCGTGAACGATGGTTGCGCCTGAGGAAAATGCGTCCGCCGATCGACTCTTTCGAGTCGGAACAGTGGCAAGCCCGTAGTTCAACGGCCCGTCGAGCCGAAGCCGCCGCTGCCGCGCGCGGTGGTCGGCAAGGTTGTCGCGAGGCTGAGCTCGGCGCGTACCACGGAGGCGATCACCATCTGTGCGACGCGCTCGCCGCGGCGAATCGTAAACGGTTCGTTGCCGTGGTTGATCAGCAGCACGCAGATCTCGCCGCGGTAGTCCGCGTCCACCGTGCCCGGTGCGTTCAGCACCGTGACGCCATGCCGCGCAGCGAGCCCCGAACGCGGCCGCACCTGGGCCTCGTAGCCGTCGGGCAGCGCGATCGACAGTCCCGTCGGCACCATCGCGTGGCTGCCTGACCCAAGGACGAGCGGTGCATCGGCCGGAACCGCGGCGAGCAGATCGAGCCCCGCGGCATGTGCAGTCTGATAGGCCGGCAGCGGCAGGCCCTCGCCATGCGGCAGGATCTGCACGTCGATCGCGATGGTCTGTGTCACGCAATGGGTCCCATGGTTCTGGCGATCTCGGCGACGAGCGCCGTCGCGACCTCGTCCTTGGTCATGATCGGCCAGGACGCGACATGGACGCCATCGGCATCCCTCGTCAAGAGATGCACGGTGTTGCGGTCGCCGCCCATCACGCCGGTCGAAGGCGAGACGTCGTTGGCGACGATCCAGTCGCAGCCCTTGCGCGCGAACTTGGCTTTGGCGTTGTCGATCAGATGTTCCGTCTCGGCGGCGAAGCCGATCACGAGTCCCGGCCGCTTCTCCTTCAGCTTCGAGATCGTGGCGAGGATGTCGGGATTCTCGACCAGCGTCAGCGGCGGGATCGCCTTGTCGGTCTTCTTCAGCTTCTGGCCGCCCTCATTGGCGACGCGCCAGTCGGCCACCGCCGCGGCGAAGATCGCGACGTCGGCGGGCAGCTCGGCTTCGACGGCCTCCAGCATCTGCCGCGCCGACTCGACGTGGGTGACGCTGACGCCCTTGGGGTCGGCAAGCTCCACCGGTCCTGCGATCAGCCGCACGTCGGCGCCGGCGGCCTGCGCGGCGGCGGCGATCGCAAAGCCCTGCTTGCCGGAGGAGCGGTTGGCGATGTAGCGCACCGGGTCGATCGGCTCGTGGGTGGGGCCCGCGGTGATCAGCACGCGGCGGCCGGCGAGCGGGCGCGGCGTCGGCGGCTTGAGCATGGCGACGACGGCGTCCGCAATCTCGGTCGGCTCGGCCATGCGGCCGACACCGGCCTCGCCCTTCTCCGCCATCTCGCCGGCGTTGGGGCCGATCATCTGGACGCCGTCGCGCTGCAAGGTCGCGGCGTTGCGGCGCGTCGCCGGGTTGCTCCACATCATCGGGTTCATCGCCGGCGCCAGCAGGATCGGCCGGCTCGCAGCGAGCAGGATGGCGCTGGCGAGGTCGTCGGCGGCGCCGTGCGCCATCTTCGACATCAGGTCGGCGGTCGCCGGTGCCACCACGATGAGATCGCAGTCGCGCGCGAGCCGGATGTGGCCGACGTCGAACTCGCTGCGCGCGTCGAACAGATCGGTGAAGACACGATCTCCCGACAGCGCCGATGCGGCGAGCTCGGTCACGAATTGCGTCGCCGCCTTGGTCAGCACGCAGCGGACTTGGATGTGGCGCTCCTTCAGCCGCCGGATCAGGTCGAGCGATTTGTAGGCGGCGATGCCGCCGCCGATGATCAGGGTGACGCGGGCCTCGCGCGCCTGGCCGGGCTGGGGGACGAGCGGGGCGGAGAGGTTGGCTGGAGCTGGCGGCGCCATTGGCGGCTCGGACGGATCGACAGGCTCGATCAGCGCGCGCAGGATGACCCGGACTTCCTCCTCGACCGAGCGCCCGTTCTGCGCCGAGCGCAGGCGCAGATAAGTTTTGAGAGAGTCGTCCAGCTTGCGGATGGTCAGGCTCGCCATGACCGCCTCCCCAGCATTGTCGTTGTGAGTGCAATGCTAGCAGAAAATGACAGCAGTGCAATCAAGCCGTAGGGTGGGCAAAGCAGCAGCCGCAGGCGGCAGCGTGCCCACCGTCGATGCGCATGCATCGGTGGGACGGTTGGCACGGCGCCACTGCGATCTCGCACGCGGAAACGGTACGGCTGCGCCTTTGCCCACCCTACATCTTCGTCACAACCTGAGCACCGCGAACAGGATGCCGATGAAGGTCAGCGCGATGACCCACAGCGCGATGGCGCGCCAGCGGCTCTTCTTGCCTTCGGTGCGGCCCATGGCGGCGATGGTTTCGGGCGACAAACGGAGGCCGTCGCGGGTCATGCTCTCCATGTGCTCGAGCACGGCGGCGGCGCGGGCGGCGAGCACCGGCAGGGTGGCGGTCAACCGCACCAGCTCGCCGACGCCGGTGACGGCGCCCTCGATCCGGCCGATCGGCCCGAGATTGCGCTCGATCCATTCGCGCACCACGGGGTCGGCGACCTTCCAGATGTCGAGCTTGGGATCGAAGCCGCGCGCGACGCCCTCGACCACCACCATGGTCTTCTGCAGCAGGATCAGCTCGGGCCGGGTGCGCATGTCGAACAGGCCGGTGACCTCGAGCAGCAGGGTCAGCAGCTTGGCCATCGAGATCTCTTCGGCCGTGCGGTTGTGGATCGGCTCGCCGATGGCGCGGATGGCTTGCGCGAAATTCTCCACCGAATGATGCGGCGGCACGTAGCCGGCCTCGAAATGCACTTCGGCGACGCGGCGATAGTCGCGGGTGATGAAGCCGAGCAGGATCTCGGCCAGGAAGCGCCGCTCCTTCATGCCGAGCCGGCCCATGATGCCGAAATCCACCGCGACCAGCCGTCCCTGCTGGTCCAGGAACAGGTTGCCCGGGTGCATGTCGGCGTGGAAGAAGCCGTCGCGCAGCGCGTGGCGGAGAAAGCTCTGGATCACCTTGCGACCGACGTCGGGCAGATCGACATTCGCCTCCGCGAGCCGGGCGTGATCGTTCAGCGCGATGCCGTCGATCCACTCCATCGTCAGCACGGTGTTGGCGGTGCGATCCCAGTCGACCGTGGGTACGCGGAAGTCCGGATCGTCCTTGATGTTCTCCGCCATCTCGGAGAGCGCAGCGGCCTCCAGGCGAAGGTCCATCTCCATCGCGACCGAGCGCGACATCGTGTTGATGACCTCGACCAGCCGCAGCCGCCGCGCCTCCGACGAATGCGCCTCGGCCTTTTCGGCGACGAAGAAGAAGTCGGACAGGTCGCGGCGGAAGCGCGAGGCGACGTTGGGCCGAAGCACCTTCACCGCGACTGGACGACGAATGCCGTCGCGCTCGACCTCGCCGCGATGCACCTGCGCGATCGAGGCGGCGGCGACCGGAGGACCGAGATGCGTGAACAGCTGGCTGATCGGACGTTCGAGGGCGGTGGCGATGACCGCCTCGGCCTCGGCCTGCGGGAATGGCGGCAGCCGGTCCTGCAGCGATTCGAGATCGCGCGCCATGATGACGCCGACGACATCGGGCCGGGTCGCCAGGAACTGGCCGAGCTTGAGATAGGCCGGGCCCATCCGCTCCAGCGCGCGCGACAATCTTGGTCCGGACTTGGCGCCGGGGCGCTCGACCAGCCGCGCCAGCTTGAGCGCGAGCTGACCCGGCGGCGGCGCCAGGCTCGGATCGACAGCGCCGAACACGCCCTCGCGCGCGAACACGAAGGCGGCCCGGGCGAGCCGCGCAATATGAGTGAGTGCGGAGATCACAAACGCCAGCCGGAATGAAGCGCGACGATGCCGCCGGAGAGAGTCTGCCAGGACACGCGGGAGAAGCCGGCGGCCGAGATCATCTCGGCGAAGGCGCTGGGGCGCGGAAACTGGCGGATCGATTCGACGAGGTAGCGGTAGGACTCGGCATCGCCGGTGACGGCGCGGCCGAGCTGCGGGATCACGTTGAAGGAGAACAGGTCGTAGAGCTTGTCGAGCCCGGGCACCTCGACGGTCGAGAACTCCAGGCACAGGAAGCGGCCGCCATGCTTGAGCACGCGATGGGCTTCTGCGAGCGCCAACTCGATCTGCGGCACGTTGCGGATGCCGAACGCGATCGTATAGGCGTCGAAGGAGCGGTCGGGGAAGGCGAGCTTCTCGGCATTGCCCTCGACGAACGAGACCTTGTCCTCGAGAGCCTGCTTCAGCGCGCGCTGGCGGCCGACCTCGAGCATGTCGCCATTGATGTCGCAGACCGTCGCATGGAAGCCTGCGCCGGCCTTCCTGGCGGCGCGGAAGGAGATGTCGCCGGTGCCGCCGGCGACATCGAGCAGCGCGAACGGCGCATCGCTCTTCGGCGGGTTGAGCGTGTTGATCATGATGTCCTTCCAGACGCGGTGCAGTCCGCCCGACATCAGGTCGTTCATCACGTCATAGCGCGAGGCCACGCTGTGAAACACGTCGTTCACCAGCGTCTGCTTCTCGCCCAGAGGCACATCCCTGAAGCCGAAATGAGTGGTTTGGTCCGGCTGATCCATCACCCTTACTCCGATACAGCACCATAGCGCCGATGCGGCCAAGGCGCTATCACGTCAGCCGGACAAGGTGAATGGTCGCGGATGCAAAAGGTGAAATGAACAGGAATGCCTGAGCTGCCCGAAGTCGAGACCGTCCGGCGCGGGCTGCAGCCGGTCATGGAAGGCGCCGTCATCGTCAAGGCCGAGGCCCGGCGTGGTGACCTGCGGTTTCCGTTCCAGCCCGATTTTGCGAAGCGCCTGCAGGGCCAGACCGTCAGGGGTCTCGGCCGGCGCGCCAAATATCTGCTGGCCGATCTCGGCTCCGGCGACGTGCTCCTGATGCATCTCGGCATGTCCGGCTCGTTCCGGGTGATCAAGCCGGAGCATGAGGAGACGCCCGGCGAGTTTCACACTCCGCGCGGCAAGGACAGCGTGCACGACCATGTCGTGTTTCACATGTCGTCAGGCGCCGACATCGTGTTCAACGATCCGCGCCGCTTCGGCTTCATGAAGATCATCGCGCGCGGCGAGCTCGAGGCCGAGCCGCATCTCAAGGGTCTAGGGCCCGAGCCGCTCGGCAACGAATTCGATGCCGCCATGCTGGCGCGCGCCTGCGCCAACAAGAAGACTAGCCTCAAGGCGGCGCTGCTCGACCAGCGCGTCGTCGCCGGGCTCGGCAACATCTATGTCTGCGAGGCGCTGTTCCGTTCGCATCTGTCGCCGCGGCGTCTGGCCGCGACGCTGGCCACGAAGAAGGGTGAGCCCACCGACCACGCCAGGCGTCTGGTTGAAGCGATCCACACCGTGCTCAACGAGGCCATCAGCGCCGGCGGCTCGTCGCTGCGCGATCACCGCCAGACATCAGGCGAGCTCGGCTATTTCCAGCATTCGTTCCAAGTCTATGACCGCGAAGGCGAGTCGTGCCGGACGGATGGCTGCAGCGGCGTGGTGAAGCGTTTCGTGCAAAACGGACGCTCGACCTTCTGGTGTCCGAAGTGCCAGAAGTGATGTCGCAGCCGACGCGCCGGCACGGCCGGCTGCGCGGGTCCGCTTGTGACGGACGAGGGTGGGCGTATACTGCGGCCATGGCTGTCAGCTCGCCCGATCTGAAAGCATTCCTGCTCGCGACGCCGTTCTTTGGCGGCCTGCCCGACGCGAGCCTCGATCTGCTGGTCTCGATGCTGGTGGAGCGCCGCTTCGACAGGGGCGCCGTGGTCGTCGCCGAAGGCGAGGCGGGCCGCTCGATGTTCGTCGTGCACAGCGGCACGCTGGAGGTGAGCGAGCGCTTGGAGACGGGCATTGCGATCCGCATGTCGTCTCTCGCGCCCGGCGATTTCTTTGGCGAGATGACCTTGCTCGAAATGCAGAACAGGTCGGCCACGGTGGTCGCGGAGACGCCGACCATCTTGTATGAGCTGACGGCACAGAATCTCTACGCGTTCTACAAGGCCGACATCCAGGCCTATGTGATCGTGATGCAAAACATCAATCGCGAGCTGTGCCGCCGACTGCGTCGCGCCGATGCGCGGATCAAGGCGCTGGAGACGGGCGCGCGGTCGTCGGGTTTCTGAACCTCTCCCAGCCTTGCGGGGAGAGGGAGCGCACCGCCCGCGCCGTGAAAGCTCAGAGCAAATTCCAACTACAACCCAGCCTTCCAGTTGATGCCGCTGTCGGCCCAGGTCGGATAGGCCCGCGCCACCGGCACCTTGGCCTCCTCGACCTGCGGCGTCAGCATGATCGGGAATTCGACCTCAGCGTGCTCGCTCGCGTCCTTCAGCTCGCCCGCGTCGTGCATGACGTGGTCGCCGGCGAGCTTGCCCGCGGTCCAGCGCCACAGGCTGCGAATCTCCTGCGCCGACTTGCCGGCCGCGTCGAACTCGCTGACGCCGAGACCGGCGGCGAGCGCGTCCTGGTGGTCGTTGCGCATCATGATGAAGGGTTGCGCCAGCACCTCGGCGATGTCGCGCGGCGCGTCGGCGTCGAGTGCGGTCGTCGCGTCGGTGATGCGGTGGCCGCTGCGGATCGGGGCCTGGTTGAGCACGAAGGCGAACGGCTTGCGCCAGGCTTTGACGACGCTGAGCGTCGGCGCGGTGGCCTCGATGTCGGCGACGCTCGGACGCGCCGGGATCAGGCACAGGTCGCAGTGGCGGATCGCGGCGGTCGTGGACGCCGTAATGCCGGCCCCGGTGTCGATCACGCAGAGGGTGACGCCATCGCGCTCCAGCGCTTCGAGCCGCGGCTCGATCGTCTTGGCATCGTAGACGGCTTCGACGATCGGCTCGCCCGCGGCGCGGCGCGCCTGCCATTTCGTGAGCGTGCCCTGACGGTCGGTTTCGATCACGCGCACCTTGTGGCCGGCCTGCTGGGCCGCCACGGCCAGACCAATCGCCAGCGTGCTCTTGCCGCTGCCGCCCTTCTGCGTGGCCAAAACGATCGTGTACATCGGGAGACAGTCCTTCGGATGTTGACGGAACTTATGAGAACGCCAAAGCTGAGTGCATCGCGATCGCGGTGCAGAGCTATTCTCGCTCAGGACAGTCCCGGCCCGATCCAACTCATGAAGAGCGATCGCGGTGGTCCGAATCAGCACGCCGACAAAACTGTTCGAACCATCTCACGCTCGGCCTGTGCCTGCACAGACCGGTTGACTACGGCGGGAGCCGTTCCGAGTTGATAGCAAGGTGCTAGGAAGTTGAGTGGCAGCGAGCCGCGGGCAAGCGATCGGCATCGCCGAGCATCATCCCATGCAGTCGCGATGCTGCACGTCCGATCCCCGCCGGCCGCCGTTGGGCCCTTAATTTTTTCTAAAACGACATGCTTAACATTGCGTAAACGCTGCCGCGCCGCAGTGCGCAGCGGCATGATCGCGATGCCGAACCGGTTTGGCGCAGGCTTTACTTCCGCACGCAGATCACGCGCACCGTCGCCGCCTTGGCGTCGAGCGAGGTTCCGTCGGGCTTGACGCCCTGCGCCGTGAGAAAGGCGCGCGTCGCCTCGGCGTTGACCATCACGACTTGCGTGGACGGGATGAGCGCCGTGCCGGCCATGATTCCTGGCTTGAGCAGGGTGACGCCGGCGAACTTGCCGTCGCCGTCGAGCGCCGCCGCGCCGGAGAAGCCGACGCCCGGCGCCGGAGCCAGCGAGGCGTCCCCCGCGCCGTTGGCGGCGAGCTGGGCCTTGACGGTGCTGATCGCGGCACCGCCGCCCTGGCTCTGCGGATCGGCGATGCCGACGATGTCGACCGACGATTTCGCATGGCCGCCCGACAGCGCCAGCGGCTTCAGGCCGCGCGCGCCGTAGATGCGCAGTAGCGCGAGCCCGCGCTCCTTGTCCTCGGCGACGCGCTCGGCATGGCCGAAGCCGGGAACGGTGATCGCGACGCAGCTGTCGGTGACCTCGCGATCGGCGATGATGGCGCCGTCCTGGCTCGCGATGATGCCGGTGCCGTAATCGACGCTGCGCCGTGGCGCGGGCTGCGCGGCCAATGTCGACGGAAACGCGGTGAACGCGCTCGACATCGCGATCACCACCGGGTCGACCGTGTTCTCGGTGGCCTGATCGTAGAGGATGGTCAGGATACGCACCTCGTCGCCCCGAAAGGTGCCGCGAATGTAGAACTTCTTCAGGTTCTGTAGCCCGGACAGCACGAAGAAGTCGGGCTTCACCACACTGTAATCGACGGTGCGGCCGGGCTCCTTCTTCTCGCGGTCGGCGAGCGTCGCGGTAACCGGGTTGGCCTCCTTGCGGCGTGACAGCGCCACCTGCACGGTGCCGGTGGGCGAGGTCCATTTCGAGCCGGTGCCGTCGCTGGTCTGTTGCGGCACCAGCTTGGTGGGAATGCCGAGCCGTGCGCCGCTGACCGGTTCGGTCACGAGCTTCCAGCCGACGCCTTCCTGCTTGCGGCGCGCGGTGTCGGCGAGGACGGCGCGCTCCTGCGGGTTCAACACGCCAGTCGGCTTGCCGCCGGCGAGCTTCTGGTACTCCTTGATCGCGTTGACCATGCGCTCGCTGACGTCACCGGTGATCGCGCCATTGTACTGGCCGACCCAGGCGAGATCGGATTGCAGCGCGAGCCGCTCGGCCTGGCTCATCGCATTGGCGGTGTCGGCGGGAGCCTGCACGCCCGGGCGCACCGGCTGGGTCGCGACGGGCTTGGGCTTGGCGCCCGGCAACGCGCCCTGCGGCGTCTGTGCCTGCGCCGATGCGCACGCGGCGATGGCGCAGATGAAGGTTGCCGAGGCCAGCCGTCTCATGACAAATCCCGATGCTCTTGCCGCTGACATAAATAAGCACATCTGCTTGGTCGGTCACAATCCGGCGAGGGTTCAGTGCGGAGATCCGCCGTCTTCGCTACGGGCCGACAATGGGCTGACAGCGGTGCGGCAGCGGAAGGACGGTGCAACGATGCTGAGCGACGAAGAACTGGAGCGCTATGCCCGTCACATCGTGCTGCGCGACGTCGGCGGTCCCGGTCAGGCGGCGCTGAAGCGCGCCGCGGTGCTGGTGATCGGCGCAGGCGGCCTCGGCGCACCGGCGCTGATGTATCTCGCCGCTGCCGGCGTCGGCACGATAGGCGTGGTCGACGATGACGTGGTGTCGCTGTCGAATTTGCAGCGCCAGGTCATCCATGCGACCCCCGACATCGGCAGACCCAAAGTCGAGAGCGCCGCCGAGCGCATCAACGCGCTCAATCCGCATGTGAGCGTCATGGCGCATCGGAGCTGGCTCAATGCCGACAACGCCCTCGATCTGATCGGCGCTTATGATCTCGTGCTCGACGGCTCCGACAATTTCGACACCCGCTATCTTGTCTCCGATGCCTGCTTCCTGGCCGAGAAGCCGCTGATCACCGGCGCGCTCGGCACCTTCGATGCGTCGCTGACGACGATCCGGGCGCACGAGCGGAACGAAAAGGGCCAGTTTAATCCGACCTATCGCTGCCTGTTCCCCGAGCCGCCGCCGCCCGGCACGGTGCCCGCCTGCGCCGAGGCTGGCGTGATGGGGGCGCTCGCCGGCATGCTGGGGTCGATGATGGCCCTGGAGGCGATCCGCGAGATCGTCGGCTTCGGCGAGGGCCTGGTCGGCCGGTTGCTGATGCTGGACGCGCGGACGATGCGCTTCGAGACCCTGCGCTATGGCCGCGATCCGACGAATCCGCTGAACGGGGATGGGCCGGTGATTGCGGATTTGGGTGCGCATCAGAAGCCGTAATGCGGTGAGAACCGCGCCAAGTCCTCCGTTGTCGTCCCGGACAAGCCCGGCGACGCGAGAGCGTCGGCGGGCGCCGATCCGGAACCCATAGCCACCGCATTCGGTGATATGCGCGGAACGTGCGGCCTGCCTGTTTCAGATATCACGCGGTATGGGTCCCCGCGTTCGCGGGGACGACACATGTGATGAGGTGCCGGGCTTGACACCCACTCCGCTGCCGTCGTGGACAAGGTGCAGCGCGATCGCGTCGGGGACACCGACTAAGAGGCTGGCGGATCGATCGGCCTACAACATGCTCGGCAGCACGCGGTCCGGCGGGCGGTGGTTGTCGAGGAAGGTCTTGATGTTGATGATGACCTTCTCGCCCATCTCGACGCGGCCCTCGATGGTGGCCGAGCCCATGTGCGGCAGCAGCGTCACCTTGCCGGCCTTGGCGAGGCGGACCAGGCGCGGATTGACCGCGGGCTCGTGCTCGAACACGTCGAGACCGGCGCCGGCGATGTCGCCGGCCTCGATCTGCCGCGTCAGCGTCTCCTCGTCGATCACCTCGCCGCGCGCGGTGTTGACGATGTAGGCGTCCTTGCGGATCAGCTTCAGCCGACGCGCCGATAAGAGATGGAACGTCGCCGGCGTGTGCGGGCAGTTGACCGAGATGATGTCCATCCGCGCCAGCATCTGGTCGAGGCTTTCCCAGTAGGTGGCGCCGAGCTCGTCGGCGATCACGGGAGCGACCGGGCGGCGGTTGTGATAGTGGATCTGCAGGCCGAAGGCGCGGGCGCGCCGTGCCACGGCCTGGCCGATGCGGCCCATGCCGATGATGCCCAAGCGCTTGCCGCCGATGCGGTGGCCGAGCATCCAGGTCGGCGACCAGCCCGCCCAGTTCTTGCCCTCGGTCAGGATCGAGGCGCCCTCGATCAGCCGCCGCGGCACCGCGAGGATCAGCGCCATGGTCATGTCGGCGGTGTCCTCGGTGAGGACCTTCGGCGTGTTGGTGACGGTGATGCCGCGCGCCACCGCCGCCGCAACGTCGATATTGTCGACGCCGTTGCCGAAGTTGGCGATCATGCGCAGCTTGCAATCGGGCTGATTGAGAATGTCGGCGCTGATGTGGTCGGTGACGGTCGGAACCAGCACCTCGGCGGTGCGCACGGCGTCGGCGAGCTGTTCCTGGCTCAACGGCTCGTCGTCGAGATTGAGCCTGGCGTCGAACAGCTCGCGCATGCGGGTCTCGACCGAGTCCGGCAGCTTGCGTGTCACCACGACGAGGGGCTTTTTCCTACCTGACATGTGCTGCTCTCATGAGATCCTTCAGACCTCATTAACCGGGTTCGCCGAAACTACCGTCGTCGCCTGAGAGCGGCGCTTCCCTGGACTGGTCGTGTCGGATCTCGCAGGTGGGCCGATCCGTTCCTGACAGGGCTTCGCGAGCGATTCTCAGGCGCTTCCTGGCCGCTTGTGTTCGGTCCTGTCTAGCAGAAGGCCGGGCCAAGACAAGAAGCCAACGGCGGGTCGGGACTGGCGCTTTCGGCAAGCCCTCTCTGTGCACGAAGGGGGGCAGCCGGGCAGTTCGATGGGGATCGGGCGAAGGATCGCAACGCAATCCGCTTTGATCGGAGCGCGCGTCGGTCCTTTCGAGGGAGAGTGAGTTGAGTAATTTGACGTTGTGGCGTTTCGGTGCAGTCGTGGTGCTGCTGGTCTGTCTGTTCGACGTTGCCGTCGGCAGAGGGGGCGTTGCGGCGAAGGACTCCGTTCTCACCACCAGCGGCCTGCCGGTGCCGCGCTATGTCAGCCTGAAGTCGGATCATGTGAACGTTCGCGCCGGTCCGACCAAGGACAACGACGTGGCCTGGGTCTATACGCGCTCCGGCCTGCCGGTCGAGATCACCGCGGAATATGAGAACTGGCGCCGCGTGCGCGATTCCGAGGGCTCGGAGGGGTGGGTCTATCATTCGTTGCTGTCGGGGCGCCGCACGGCGGTGGTCACGATGAAGAACAAGGACGATCTCGCCCCGATCTATGAGAGCGCCGACGCGGCGAGCGCGGTCACGGCGCGGCTGCAGGCCGGCGTCGTCGCGCAGGTGAAGAAATGCGGCAATGGCTGGTGCCGCGTGCTCGGCAATGGTTTCGAAGGCTGGATCCAGCAGCAGCGGCTGTGGGGCGTCTACGCCGACGAACAGGTCAATTGAAGGCCCAGGTCAGCGCAATGCGCCGACCTCCATCCTGACGCGCTCCCGACACAAAAATGCCCGCAGCGGGTACGGGCATGATGCCTCGATGAAGATGTTCTGGAGGCTCAGCGCTTCTTGCGCAGCCGGACGACCATATCGATCCGGGCGATCTCGTAACCTTCGGGCGCCTCCGGCAGCTTCGACAACGCCAGATGCTGGTCAGGGATATCGACCAGCTCGTGGTTGTTCTCGAGATAGAAGTGATGGTGGGCCGTGACGTTGGTATCGAAATAGGTCTTGGTGCCGTCGACGCTGACCTGACGCAACAGGCCGGCATCGGTCAGCTGGTTCAACGTATTATAGACCGTGGCGAGCGAGACCGGAACCTTGGCCAGCGTCGCTTCCTCGTAGAGCATTTCCGCCGTCAGATGCCGCGCACCCTTGCCGAACAACAGCCAGCCAAGGGCCATGCGCTGGCGGGTCGGACGCAGCCCGGCCGCCTGCAGCATCTCGTTGACGTCGTGCCATGGGCAGCCGTTGAGCGCTGGCTGCCGGCCGTTCCCGAGATCCGGGCTGCCGCGGTCATGACCACTCATCGAGGCGTTGTTGCTGACATCCACTTCAAGCACCGCACAATTCGCTCTCATCTGTAACCGATATAGGAAGAAACCCATTCAGATGCAAGCTTATCGCAACTAACGTATCTAGAACGCCCCTAAACTGCATTTACCGCCCGGTTCGGGCGTGGGCCCCGCGTCGATTTACCTGGATACGCGCATTGACGCCGCAATCCTCTATGTTAGAGAGCGCCCGGACCCGATTTGCCCTGCCATGGTGAGCGCCGGCGGCCGTGATGGCCATGTGCGCGAATCCAGGCGTCGTTAGGCCCGCCGCTGACAGCGGTCATGTTCGCCAGGTGCGATGGCCCAGCCTTCGTGCCGACGCGATGACCGGCCAGCGCGGCGCGGAAGGGGGCGGCGCGCGGGAAGGGTCCATGTCGCGCGGCACAAATTCCACCGGGGATCGTTGAGAAAGGCCACCAAGCATGCTGGATCGGCGCAGCGCATATGAATACGAGGACCTGCTGGCCTGCGGCCGCGGGGAGCTGTTCGGCCCCGGCAATGCGCAACTGCCGTTGCCGCCGATGCTGATGTTCGATCGGATCGTCGAGATCTCCGAGACCGGCGGCGAGTTCGGCAAGGGTGTCGTCCGCGCCGAGCTCGACGTGAAGCCGGATCTCTGGTTCTTCGGCTGCCACTTCAAGAATGATCCGGTGATGCCGGGCTGTCTCGGCCTCGATGCGATGTGGCAGATGGTGGGCTTCTACCTCGGCTGGACCGGCGGCGCCGGGCGCGGCCGTGCGCTGGGCCTCGGCGATCTCAAGTTCTCCGGCCAGGTTCTGCCGACCGCGCGCAAGGTTGTGTACAATGTCGACATCAAGCGCGTGATGCGCTCAAAGCTGGTGCTCGGTATTGCCGACGGGTGGCTTTCGATGGATGGCGAGATTATCTATCGCGCCAAGGACCTGAAGGTCGGCCTGTTCAAGCAGGACGCCGCGCCGACTTGAACCAGCGGGCTGCGACCACAGACAGTGCAGCAGGCACGGCTGCAACAGAACACACGAGCAAAGTGAGGCGGACATCATGAGGCGGGTTGTCATCACGGGCATGGGCATCGTCTCATCGATCGGCAACAACACCCAGGAGGTGCTCGCCAGCCTGTACGAGGCGAAGTCCGGCATCTCCCGTGCTGAGAAATATGCCGAGCTTGGTTTTCGTTCGCAGGTGCAAGGTGCGCCGACGCTGAATCCCGCCGACGTGGTCGACCGCCGCGCCATGCGCTTCCTCGGCGAGGGGGCGGCTTGGAATCATGTCGCCATGGAGCAGGCGATCCTCGATTCCGGGCTGGAGCCGACCGACGTCTCCAACGTCCGCACCGGCATCATCATGGGCTCAGGCGGGCCATCGACGCGCACGCTGGTGGAAGCGGCCGACATCACCCGCACCAAGGGCCCGAAGCGCGTCGGTCCGTTCGCCGTGCCGAAGGCGATGTCGTCGACGGCCTCGGCGACGCTGGCGACCTGGTTCAAGATCAAGGGCGTCAACTACTCGATCTCCTCGGCCTGCGCGACCTCCAATCATTGCATCGGCAATTCCTACGAGATGATCCAGTACGGCAAGCAGGACGTGATGTTCGCCGGCGGCTGCGAGGAGCTCGACTGGACGCTGTCGGTGCTGTTCGACGCGATGGGCGCGATGTCGTCGAAGCACAACGACACGCCCGCGACCGCGTCGCGGCCCTATGACGTGACGCGCGACGGCTTCGTGATCGCAGGCGGCGCCGGCGTCCTCGTGCTGGAAGAGCTCGAGCATGCCAAGGCGCGCGGCGCCAAGATCTACGGCGAGATCGTGGGCTACGGCGCGACGTCCGACGGCTACGACATGGTTGCGCCTTCCGGCGAGGGCGCCGAGCGCTGCATGCAGCTCGCGCTGTCGACCGTCAAGACCAAGATCGACTACATCAATCCGCATGCGACCTCGACACCCGCCGGAGATCCGCCGGAGATCGAGGCGATCCGGAAGGTGTTCGGCCGCGGCGAGAAATGTCCGCCAATCTCGGCGACCAAGGCGCTGACCGGCCACTCGCTCGGCGCCACCGGCGTCCAGGAAGCGATCTATTCGCTGCTGATGATGAAGAACGGCTTCATCTGCGAGAGCGCCAACATCACCGAGCTCGACCCTGCCTTCGCCGACATGCCGATCGTGCGCAAGCGCATCGATAACGCCAAGCTCGGCACCGTGCTGTCGAACTCGTTCGGCTTCGGCGGCACCAACGCGACACTGGTGTTCAAGCAGCTCGACGCTTAAGATTTCCAACAGCACTGGTTTCGTCGGCATCATGGCCGGGCAGCAGCGCGAAGCTCATTCTTCGCACCGATGTCCGGCCATCGGCGTCTCGAAGGCGGAACGATCATCCTGGCTGGGCCGATCCCGGCATGACGAAGGAGAGACATCATGCAGGGTCTGATGGCAGGCAAGCGCGGCCTGGTCATGGGCATCGCCAACGACCATTCGATCGCCTGGGGCATCGCCAAGACGCTGGCGGCGCATGGCGCCGAGATGGCCTTCACCTATCAGGGCGACGCGCTCGGCAAGCGCGTCCGTCCGCTGGCCGACGAACTCGGCGTCAAGCACGTGCTGTCCTGCGACGTCGAGGACATTGCCAGCGTCGACAGTGTATTCACGGCGCTCCGCGAGGCCTGGGGCGGGCTCGACTTCATCGTCCACGCCGTCGCCTTCTCCGACAAGAACGAGCTCAAGGGTCGCTATGCCGACACCTCGCGCGAGAATTTTGCGCGCACGATGCTGATCTCCTGCTTCTCCTTCACCGAGATCGCCAAGCGCGCCGCCGAGCTGATGCCGGAGAGCGGCGGCAGCATGATCACCTTGACCTTCGACGGCTCCAACCGGGTGATGCCGAACTACAACGTGATGGGCGTTGCCAAGGCCGCGTTGGAAGCCTCGGTGCGCTATCTCGCCGCCGACTACGGCCGCCGCAGCATCCGTGTCAACGCGATCTCGGCGGGTCCGGTGCGCACGCTGGCGGGCTCGGGCATCGGCGATGCCCGCTTCATGTTCGCGTTCCAGCAGAAGCACTCGCCGCTCGGTCGCGGCGTGACTCTGGAGGAGCTTGGCGGCTCGGCGCTCTATCTGCTGTCGGAGCTGTCCGGTGGCGTCACCGGCGAGATCCACTACGTCGATTCCGGCTACAACGTGATCTCGATGCCGCGCCCCGAGGATCTCAAGGCGGACTGACCTCCGCGCGCATCGGCGGTATCAGGGGAACGCGAGACTCCGTCCCCCGATCGACCCAAATTTTCCCAGTTGAAGACAATGTTCCTGAACGGCTAATCAGGAAGCATTGGCGCAACTCTTGTTGGTTGTTGCGACGACGCTGCGATGCATCATGACCGGTGCATCGGCCGCGGCCGGCAGCCAGCCGCTCGCGCCGGCAGCAAGACAAGTCGTGGGGGCGATTGATGCTGCGTTCGAAGGCCCGCGTCATCGCTCTCTGCGCGATGACCGGCATTGTGCTTGCGGCGGGGAACGCCGGGCCGGCGCAGGCGCAATCGAGCGTCTGGGACTCCACGATCTCCAACACGAACTGGTATGTGCCGACGGCGCAACTGCTCGCTTACATGTCGCCGAAGACCGGCTTCTCCAATCCGGTCCCGATCGGTGACCAGACGTTGTGGACCTTGGGCACCGCGAGCAACGGCGCCTTCACCGGGACCAGCGTCGCGCAGCTCAGGATCGGCCTGGCGCTGCTGACGGACACCTCGACCATCCAGGGCTTCGTCACCACCAGCGGCCAGATCACCATGCTGTTCACGCCGACCGGCGGCGGCACCGTGACGGTCGGACTTGGCTATATGCGCAACGTCAACGGCGTGACCAGCATGGAAATGCAGATGATCACCGGCGACAGCCTGCTGGTGACGCATTGGGCCTACATGCTGCCCTATGATCCCGCGACCTTCACGCCGCCGCCGTCGGCACCGGTGCCGGCCAATTCCGTGCCGCAATGGGCGTGGACCGCCGGCACGCCCTGGCGGATCGTCAGTCCGACATTGTTCGGCACGCAGGCGCCGGGCCGTTTCGTCATCACGAGCTATCAGAACGGCTATTTCTGGGGTGCGGGCGTCGCACCGCCCGGCAGCGCCGCGGCGGGCTTCACGCTGCTCGGCTCGGTGACGCCCGAGGGCAGCGTGCTGTTCAACACCCTCTCGCGCGGCACCCTGACCAGCCTCTATGGCACGGCGAGCGGCAACGCCGCGGGCGCGCAGATGCTGGTGTCGACCTACGATCTTACCGGGAGTTTGACTGGAGGACTGGCGACGATGTCGCTGATCCAGCCTTACGCGGAAACGCTGCGGTCTGCAGGCGGCCGCGTCGGCCTGGAAGCGGCTGACGTGTTGTACCGGCTGTCGATGACCTCGGCCGGCTGGACTGGATCGATGGTCTCGGGCTTTGCCGCGCTTGATAATCTCAGCGGTCCATCTCTCAGCGCCGCCGTGAAGCAGACGTTGCCGGTGCTGACCGGGGCGGCCTCGCAGGCGACCCATGTCAGCCAGCAGGTGTTCCGGCAGACGATGACCAACAGGCTCGATGATGTCAGCAGCATCGGCTGGGCCGCTGGTCGCAATGTCTGGATGCAGCCCCTCGGCGGCACCGCGCAGCAGGCGGGGCGCGATGGCGTTCCCGGCTATGACGCCTCCGGCGGCGGTCTGGCGTTGGGCGCCGACGTCGCAGTCTCGTCCCGCGCCATCATTGGCGGCGTTCTCGGTTATTCTCATCACACGATCACCGGAAGCGACGCCGCCGTGCCGAATCGTCTCGGTCTCGCTTCCTATCAGCTCGGTCTCTATGGGGCCTACGCGATCACCCGTGATGTCACCTTCGACTATCAGCTCGATGGCGGATTGAGCGATAACGGCGAAAACCGGTCGCTGAGCTTCATGGGTGCATCCGCCGGCGGCAGCTATCGTTCCTACAGCGGCCATGCCGGCGCAGGCATCAAGACGCGCATTCCGCTGCAAGATGGCTTCGCCCTCGTTCCAGCACTGCGCCTGGACTACGGCACGGTTCGCAGCAATTCCTACGGCGAGAACGGTGCCGGCGGTTTCAGCCTCAACGTCGATCCTCAGATCTATCAGGAGCTCGTGACGACGGCGCAGCTGAAAGCTGTCTACGCGCCCACCAGGCAGATTCGTCTGACCAGCGATATCGGCGTCGGCTACAACGCGCTGAATCAGCCGCTGCAGATCAGCGCGGCGTTCTCGGGCGGCGGCGAGAGCTTTGTCACCCATGGCCTCGGCCTGTCGCCATGGATCTATTCGGCGGGCCTTGGTCTTGTGGCCGCCGGCAACGACCGGCTCGACCTCAGCATCCGCTACGGCATCAACGCGACATCGTCGGGTCTCGTCCAGCAGTCGGGCCACGCGGTGCTGAAGATCAGGCTGTGACGCGCCTGAGCTCGTCGTTCTATTCGCGCCCGAAATAGGCCGGCAAGCGCTGGTCGAGCCGGAACTTGAGCATCGAACGCGCCATGTCACGCAGCACATTGTTGTTCGCAGCCTCTGGCGGCGAGGCGGGGAATGCGGAGTTGTCGACGTCTCCGGCGTGAGACGGCGGGCCGACGCCGGAGGTCAGCCGTGAGAGCAGCGACTTCGAGCTCATGCCAGGCTCGCGCGTCTCGAACGTCGCCCCGTCGTAGAGCTGGATATCGAGCATGATGAAGACGTGGCTGATCCGGCCAAATCCCTCGCCCCTGTTGATGACACCGACGCCGGTGACCTCGTCGTTTGTCGACGGTTCGCTGTCGGTCCGGCGCGTGATCACGAGGTAACGAGCACACCCCGCCGAGCCGGCCACCTTCCTGACGATGGGCGTGAGCTTCCCGTTCTCAGCCTTGATTGGGGGCGACTGATAGAACGGATCGAATGCTCCCTTGGGGACGCCGATGCGGCGGATTCCGGCATCACCCGCGGCTGCCTTCACACGGGCGTAGACGACGTCGTCGAAGCCCCAGGGCACCGGCACTTCGGCGTACTCGTTGCCCAGGCGGGTCATGCCGTTCTTCTGCACCGTGAAGACATCGCCGAGCGCGGCGATCACCCCGACCTCGCACGGTCCGCCCTCGCGGTGGGCCGTCGTCGGCTTGGCGGCCTTGGCATTGCTGCCTGCTGGCTTCGCGGGCTTGGCATTCAGCGGCGCCGGGGCCGATTGCGCCAGGGCATTGGTGGAGGACCAGAGCATGGCAATGATGAGCGCAGCAAATCGGCGAGAGATGGTCACTGGGAGAACTCGTCGCAGGGAGGAAAAGGATCAAGCCAAGGGAGCTCGAAGAGAATTCGTTCGAGTCGTCCGAAGTCTGCGCCCGCATCATTCGATCTTCAGATAGCTTGGCAGGTCGCGATCGAGCTTCGCCGCGACCAGGGTGCGCAGCCGCTCGCGCAGGACGGTGCTGGAGGCCGCAGCCGCGAGAGGCTCGGGGAAGTCGCCATTGTCGAGCTTGTTGAGAGGGTCTTCGGTGAGCCTCATGGTCTCGGCAAGCCTGGCGCCGGTGTCGGCCGAGAACGAGCTGATCTTCTCGTAGGACTGGCCGTCGATGAGCGTGATGTTGACGTTCGCAAACAGATGCGAGTGCCTGAGGATCGATCCGACCCCCTGATTGTAGGCGCCGATGCCTCTGAGCCTCAGGGTGGTGTTGGGAATGGTCGTCTCGAACCTGGTGACGACGAGATAGCGCGCGCAGCCCGCATTCGTCGTGACGTTGCGCACGATCGCGGTCAGGCTCTCCTTCGGATCGGGCAGGAAGCGCGATGTCGGGTGGTAGTAGACCTCGAACGCGCCTTTCGGATAGCCGATCCTGCGCACGGTCGGATCGCCGCCGGTAGCCGCGCGCACGCGCGCCATGGCGAGGTCGTCCAGTCCCCATCCCGGCAACGTGACTTCGTCCTCTTCGGTTTCAAACACGGTGAGACCGAACTTGCTGACGGCGAGCTGGTCGCCGAGTGCGGAAATGACGCCAAGACGGCACGGACCGCTTTCGATGGCGCCTGGTTTCGCCATCGCCTTTGTCTTTCCGGAGGGTTTCTTGACCGCGGGCGCGGCCTTGGGCGCCGTTGTTGACGGAGCCTGGGCCCAAGCCCCGGTTGCGAAGGCAGCGGCGAGGGCGACGAGCGCAAGGCGGCGGATCGACAGGAGCGGCACGGACATGGGTACGGTTCGAGAATGCGAGGTCGTCGCGAACTCGAACTTAGTTCGCCTGCGAAGGCGCACGCAATGGTTTCCGGTCGCCACGCGTAAGATCTGCACTTGCACGCCCTGCGATCAGGAGCCCGCCGCCTGACCGTCACGCTTCCATCGATAATATTTCATGATCCGGCCGTGCAGCGGGTCGGCTTCCTCCTTTTCCAGCACGAAGCCCTCGCGCTCATACCAGCGCCAAGCCTTGTCATTGCCCTTTGCGCAGCGCAGCCACACTTCGTCCGGCAGCAGCTCGCGGGTGAAGGTGAGCAGCCGGCGGCCGAGCGAGCGGCCCTGATGGGACGGGGCGATCATCAGCTGGTCGAGATAGAGCGTGGGGACGTTGATCGCGAGCATCGCGGCGAGGCGGCCGCCGTCGTCGGCGACATACAGGCTCCAGCCGCCAGCAATTTCACGCGGCACGCGCTCCCTGAGGAGCGCGAGCAGCCTCTCGCTCGGGGTCTCCAATCCGGTCGAGCACCAGCTCTCCATCCAGAGCCTGGCGACGGCGTCGTATTCGTCCGGGCGGGCAGGGCGGATGATAGGATGGAGCATGTGTGGTGACCTGAAGCGAGGTGACGGCTTGGCCTCTGCATCCGCAGCCGTGACCTGGGACGCGTGCGGGTGCGCGACCAATAGGACAACAAAAAAGGGCGGCCCGAAAGCCGCCCTTTGTATTTCATTCGAAGGGTGCGCCGGCTTTACTCGCCGGCGGCTTCGCGCGCCTCGGCGGGCGCGTCCTTCTGCTTGGCCTCGAGATCCTCGCCGGTGGTCTGGTCGACCGCCTTCATCGACAGCCTGGTCTTGCCGCGGTCGTCGAAGCCGAGCAGCTTGACCTTGACCTTGTCGCCTTCCTTGACGACGTCGGAGGTCTTCTGCACGCGCTTGTCGGCGAGCTGCGAGATGTGCACGAGGCCGTCGCGGGTGCCGAAGAAGTTCACGAAGGCACCGAACTCCATCACCTTGACGACGGTGCCGTCATAGACCTGGCCGACCTCCGGATCGGAGGCGATCGACTTGATCCACTTGATGGCGGCCTTCATCGCCTCGCCGTCGTTGGAGGCGACCTTGACGGTGCCGTCGTCCTCGATGTTGACCTTGGCGCCGGTCTTCTCGACGATCTCGCGGATCACCTTGCCGCCGGTGCCGATCACTTCGCGGATCTTGTCGGTCGGGATCTTGAAGGTCTCGATGCGCGGCGCGTATTCGCCGAGCTCGGCACGCGCGGCGGTCAGCGCCTTGGACATCTCGCCCAGGATGTGGATGCGGCCGTCGCGGGCCTGGCCCAGCGCAACCCGCATGATCTCCTCGGTGATGCCCTCGATCTTGATATCCATCTGCAGCGAGGTGATGCCGCTCTCGGTGCCCGCGACCTTGAAGTCCATGTCGCCGAGATGGTCCTCGTCGCCGAGGATGTCGGAGAGAACCGCATAGCGGCTGCCTTCGAGGATCAGGCCCATCGCGATGCCCGCGGTCGGCCGCTTCAGCGGCACACCGGCATCCATCAGCGCCAGCGACGAGCCGCAGACGGTGGCCATCGACGACGAGCCATTCGACTCCGTCACCTCCGACACCACGCGCGTGGTGTAGGGGAACTCGTGGTGCGGCGGCAGCACCGGGTGGATGGCGCGCCAGGCGAGCTTGCCGTGGCCGATCTCGCGACGCTTGGTGCCGCCGAGACGGCCGGTCTCACCGACGGAGTAGGGAGGGAAGTTGTAGTGCAGCAGGAACGTCTCTTTGTACGTTCCCGACAGCGCGTCGATGTACTGCTCGTCCTCGCCGGTGCCGAGCGTGGTCACGACCAGCGCCTGGGTCTCACCGCGGGTGAACAGCGCCGAGCCGTGAGCGCGCGGCAGCACGCCGACTTCGCAGACGATGTTGCGCACGGTCTTGGCGTCGCGGCCGTCGATGCGCTTGCCGGTGTCCAGGATGTTCCAGCGAACGATCTTGGCTTCCAGCTCCTTGAACACGCCGGAGAGGCGGAGCTTGTCGTATTTCGGCTCCTGCCCTTCCGGGAAGAAGTGCGCCATCACCTTTTCCTTGACGGCGCCGACGGCGGCGTAGCGCTCCTGCTTCACGGGAATCGCATAGGCCTTGCGCAGGTCCTGCTCGGCGATCCCAAGCATCTCCTTCTCGATCGCGCCGTTGTCGATGATCGCGACGTCGCGCGGCTCCTTGGCGGCCTTCTCGGCGAGCTCGATGATCGCATTGATCACCGGCTGGAAGTGACGGTGACCGAACATCACCGCGCCGAGCATGATGTCCTCGTTGAGCTCCTTGGCCTCCGATTCCACCATCAGCACGGCGTCCGAGGTGCCGGCGACGACCAGGTCGAGCTGGGTGTCGGCCATCTCGTCGAGGGTGGGATTGAGGATGTATTCGTCATTGGCGAAGCCGACGCGGGCGGCGCCGATCGGGCCCTTGAACGGCACGCCCGACAGCGTCAGCGCGGCCGACGCGCCGACCAGCGCCACGATGTCCGGATCGTTCTCCATGTCGTGCGACAGCACGGTCACGATGACCTGGGTCTCGTTGCGCCAGGCGTCGACGAACAGCGGGCGGATCGGGCGGTCGATCAGGCGGGAGACCAGCGTCTCCTTCTCGGTCGGACGGCCCTCGCGCTTGAAATAGCCGCCGGGAATGCGCCCCGCAGCGTACGTCTTTTCCTGGTAGTCGACCGTCAGCGGCAGGAAGTCGACGCCTTCGCGCGGCGCCTTGGCGGCGACGACGGTGGCGAGCACGACGGTCTCGCCATAGGTGGCGACGACGGCGCCGTCCGCCTGGCGGGCGATCTTGCCGGTTTCAAGCTTGAGCGGACGCCCGCCCCAGTCGATCTCGACGGAATGCTTGGTAAACATGGGTATCTTCTTTCATGAGATGATCGAAGGCGGACCCCGCAGAAACAAAAAAACCATGCGCAAGATTGCAGGGCGCTGGATTGCGATCAGCGCCCTGCGATCCTGCCATGGTTTTCTTATTTCGGATGGCGTCCATCCTTCTCGTAAGTAACGGGCACCTTGCCCGTCACGCCCAGCGGCCGGATTGCTGCTGAGGCGTACCGCACGGTCCGGGCAGGATCAGTCGAAGAGCGTATCTGCCTCTCTCCAGATCCAGCCAGACCGCATGATCCCGGATTCGCGAACGCCGCGATCGAAGCGGCGTCCTCGGCATCATGCCATCAACGCGCGCAACACCGCGCGCGCTCATTCCCAGTCGAAGCTCAACGGCGAATGTTGTGCTTCTCGAGCAGCGCCTTGTAGCGCGCCTCGTCGTTCTTCTTCAGATAGTCCAGCAGCGAACGGCGGGTCGAGACCAGCTTCAGGAGGCCGCGGCGGGAGTGGTTGTCCTTGCCATGGGTCTTGAAGTGGCTGGTCAGGTTGTTGATGCGTTCCGAGAGGATCGCAACCTGCACCTCGGGAGAACCGGTATCACCGGCCTTGGTGGCATTCGCCTTGATGATTTCCGCCTTGCGCTCTGCGGTCACCGACATCGTCAGTCTCTTTCGTTGCGACCGGAGCTGGCAGTCAGTCCGGTCAGGTTGAACACGCGCTTGGGGATGAGTTCGCCATTGCCAATTTCGGCAAGCGCCAGAAGGCGGCCTGCGACCGTGACATAGACTGTGCCGCTACTATTGGGCGCATCCCGTCCGCGCAACAAGACGGCCTGGCCCCTGTGGAGCCTTGCCGCATCAGCCCGAGTGACGGCCAGTGCCGGGATGTCGTCCAGCGCGGTCTCAACGGGCAAGAGTGCGTCGGCGAGGCTTCCCTCACCGGACGCGGCTCTATTGCACAAAGCCTCCAACTGTTCCAGCGGAATCATGTCGTTCTCGGTAAACGGACCCACCAGGGTCCGCCGGAGCGCGCTGATATGGCCGTAACAGCCGAGGAGGCGGCCCATGTCGCGGGCCAGCGCCCGGACATAGGTTCCCTTGCCGCATTCCGCCTCGAACACCGAATGGTCCGGGTCGGGCTGGTCGACGAGGGTCAGTTCATGGATCTCGACCGGGCGCGGCTGGAGCTCGACGACCTCGCCGTCGCGGGCGAGATCATACGCGCGCTCGCCCTGGACCTTGATCGCGGAATAGCGCGGCGGCGTCTGCTCGATCCGGCCGGTAAATTGCGGCAGCAGCGCCCGGATCGCCGCGGCATCCGGCCGGCTGTGGCTGGTCTCGACGACCCGTCCTTCGGTGTCGTCGGTATCGCGCTCCTCGCCCCAGGTCACGGTGAAGCGGTAGCGCTTGCGGCCGTCCATCACGAACGGGACGGTCTTGGTGGCTTCGCCGAGCGCGATCGGCAGGCCGCCGGAGGCGAGCGGATCGAGCGTGCCGGCATGGCCGGCGCGCTTGGCCTGGAACAGGCGCTTCACCACCGCCACGGCCTGGGTCGAGGTCATGCCGATCGGCTTGTCGAGCACGACCCAGCCATGGACGTCGCGGCGATCGCGGCGTGGCTGGTTGCCCTGACCGTTTCCTTGGCGCTGCTTGTTGCGCGGATCGTTGTTGTCGCGCGGCGGGCGTCCGTCGGCAGAATGGATCGTCTTGGCGGCGGTCGGTTCGGCGCTCGGCGCGTCGACAGTGCCGGTTTCGGGGGGAATGGTCATCAGCTCTCTTCCGAATCCGAATTGAGGTCTCTCTGCACCGCGGGTGTTCGCAGTAATTTCTCGATCCGTTCCGCTTCGTCGAATCGCTCGTCGACGCGGAAGCGGATGTCAGGTGCAAATTTCAGGTTAACGCGCCGCGCGATGTCGCCGCGCAGGAACTTCTTGTTGCGCTCCAGCGCAGCGAGCACGACGTCCGTATCCTGTCCGCCGAGCGGCATGATGTAGATCGTGGCGAGCTTCAGGTCGGGCGACATGCGGACTTCGGGCACCGTAATGATGTGTCCCTCCAGGTCCGGGTCGTGCACGTCACCGTGGCTGAGAATGTCGGCGACAGCGTGACGCACGGTCTCGGCCACGCGCAACTGACGCTGCGAGCCGCCGGAAGCGGCGCTTCCCCTCTGGTGATGGCGAGGCATTTTTCAAAAATCCAATGGATCGTCGCCCGGCGTGAGCACGGGCGAGAGGATCATTCTGATTGAGTTCAACGACGCTTCGTTAAGTTCAAGGGACGCAGCGATTCCGCATGCGCACGGAATCGCTGCTCACTCGAATTGCAGCGCGCTCTGTAGGATTCGGACTTACAGCGAGCGCTGGATGGTCTCCACGCGATAACACTCGATGACGTCGCCGACACGCATGTCGCCGTAGCTCTCGAAGGCCATGCCGCATTCCTGGCCGGCCTGCACTTCCTTCACTTCGTCCTTGAAGCGCTTCAGGGTCGACAGCTTGCCCTCGTGAACCACGACGTTGTCGCGGATCAGGCGGACATTGGCGCCGCGCTCCACGGTGCCGTCGGTGACGCGGCAGCCGGCGACCTTGCCGACCTTGGAGATGTTGAACACCTCCAGGATCTGCGCATTGCCGAGCATGGTTTCCCGAAGCGTGGGGGCCAGGAGACCGCTCATCGCCTTCTTCACGTCATCCACGAGGTCGTAGATGATGTTGTAGTAACGGATCTCGATGCCGTTGCGCTTGGCGAGCGCGGCCGCTTCCTTGTTGGCTCGTACCGAGAAGCCGATGATCGCGGCGTTGAAGCCTTCGGCCAGCGTCACGTCGGACTCGCTGATGCCGCCGACGCCGGCATGCAGGATGCGGGCGGCGACCTCCTCGGTGCCGAGCTTCTCCAGCGAGCCGAGAATGGCTTCCAGCGAGCCCTGCACGTCGGCCTTGATGACCAGCGGGAATTCCTTGCGGCCCGCAGTCTTCAATTGCGACATCATCTGTTCGAGCGAACCGCGCATGCCGGAGATCGAGGCTGCCGCGTTCTCGCGCTTCTGGTGCGCGCGATAGCTGGTGACCTGGCGGGCACGGGCTTCGTTCTCGACGACGGCGAGACGATCGCCGGCTTCCGGCGGACCGTTGAAGCCGAGCACCTCGACCGGCACCGACGGACCGGCCTCCTGCAGGGTCTCGCCCTGGTCGGAGATCAGCGCGCGGACACGGCCCATCTCGGCGCCGGCGACGATGATGTCGCCGACCCGCAATGTGCCGCGCTGAACCAGCACGGTGGCGACCGGGCCGCGGCCGCGATCGAGCTTGGCTTCGATCACGGTGCCTTCGGCCGGACGGTCCGAATTGGTCTTGAGGTCGAGGATGTCGGCCTGCAGCGCGATCATCTCGAGCAGACGATCGAGATTGGTCTTGTTCTTGGCGGACACCTCGACGTCGACGACCTCGCCGCCGAGCGATTCGACCTGCACCTCGTGCTGGAGCAGCTCGGTGCGGACGCGCTCGGGACGGGCGTCGGGCTTGTCGATCTTGTTGATCGCGACGATCATCGGCACCTTCGCCGCCTTGGCGTGGTTGATGGCCTCGATCGTCTGCGGCATCACGCCGTCATCGGCCGCGACCACCAGCACCACGATGTCGGTGACCTTGGCGCCGCGGGCGCGCATCGCGGTGAACGCGGCGTGGCCGGGCGTGTCGATGAAGGTGATCTTCTTGCCGGAATCCGGCGCGGTCACCTGATAGGCGCCGATGTGCTGGGTGATGCCGCCGGCTTCGCCGGAGACCACGTTGGCGTGGCGCAGCGCGTCGAGCAGCGAGGTCTTGCCGTGGTCGACGTGGCCCATCACGGTCACGACCGGCGAGCGCGGCTCGGTGTCGGTCGAATCGTCGACGACGTCGAACAAACCCTCTTCGACGTCGGACGCCGCGACGCGCTTGACGCTGTGGCCGAGCTCCTCGGCGATCAGCTGCGCGGTGTCGGCATCGATCACGTCGGTGATCTTGTGCATCGCGCCCTGGCGCATCAGCAGACGGATCACGTCGACCGCGCGCTCCGACATGCGGTTCGCCAGCTCCTGGATGGTGATGGCTTCCGGAATCGTCACCTCGCGGACGAGCTTCTCCTTCTGCTCGTTGGCGGCATGGCCCTTCAGGCGCTGCGTGCGGCGGCGGAACGAGGCGATCGAGCGCTCGCGCACATCGTCGGCCGTCAGTGCCGTGACCACCGTCAGGCGGCCGCGCTGCTTCTGCGGACCCGGCTTGTGCGTGGTCTTCGGCGGCGGTGCAGGACGTGCGGCTCCGCCGGGACCCCTGCGGATCTGGCGCGGACCCTCATCCTCGTCCGGACCGGCGGCAACTGCCGCCGGCGCGCGGCCGAGCGGACCGCCGGCGGCAGGACGGGCGCCGGCCGGGCGTGCGCCCGCCGGCTGAGCGCCGCCGGGCCGCGAGCTCGGACCACCAATCTGCTGCGGCCGGCTGCCCGGTGCGCCGACGGGCCTGCCGGGGGCGGGCGTCGAGCGGGCCGGTGCGGTCGCCGCGGGCTGCGGCGCGGATGTCGCCGGACGGGGCGCCTCGCCTTCGCCGAACCGCTTCTTGGCCTCGAGCTCGGCCTTGCGCTTGGCTTCCTCTTCGTGGCGGTGCCGCTCTTCCTCGGCCTTGCGGCGCGCCTCGGCAGCCTCGCGCTCGGCGCGTTCGGCGGCTTCGCGCTCGGCACGGCGGCGCGCTTCCTCTTCGGCCTGGCGGCGTTCCTCGATGTCGCGCACGCGGGCATCGGCCAACGCGCTGGCGCGGGCCGACCGCTCGTCCTCCGTCAGGGTGCGCAACACGACCCCGGATCCGCCGCGCTGCGACGAGCCGGATGGGCGCGGTCCGGATGAGCGCGGCGATGGCGGGGGCGGCGGCGCCTTGGCGACGGTCGGCTCCGGCGCATGCGGAGCATCGGGCCCCCCATCGCCGACGCGGCGCTTGCCGCGCTTCTCGACCACCACCTGCTTGCTCCGGCCATGTGGGAAGCTCTGGCGTACCGTGCCGGTCTCGACGCGCGGCTTCAGCGTCAAGGTCTTGCTCGGGACACTCAGTTTCTTGTCGCCCGGAGTGTTGTTGTCGGCCATTCAGTCGTCCTAATCTCGTTACCAGCGTGCGGGCTACCGCACCGTCTCATTCGTGCAATCGTCGCGATGTCTTCGTAGCTATGGCTTCAAAGTGCTATGTCTTCGAAGTCGAAGCAGATTTCGTGGCCGCGGTTCCGGCAATCTTGTCAGCGTCGGCCGACCGGTATCGGACCAGTGTCTGGCTGCGCGACAGGAATGTCCTGCTCGCCGGGCCTGCGAGCACGGCAGCATGTATCACATTTGAGCGCCCAAGTGCCAAATCCAATTCTGCCGAAGTGAGACAGCAGATGATCGGAATTGTCGGGGCTTGACCCTGGTCCCCGTCGTTCGGCCGCACCAGCGCGTCGAGCTTGCGGATCCCGTCGGCTGCGCCATCCGCGGCATGGACGAGGGCAGCCAATGTCGACCGCGATTGCCGCTGCGACAGCGCCGCTTCCACCTTGGAGAAACCGGAGACGACCTGGCCGGCCTTGGCGGCAATCCCCAGCGCTTCGATCGCGCTGCGGGCCAGCAAGGCTTCCAGGTCTTCGGCAAGGGTCGGCGGGACGCGGACGTTGGTCTTGAAGCCTCGGCTGAAATGGTGACGCCGCACCGCCTCCGCAACCGCCTGGCGCGAGGCGGTGATCCACAATCCCCGACCGGGCAGCTTGCGCTTGATGTCGGGCACGACCTCGCCCGACGGGCCGACGACGAAGCGGATCAGCTCGCCGATCGGCCGCACGTCGCGGCTGACCGCGCACATGCGCATGGTCGCGGACTTCTCGGTCCGCGGTCCATTGTCCAGCTCGGGGTCGGCCAAAGCGAGCATGCGGTGATGCGGCTCCTCATCTCAAGCGAGCTGGGTCAGGGTGGGGGTCATCGTGCCGTCCATGGGGCGAGCCAAACGGGTCAGGCGGGCTGTCCTTCGGTTGCTTCGTCCTCATGCTCGGGTTCGGCTTCGGCCTTGGCGAGGTCAGCCTCACTGATCCAGCCGGCCTTGACGCGGGCCTGCATCACCATGGCTTCGGCGTCGTCGCGGGAGACATCGAGACCGTCGAGAATGCCGGCGAATTTGGTGGCTTCGCCGCCCTCCTTGCGCTCGGTCCAGCCGACCAGATCGTCGGTGGCGCAGCCCGCGAGGTCCTCGACCGTCTTGATGTCGTTCTCGCCGAACTTGACCAGCATCTTGGTGGTCACGCCGGGCACGTCCTTCACCGCGTCCTCGACGCCGAGCTCCTTGCGCTTGGCCTCGAGCTCCGCTTCCTGCTGCTCGAGGAATTCGCGGGCGCGGGTCTGCAGCTCGGTCGCGGTCTCCTCGTCGAAGCCCTCGATGCCGGCGAGATCCTTGAGGTCGACCAAAGCGAGCTCCTCGACCGAGGTGAAGCCTTCGGACGCCAGCAGCTGGCCGACGACCTCGTCGACGTTCAGCGATTCCATGAATACGCGCGTGGAATTCTCGAAGTCGGCCTGACGGCGCTCCGATTCCTCCTGCTCGGTCAGAATGTCGATGTCCCAGCCGGTCAGCTGCGAGGCGAGGCGGACGTTCTGGCCGCGGCGGCCGATGGCGAGCGAGAGCTGGTTGTTGGTGTCGGGCACCACGACCTCGATGCGCTCGCGGTCCTCGTCGATGACGACCTTGGCGACTTCAGCCGGCGCCAGCGCGTTGACCACGAAGGTCGCGATGTCGGGCGACCACGGGATGATGTCGATCTTCTCGCCCTGCAGCTCGTTCACCACGGCCTGCACGCGCGAGCCGCGCATGCCGACGCAGGCGCCGACCGGATCGACCGAGGAATCGCGCGACACGACGCCGATCTTGGCGCGCGAGCCGGGGTCGCGAGCGACCGCCTTGATCTCGACGATGCCGTCATAGATTTCCGGCACTTCCTGCGCGAAGAGCTTGGCCATGAACTGCGGATGGGTGCGCGACAGGAAGATCTGCGGGCCGCGGGTCTCGCGGCGGACGTCGAACACATAGGCGCGGACGCGGTCGCCGTTGCGGAACACCTCGCGCGGCAACATCTCGTCGCGGCGGATGATGGCCTCGCCGCGGCCGAGGTCGAGGATCACGCTGCCATATTCGACACGCTTGACGACGCCGTTGACGATGTCGCCGATGCGGTCCTTGAACTCCTGATACTGCCGGTCGCGCTCGGCCTCGCGCACCTTCTGCACGATGACCTGCTTGGCCGACTGCGCGGCGATGCGGCCATATTCCAGTGGCGGCAGGGTGTCGGCGATGGTGTCGCCGATCTGCGCGCCCGGATTGGCGCGGCGGGCATCATCCAGCGAGATCTGGTTGGAGGGGTTCTCGACCTTCTCGACCACCAGCATGTGGCGCGACAGCCGCAGCTCACCCTTCTTCGGATCGATCTCGGCGTGAACGTCGGTCTCGCTGCCATAACGAGCGCGGGCGGCCTTGGCGATCGCGTCTTCCATGGCAGCGATCACGATGCCGCGGTCGATCGACTTCTCGCGTGCGACGGCGTCGGCGATCTGCAGCAGTTCCAACCGGTTGGCGCTGACGGCCATGGCTCAAATCTCCTCTAATCAGGATCGATCTCGCCTCTGCGCGCGCGGTCGGCGGCGAGGCGATGTTTCTTGGTGTTGGTCGGCAGCGGCTTCTTGACCGGCTGCTTGTCCTTGGATTTCGGTTTTGGCTTGGCCTGGGCCGCCGGCTTGGCGTGCGGCGCCAACGGTGGCGCCAGCCCGAGGTCGCGCTTCTTCTCGCGCTCGGCGGCCTTGCCGCGGCGCATGGATTCGGCGATCAGCTCGTCGGTCAGCACCAGCTTGGCGTCGCCGATGTCGGCCATCGGCAGCACGACGTCCGGCTCCTGGTCCTTGGCCACGTCATCGCGGGTGATGCGCACGCCGTCGCCTTCCACGCCGGCGATGATGCCGCGGAAGCGCTTGCGGTTCTGATGCGCCACCGCCATCTCGATCTTGACGAGATGACCGATGTGACGCTCGAAATCGGAACGGCGGACCAGCGGCCGGTCGATGCCCGGCGAGGAGATCTCGAGCCGGTAGGCGCGGTCGATCGGGTCGGCGATGTCGAGCACCGGCGACAGCGCCCGCGACACCGCCTCGCAATCCTCGATCTGCATCGTGCCGTCGGGACGCTCGGCCATCACCTGGACCGTGCAACCACCTTCGCCCGAAATGCGGATCCGCACCAGGCGGTACCCCATTCCCTGCAGCACCGGGTCGGCCACCGCCGCCACGCGCGCCGCAACGCCCGGCTCGACGACGAGACGGGGCTCGGTCAGGAGGTCGGTGTCAGCGGCTGCGAACGTAGGTTCCGTCATCGAGGCGTCGATCGCGTGTCTTGCTTGGATGGGCCGTGGGGCCTGTTCGATCGCGCTCACCGGACCGATCCCGCCCACGGCGGAGCGATCCAGGTAACAAAAAAGAGCGGGTCCGGAAGGGCCCACCCTCACTACGCGATCGTATATGAGATGATGTTTGATGGCGCTCATATAGCCGCTTTGCCGCCTGACGGCAAGGGTCGTGTCGGCTCAAACGGGGCCTGGAACCGGGAATTCACTCCGCGCCGAGACCGCGGATCGGATCGTTTTCCCCGACCGGCAACGGGTGAATGCCGCAGGGTCTAACCCTTCATTCACCAAGATCGCTTAAAAATGAGCTGAGTTCGCGCTTTTCGCCCCGTCGTCATGCCGCAAGGAGCGGAGCGGACGGAAACGTGTCGTGTTGCGTATCGAGTAGACGTCATGACCCCCGCTACCGCGCTGATCCCCGGCCTCGGCGGGATCGTCAGGCATGGCAATGCTGAACGCGGCCTCGAGGCCACGCGCCGCATCGCCGACCTGTTCTTCGAGGATGCGACGAAGCTGCGTCCCGAGCACATCAATCTGTTCGACGGTCTCCTGATCGATCTGGTCCCGTTCGCGGATCTGCCGACGCGGATCGATCTGGCGGAGCGGTTGTCGCGGCTCCTCAGGGCGCCACGTGCCGTCGTCGGCCGGCTCGCGCGCGACGACGAGGTTGCGGTGGCGGGTCCGCTGTTGCGCCGCTCGCTCGTGCTCGACGATCCCGCGCTCATCACTATTGCGCGCGACAAGAGCCAGGGTCATCTGCTCGCGATGGCGGAGCGGCCGCGCCTGTCGGCTGATATGACGGACGTGCTGGTGCGCCGTGGTGATCGCGACGTGGTGCGGCGGACCGCTGCCAATGATGGCGCAGCGTTTTCCCCGCGCGGCTACGCCGCGCTGATCCACCGCGCGAGTTCCGACGGCGTGCTGACCCTCACGGTCGGTCGGCGCGACGATGTTTCCGACGATCATCTGAAACAACTGCTGGTCGGCTCGCTCGATGTCGTCAGGCGGCGGCTGTTCGATGTCGTGCGGCCGGACAAGCAGGCGAGGATCAAGCAGGCTCTCGCCGAGCTTGCCGATGCGGCGCGCGTAACGAACAGCACGCGCAATTTCGTGCCCGCGCAGCGGACCATCCTGTCGCTGTATGAAGCCGACGCCTTGGACCAGTCGGCGCTGTTCCGCTTCGCATCCGAGCACAAATACGAAGAGGTCATCGCGGCGCTCGCCGCAATGACCGGACTTAAGATCGCGACGCTCGACCGGCTGGTGTCGGGCGATCGTCACGATCCGCTTCTGATCCTGGGGCGCACGATCGGGCTCGACTGGCGCACCGTGCATGCACTGATCCTGCTGCGCCTCGGACCGAAACGCGCGCCAGCGCAGCGCGACATCGATGCGATCAGGGTCAACTACGCGCGCCTGCTGCCATCGACCGCCGAGCGTATCGTCGCGTTCTGGAAGACACGACATTGAACGACGTCGCCGGCATAGCGGTCAGCGCCGGCGGAAGATCAGATAGCTGGCGACGCGGCCTTCGCGCGTCGCCTTCCGTCCGTAGCGCGTCATGGTGTAGCCCGGCCAGGGCAGGCGCCAGTCGTCGGCGCGCTCGGCCGTCCAGGCGAAGTCGGGCGAACGCAGCAGATGCCACAGCGTCCAGGCGCAATAGTCGGCGATGTCGCTGACGAAGCGGAACTCGCCGCCGGGCTTCAGGACGCGCGCCATCGCGGCGACCGTTGCATCCTGCACGAAACGCCGCTTCCAGTGCCGCCGCTTCGGCCAGGGATCGGGATGGATCAGGTCGATCCGCTGCAGCGACTGCGGCGGCAGCCAGGCCAGCAGCTCGGCGGCGTCGCCCGCCAGCAGCCTGATATTGCCGATGTTGTCGGCCTCGATGGCCGACAGGATCTTGGCCATGCCGTTGACATAGGGCTCGCAGCCGATGAAGCCGGTGGTCGGAAACGCCTTTGCTTCGGCGGCAAGATGCTCGCCGCCGCCAAACCCGATCTCCAGCCGCAGCGCGTCGACCGGCGGATGGTACAGCGTGGGCAGCACGGCTTCCGCGGGCGCGGCGAGATCGAGCGCGAGGTGCGGCAGCAGGTTGTCGACCAGGCCGGCCTGATGCGCCCGCAGCTTGTGGCCCTTGCGCCGGCCGAAGAACGAGCCCTGACCATGCAAGGCCTCGGTGCTGGCGTGATCGTCGTCGACAGGCATGTTGATCGCGGTGCTCATCGCAGGGTTTGATAGAGACGGTAGAGCAGCCTTGTCCGCGGCTCGATCGAGGAGATGTACATCTGCTCGTAATGCGTATGCGCGCCCTTGCCGTCGACGCCGAGCCCATCGAGCGTCGCCGTGAACGGTGCGGTGAAATTGCCGTCGGAACCGCCGCCCGTGTGGGTGTCGACGAGCTCGAATCCGATCTCTTCGGCCAGTGATTTCGCATGCTCGAACAAGGCCGCGCCGGCGTTGCCCTTGACGTAAGGCGGCCGGTTCACCTCGCCGCTGACTTCAACCGTGACGCCATCGCTGCGCGAGGTCAGCCCCAGGATCTTGGGCAGGATTTCCTCTGCATCGGCTGGCGTCGGTAGCCGCGCATCCACCTCCGCATGGGCTTCCTCTGCGATGACGTTGGGACGTGTGCCGCCGCGCACCACGCCGACATTCACGGTAATGCCGCGCGCGGGGTCGTTGAGCGCTTCGAGCGCATGGATGACGTTGGCGAGTTCGCGGATCGCACTGCGTCCATCCTGTGGACGCGCGCCGGCATGCGCGGGCACGCCGCGGATGGCCACGTCGAACCGCGCCACGCCCTTGCGTCCGGTCACGATCTTGCCGCCGTCACGCGCCGGCTCGGTGACGAGGACGTATTTGGCCTTGCGGCCCTCCTCCTCGATCAGCGCGCGCGAGGTCGGGCTGCCGATCTCTTCATCCGAGACGAACAAATGAGTAATGCCGAGCGGCGATTTTTCACCGCCTGCGCAGAGCTGACGAAAGGCGTGAAAGGCGAGATACGCGCCGCCCTTCATGTCGTAGATCCCCGGACCGTACGCGACGTCACCGTCGACCGAAAACGGCAGCCGCGCGATGAACCCGATCGGGTGCACCGTATCGAGATGGCTGAGGACCAGAATTCCGGGCTCGGCCTGTCCCCATGACGACCGCGCGATGAGATGGTCGCCGCAGCCGTCGCGTCCGGCGATCCGTTCGATCGTGGCATCAAGCCCGCGATAGCCATCCGCGACAAGGGAAGCCAGCTTGTTGACCTGATCAGGCGCCTCGGTTGGGGTCTCGATCTCGACCCATTGGCGGATGCCTTCGAGAATTGTGCGACTATCGAACGGGCTGCTGCTGGTGGTCATAGCTGTAAATCGTTCTCGATGGTTACGAAGTGGTAGCAGGCGGTGGACGCGTTGGCGCGTCGCAGGGCGGGTTGGCGGCTGGGACGCCGGAGTTCCAGGCCACATGTGCATAAAACGATTTAGAGCGCGATAGCGTTTCCCGAAGGGGAGCCATCGCGCTCTATTGGTCGCAATCGAAGTTGTCTATCGGCCCATTCGTCCTGCGAAGCGTTGCATGCCCAGCGCGACGCTCGCAAAACGCGTTCTGCTAATGGCCCCCCGAGGCGCTGACATTCATATGAGAGGAAATCGCGATAGGAATGTCAGCGCCGGCGCATAAGCTAGCCTTCTTCCGGAGCTTCGCGATCAGCGATCTGCTCGACCAGGTCGACGATGCTGCGACGAAGCTTTGAATCGTGGATCCGCGTGAATGCGCGGGTCAACGCCAGTCCTTCTGAGGTTGCCAGGAAATCAGACACATAGGCGGGCGAAGCGCCTTCGCCGAAAGCTTCACCGTTGGTCCCGCCACTCGGGACCCCTTCGAACAGGAAGGAGACCGGGACCTGCAGAACCTCCGAGATCTGCTGAATCCGGCTGGCGCCGACTCGATTGGTGCCTTTTTCGTACTTCTGTATCTGCTGGAACGTGAGTCCGAGAGCCTCACCAAGTTTTTCCTGGCTCATGCCCAACATGATACGGCGCATCCGCACCCGGCTGCCGACATGCTTGTCAACAGGGTTGGGCGCTTTCGTCGACATCTCTCAACTCCTTAGAATGGGCCTCGGAACGAGGCGGTCGCAGTATGCCTCAGGCGCTCACACCGTCAATTTCTGTTCGCATGCGTACTAACGAAGACGGCCGAGCAACGATCTGGACGGCTCATGCTGCCGCGCGAGAATGCGAATTGCAGCAGCTATCTGTCAACACTTGGGGTTTTGCTTGTCAAAAAAAATCTTACGGACCCGGAAAGAATCGAGATCTTGCTGTCGTCAGGGAAGCTTTTGAGCAACACGTCTGCGAACGACGGTGCTCAGGGCGATCACTAACAGAATCGCAACCGGAATGTCGCCGAGCTTTGCATAGACTGTCGGCTGCAACGCAACAGGCAGCGCGGAATCCAGCACGCCCTCTGCACCGAGTGGCAATTGCTTAACGATACGGCCGACAGGATCGATCACTGCAGAGATGCCGGTGTTCGCAGATCGAACTAATGGAAGTCCTTGCTCGATCGCGCGCCACTGCGCCTGCTGCAGATGCTGATGAGGACCGGTCGAAATGCCGAACCAGCCGTCGTTGGTCAAGTTGACGATCCAGCCCGGGCGTTCTTCGCTCGGCACGCTGTCACTCGGAAAGATCGCCTCGTAGCAGATCAAAGGAAGAACACGCGGAGCGTGTGGCACGTCCAGATTGCGTCGCGCCGTGCCCGGGATGAAACCGCCCTGCACCCGCGTCAGCTGCTCGAGCCCGATCCGCTCCAGCAGAGTCTGGAACGGCAGGAACTCGCCGAACGGGACCAGATGGAGCTTGTCGTAGACCGACAGCACGGTGCCGTCGTGGTCGATCACGTAGATCGAATTGTAGGCCCGGGTGATGGGAACGTTCCGAGGCACGTCGGGGGCGCGGACCGAACCGGTGATCAGCACCGCGCCCGGCGACAGCAGGTCGGCGATCTGGCCCATCGCGTCCGCCTCGCGGGTCAGGAAGAACGGGAACGCCGATTCCGGCCAGATCAGGACATTGGTGTCGCGGACACCGGTGGCTGTCGGACCGGAGGCGCGATCCGACAGCGCCAGATAGCGGCGCATGACGTCGGCCTTGGCGCCATAGTTGAATTTGACGTCCTGCTGCAGGTTCGGCTGCATGATCCGCAGCTTGAGATCGGCGACGAAGGCGGTCGGATGCAGGCCGATCCGGATGACGCCGAACACGCCCATCACCACCAGCAAGGCGGCCGCTGCGGCCGGCACCCGCCAGCACTCGCGCCAGGTCTTGCCGTCGATCAGCACCGCAGGGCTGGCAAAGATCGCGATCGCCAGGAACGTCATGCCCCAGATCCCGATCAGCGACGTCGCCTGCGCCAGCGCGAGCGGCTGCGACAGGGCATAGCCGAACGTGTTCCAGGGGAAGCCGGTCAGCGCGTGGCCGCGGAGCCATTCGCTCGCGGTCAGGCAGACGGCGAGCGCCAGGATACGGGTTGCACCACGCGTCCAGATCAACCGCGCCAATGCGAAGCCCAGTGCCGGAAACAGCGCGAGATAGGCCGGCAGGCCCAGCACGGCGAACGGCATCAGCCAGGCGAAGGTGTCGGCATCGACCAGGAACGCGTTGCCGATCCAGTACAGGCCGGGCACGAAATAGCCCATGCCGAAGCAGAAGCCAGTGAAGGCGGCAGCCGGGATGCCGCGCCGCCGTCCCGCCGCCGCACCATCGATCAGCCAGACCAGCACCGGGAAGGTGATCGCAAGCACCGGCCAGGCGTTAAACGGGGCCATCGCAAGCGAGGAGAGCGCGCCGGCGGCGAGCGCGATCCCCGCGCGCTTCCAGCCCCAGGCCAGGACAACGCCGATGGCGAGGCCGCGAATCGTCGATGGGCGGATCACTGTGAGCTGGCTCCGTCGCCGCGTGGCGGGCTGCTATCGTCATGGCCCGGCGCCGGGCCGGCCTCCGCCGGCGGCGGCTCGGCCGGGACGTCCGTGTCCGGCGGGGCCGCTTCCGGCGCCATTTCGCGGCGCCGGCTCTCGCGCGGCGGGCGGGGTGTGGGACGCTCCTTGCGCGGCGCGATGCGCAGCCGCTTGACCCGGCGCGGATCGGCATCGAGCACCTCGACCTCGAAATTGCCGGGGCCGGAGATCAACTCGCCGCGCACCGGCAGCCGGCCGACATGATTGACGAGATATCCGCCAAGGGTCTCGACGCCCTCGCCGGCTTCCCCGGTCACGAACTCCTCGCCGATCACCCGGCGCACGTCGTCGAGGCTGGCGCGGGCGTCCGCGATGAAGGCGTTGTCGGCCTGCCGCACGATCGCCGGCGGCTCGTCGCTGTCGTGCTCGTCGTCGATCTCGCCGACGATCTGCTCGACGATGTCCTCGATCGAGACCAGCCCGTCGGTGCCGCCATATTCGTCGACGACCAGCGCCAGATGGATGCGCGAGGCCTGCATCTGCGCCAGCAGGTCGATCGCGCGCATCGACGGCGGCACGTAGAGCAGCTTGCGGATGATGTTGGCCTCGAACAGCGGCATCGACAGGTCGACGGCCTTCAGGTCGAGACCGGCCGGCAGCGGCTTCTTGCGCCGCGCCTTCACCTCGTCCGAGACGCGCGCCTGCGCGGTGGTGAAGGCGAGCAGGTCGCGGATGTGCACCATGCCCTCGGGATCATCGAGCGTGTCGTTGTAGACCACGAGCCGTGAATGCGAGGCGCTCTCGAACAGGCTCATCAGCTCGCCGAGCGTGATGTCGCGCCTGACCGCGACGATGTCGGCGCGATGCACCATGACGTCGGCGATCCGCCGCTCGTGCAGATCGAGGATGTTGCGCAGGAGCGTGCGCTCGACCGCGGAGAAGCCGATGTCGTCGGGTGTCGAGGCGTCGAGCACGACCTGCAGATCGTCGCGCACCGATCCGCCGCCCTTCCATCCGAACAGATTACGCAGCGCGCGCAGGAGCCAATTCTCGCTCGGCGAGCGGCCGAGCTCGGATGCCGGCACCACGGCCGGAAGATTGCGCGTGTTGCGCGGATTGTCGTGAATGGGTTCGGAGTCGGCCATGATCAATTCGTCCGCTCCCGGTCGGCATAGGGATCGGGGATGCCGAGATGGGCGAGGATCTCGCGCTCGAGCGCTTCCATCTCCTCGGCCTCGTCATCGGTCTCGTGATCGTAGCCGACGAGATGCAGGAATCCGTGTACGGTCAGATGGCTCAAATGGTGCGCGAACGGCTTCTGCTCCTCGTCGGCCTCGCGCCGCATCGTCTCGTAGGCGATGGCGATGTCGCCGAGCATGCGCGGTGCGTCGTCCTCGCCGCGCGGCCCGGTCGGCTGCAGCGCCGGAAACGACAGCACGTTGGTCGGCTTGTCGATGCCGCGCCAATTGCTGTTCAGGGTGCGGATGCCGTCGTCGTCCGTCAGCATCACCGCGATCTCGGCGTCTCCGACGTCCGCGTCGACCGTCTCAGCGGCGGCGACGATGGCGCGATGTATGACCTCCTCGGCGTCGGGCTGGTCCTGCCAGCAGTCGGCTGCGACGATCACCTCGGTGGTTGGAATGGGACTTTGTGGCATCCTGGTCGTTCTGTGCGGATGGCGCTCGGATCATGCGCCGATCGGCGGGCTTGCTCCGGGGGTCAGCGCGCCTTTGGGCTCTCATAGGCGGCGACGATACGCGCCACCAATTCGTGGCGAATGACATCCTCGCCGGTGAACCTGACCTGTGCGATCCCTTCGACGCCGTCGAGCAGCCGCGCGGCCTCGGCAAGGCCCGACGTCTGGCCGTTGGGCAGATCGATCTGGGACGGATCGCCGGTGATGATCATGCGGCTGTTCTCGCCCAGACGCGTGAGGAACATCTTCATCTGCATCGACGTCGTGTTCTGCGCCTCGTCGAGAATGATCGCGGCATTGGTCAAGGTGCGCCCGCGCATGAAGGCGAGCGGCGCGATCTCGATCTCGCCGGCCTGCAGCGCGCGTTCGACGATGCGCGCATCCATCAGATCGTACAGCGCGTCGTAGATCGGACGCAGATAGGGATCGACCTTCTCGCGGAGGTCACCAGGCAGGAAGCCGAGCCGCTCGCCAGCTTCGACCGCCGGGCGCGAGAGGATGATGCGGTCGACTTCCTTGCGCTCGAACAGCTGCGCCGCATGCGCGACCGCAAGCCAGGTCTTGCCGGTGCCGGCCGGGCCGATGCCGAACACGAGCTCGTGGCGCTTCAGCGCGCGGATGTAGGAATCCTGCGCGGCGGTGCGGGCGCGCACCGGGCGCTTGCGCAGGTTGATGCTCTCGAACGCGTTCTTGGCGTTCTTGGCGTCGAACTCGAACAGCGAGCCTTGCGCCACCACGGCGCGGATCGCGCCCTCGACGTCGCCCTGCGCCAGATCCTGGCCCTTGACGGCCTGCGCATAGAGCGATTCGAGCACGCGCCGCGCGGCATCGCAGCCGTCGCGGCTGCCGCCGATGGTGATGTGGTTGCCGCGGGAATCGACGACGACGCCGAGCCTTCGCTCGACCAGGGCCAGATTCTGGCCGTAGGGACCGACCAGGGCGGAAGCGGCGCGGTTGTCGTCGAAATCGATGACGACCTGGGTCTCGGGAGGCATGGACATGTCGCGGTCGAACTTGCGGCTGGGAGCGAGGGAAGACGAATCCGATGCGCTCTTGGGCAAGTGCTCAGCCTCCGATGGATACAAGGGGCGTGGGGGAGATCGCTGCCGGCGCGGCCGTGATGAGCTCGCCGAGCAGGCTGTAGCGTTCGAGGCTGTCGATCCGCACCGGCAGAACCTGACCGATGATGTCGTCGGAGGCCATGACGTGGGCCGGCTGCAGATACGCGGTCCGTCCGACCAGCTGTCCGGGCTTGCGCGCCGCGCGCTCAAACAGCACGTCGACAACCTGGCCGATCGCGGCCTTGTTGAAGGCTGCTTGCTGGCTGTCGATCAAGCTCTGGAGGCGCTCCAATCGCTCGTCCATCTCGGTCGCTGACACCATCTCCTGCATGTCCGCTGCCGGAGTTCCCGGACGCGGCGAATACTTGAATGAATAGGCTGCAGCGTATCCGATTTGATCGATCAGCGCGAGGGTGGCGCGAAAATCTTCCTCGGTCTCGCCCGGGAACCCGACGATGAAATCCGAAGAGAATGCAATGTCGTGACGGGCGGCGCGAAAACGGTCGACGACATCCCGGTAATCGGACGCAGTGTGTTTGCGGTTCATGGCATTCAGGATTCGGTCGGATCCCGACTGAACCGGAAGATGCACGAACGGCATCACCGCTCCGAGATCGCGATGCGCCGCGATCAGGCTGTCGTCGACGTCGTTGGGATGGCTGGTCGAGTAGCGAAGCCGCGCCACGCCCGGAATCTCGGCGATCCTGTAGAGCAGCCGCCCCAGCGTCCAGGGCCGGCCGTCAGGGCCTTCGCCGTGATAGGCGTTGACGTTCTGGCCGATCAGGGTGATCTCGCGAACGCCGTTCTCGGCGAGCTGCGTCACGTCGTCGACAATGCGCGCCACTGCGCGCGACATCTCGCTGCCGCGTGTATACGGCACCACGCAGAAGGTGCAGAACTTGTCGCAGCCCTCCTGCACGGTGACGAAGGCCGAGACGCCGCGGGCGCGGATCGCCTCGCGGCTGGGCTTCGCCAGGAAGCCAAACTTGTCCTGGGCCGGGAATTCGGTCTCGATGGCGCGCTCGCCGCGGCGGGCCTGGGCCAGGAGCTGCGGCAGATGGTGGTAGCTCTGTGGGCCGACCACGACGTCGACGGTGGGGGCGCGGGCGATGATCTCCTCGCCTTCCGCCTGAGCCACGCAGCCGGCCACGGCGATCTGCATCGTCCGGCCAGCCCTTGCGGCGTCCTCCTTCGCGACCCGCAGCCGCCCGAGCTCCGAATAGACCTTCTCGGAGGCCTTCTCGCGGATGTGGCAGGTGTTGAGGATCACGAGATCGGCGTCGCCGGCCTCGGCGGTCTCGACGAAGCCCTCGGAGCCCAGCGTGTCCACCATGCGCTGGGCATCGTAGACATTCATCTGGCAGCCATAGGACTTGATGTGCAGCTTGCGCGGCGGCGTCATGAACCCTTGCATGCAGTCGGAGGCGCGCCAATGCGGCGCCGCGCTCAAATATAGGCTAGGGGGCCGAAAATCCAGCGACCGCGGGCTTTTTCTCGGACAGCCGGCCCAGAATCGCCGGCAGCTGCCGCATGTCGTCGAAAACCAGGGTGGCGCCGGCCGCGCGCAGATTGTCGGCGTGCCCAGGCCGGCAGTGGCTGCCGCCATGGAACCCGAGCACCGTCATGCCGGCGGCGACACCGCCCCGGATGCCGGCCAAGCTATCCTCGACCACCACGCAGGCCCCGGGACGCGCCCTCATCTGCGCTGCGGCGAACAGGAACAGATCGGGCGCGGGCTTGCCGTTCTCGACCTGGGAGGACGAGAAGATGTGCGGGGCGAGGCGATCGTAGAGCCGGGTGGCGCCAAGGCTGACGCGCATGCGTTGGTGCGATCCGGAGGAGGCGACGCAGACCGGCACGTCGATGGTGTCGAGCGCCTCCGTGATCCCGTCGATCGCCGCGAGGTCCTGCTCGAAGGCGCGGAACAGGCGGTCCTGCAGTTTCGGGTTGAAATCGTCGGGCAGGCTGTGGCCGAGCTCGGCCTCGACCTCGAGCTTCGCCTGTTTCAGGGAGCGGCCCAGGAACCGCGCGAACACCTGCTCGGTCGTGATCGGATAGCCGCACAGGCTGAGCACGTCGGCGTGGGTCTGACAGGAGATCACCTCGCTGTCGACCAGCACGCCATCGCAATCGAAAATGACGAGATCGAAGCTGGAAGCCGGCGCTGCGTCAGCCATTCGTCTCTTCGTCGAGGGGCACGCAATACAGCTCCAGCCGGTGGTCGACCAGCTTGTAGCCGAGCTTGCGGGCGATCTCGGCCTGCAGCTTCTCGATTTCCTCGGAGGTGAACTCGATCACCTTGCCGTCGCGCAGATTGATCAGATGATCATGATGGCTGTCGCGCATCTGCTCGTAGCGGGCGCGGCCCTCGCGGAAATCGTGGCGCTCGATGATGCCGGCATCCTCGAACAGCTTCACGGTGCGATAGACCGTGGAGATCGAGATCTTGTCGTCGACGGCGACGCAGCGCCGGTACAACTCCTCGACGTCGGGATGGTCGCAGGCTTCCGCGAGCACGCGGGCAATGACGCGGCGCTGCTCGGTCATGCGCATGCCGGTGGCGGCACAGCGGGCCTCGATTCCCGTGGAATTGAGCGCTGGCGTGGTTTTCAAGGAGGTCATCGTGTCTCGCCTCAAGGATGCGCTTTCTGCCACCAAGCGCAGGTTACGACAAGTCCCGGCGCATCAGAAGCGCATTCAACTGTTCCCCGCCGGGCTGAAGGTAATAGCGTTCCCGACGGCCCACGGTCGCAAATCCGGCGCGTTCATAGAGTCGGCGGGCCGGCTGGTTGTTTTCCTCCACTTCGAGAAAGACCGTCCGGACCCCGCGCCCCGCGAGGTGCCCGAGATGCTGCAGCAGCAGATCACGAGAAAATCCGCGGCCGCGCTGATTTGGGTCAAGTGCAACCGACAATATTTCCGCTTCGTCCGCGCCGATTCGCGAGACGATGAGGCCGACGAGTTTCCGCCCGAGCCGCAGCCGATGGATCATGGTGTTGCGCTCGGCCAGCATGGCCTCGAACTCGCCTTCGCCCCAGCCGCGGTGAAACGAGGCGGCGTGGATCTGGGCGAGCCTGGCGGCGTCGCGCGGCGCGGCCGCTTCGATCAACGGTTTGGGGCTGCCGAGCCAGCGGAAGAACATGTTCATGACGAGAGGGCCGTCCGCGCCGGCGCGCGCGCCGCGCCGGCAGGCGGCTTGACGTCGGGCGCGCGCAGATAGAACGGCCGCGCCGGCGCGTGCGCCGGGTCCGCGGCCGCGCCGAGCCAGGCAACCCAGGCGATGTCGGGTCCGTTTTGCGAGTCGACCGCAACTGGCGCGGCGGCTTCCGGAGGCCACCGTTCGGCCAGCAGCGCCGCGGCGTTGCCGATGAGGTGTGGGGCGCCGAGCCGCGCGACCGCCAAGACGTCGTCGATCGCAGCGACCTGAGGCGCGACCAGCTCTTCGCCGCTGCCGCTCACGACTTGGTAGTAGACATGGTCGTGCCGGGCATCGATCGCCGAGATCACCGGGTTGGTGCGGTCTTCGCTGACGATGGGTGCGGCGTAGGCCGAGAGCGTGGTGACGCCGACGACCGGCTTGTGCGCCGCCAATGCAATGCCGCGCGCGGCGGAGAGGCCGACGCGCAGCCCGGTGAAACTACCAGGACCCGTCGTTACCGCGATGCGGTCGAGCTCGTGGAAGCCGACGCCCGACTGGCGCATTACGCGCGCGATCAGCGGCATCAGCGCCTCGGCGTGGCCGCGCTTCATCGGCAGCGTTTCCTCGGCGCGCATCGCGGCCGAATCAGTGTCCAGAACGGCAGCCGCGCAATGGTCGAGGGCAGTATCGATGGCGAGGATCAACATCCGGTCAGATTCGCATTGAAGGGAGCGCCGAATACCTTTTTGGGGCTTTGAGAAAGTCGGTTGCCGCTTTCTTACATCCTGATCGGGAAAAACGCATCAAGACGCACGACCGAGAACGCAAACTACTGAATTGGCGCTCATTTAAGCAAATCTTTCCGGGCTATTGGAATGATCGTCCCGTTCGACGTTCAGGCCGCCGCGCCATCCGGTCGCAAAGGCCATGCCCGACGGTCCAGGTCGAGGCGATCAATCGCTCGCAAGCCCGTGCTCGGGATCGGCACCGACGGCATGGCGCGCAGAGCGCGGCAACCAGCGAGGTATCGTGGAGCATTCGGCGGGCGGCGGCCGTGGCCGCCACCGTCGGCAACGCAGCGTGAGCAGAGGCAGATGGCGATTGGCGCGCAGATCTATTCGCCAACCCCATTCGCCATTGGCTTGCTACATCGGCCGGACTTCGACCACCTCGGGCACGAAGTGCTTCAGCAGGTTCTGGATGCCGTGCTGCAGGGTCGCGGTCGATGACGGGCAGCCGGAGCAGGCGCCCTTCATGTTGAGATAGACGATGCCGTCCTTGAAGCCGCGGAAGGTGATGTCGCCGCCGTCATTGGCTACGGCCGGGCGGACGCGGCTCTCGATCAGGTCCTTGATCATGCCGACCGTCTCGGTGTCGGCCTCGTCGTAGAACTCGTCGTCCTCGTCGGCGGATTCGTCATTGGCGGCGCTGCCATCGGCGAGCAGCGGCGCTCCCGACATGTAGTGCTCCATGATCGCGCCGAGGATCGCCGGCTTGAGGTGTTGCCACTCACCGTCGCTCTTGGTGACGGTGATGAAATCGGCGCCGTAGAACACGCCGGTGACGCCGTCGACGGCGAACAGGCGCTCGGCCAGCGGGGAGCGCGCGGCGGCGTCGCGGCTGCCGAACTCCATCGTGCCAGCAGGCAGCACGACGCGGCCCGGGATGAACTTCAAGGTGGCGGGATTGGGGGTGGCTTCGGTCTGGATGAACATGGTTTTCTCCGGCAGCGCCGGTTCAAGGTCGGCCTGTGGTGTCCTCATATCAGATGGCGCGAGCGCGCGCACGATCAAGGGGGCATGGCCGGCGTTTCCGATCTAAGCCTATGAAAGAGCGTCGAGATCGGCGTCACCGAGATCGCCCGGCACGATCACCAGCGGGATCGGGAAGGCACCGCTCGTCTTGGTGACATGGGTGACCAGCGGGCCGGGGCCCTCGGGGCCGGAATGGGCGGCGAGCACCAGCAGCGCGATGTCGCTGTCGTGCTCGATCGTCTCCAGGATCTGCGCCGTCGGCTCACCCTCGCGGATCACCCGTTCCGGCGCGGTCACGCCGATCGCCGACAGCAGCGCCGCGGCCTGGTCGAGCTCGGCATGCGCCTGCTCCTGCGCCTCGGCCCGCATCAGGTCGGCGACCCCCAGCCATTGCTGGTTCTGGTCCTCCGTCTCGATGACGTGCAGCATGACGATACGGCCGCCGGAACGGACCGCCCAGCGGCCGGCATAGCGGACCGCGCGGTCCCACTCCTCGCTGTCGTCGACCACGACCAGGCATTTCGGCGCATGGCCGGTCTGGTAGCTCTGCCGCTGCGCCGCCATCGCGTTCCCGCCTGCTGCTGCAAGTCGATCCGGCTGCGATGCTGCCACAGCCCGCCTCCGTTGGGGAGAGGGCTGCGGGTTCCATTGCGCCCGCAATGACAGCGGTGGTGCGGCTCCTAGTAGCCCGGATGAGCGGAGCGACATCCGGGTTCAAGCACCCAGCTCGTGCGATCCCGGATGTCGCTTCGCTCATCCGGGCTACGGCAGCAAGGCCGACTTCGGAGCTCGCGCCGTGCTGCTCCGGTCAGGGCTTGCGGATGAAGCCGACGATGTCCTTGGCGGTCTTCATCGTCTCCGCGGCGATGGCCTGGGCGCGGTCGGCGCCGTCGACCAGGACGGACTCGACGTAGCCGGGATCGGCGGTCAGGCGCTTCATCTCGGCGGCGATCGGCCCGAGCTTGGTGACGCACAGCTCGACCAGCGCGTTCTTGAAGCTGGAGAACTGGCCGCCGCCGAAATCCCTGAGCACGTCGGCCTTGCTGCGGTCCGATAGCGCGGCGTAGATGCCGACGAGGTTGTCGGCCTCGGGACGTGCGTCCAGCCCCTTTTCCTCGGTCGGCAGCGGCTCCGGATCGGTCTTGGCCTTGCGGACCTTCTGCGCGATCGTATCGGCATCGTCGGTCAGGTTGATGCGCGAATAGTCCGAGGCATCGGACTTCGACATCTTCTTGGTCCCATCGCGCAGCGACATCACGCGCGTCGCGGGACCGGTGATGAAGGGTTCCGGAAGCGGGAAGAACAGGCCGTCGCCGAAGCCGTGGCTGCGGATCGAGTCGCCGTAGTCATTGTTGAACTTCTGCGCGATGTCGCGCGAGAGCTCGAGATGCTGCTTCTGGTCCTCGCCGACCGGAACATGGGTGGCGCGGTAGAGCAGGATGTCGGCGGCCATCAGCACCGGATAGTCGTAGAGGCCGACCGATGCGTTCTCGCGATCCTTGCCGGCCTTCTCCTTGAACTGCGTCATGCGGTTCAGCCAGCCGATGCGCGCGACGCAGTTGAAGATCCAGGCGAGCTCGGCATGCCCGGAGACCTGGCTCTGGTTGAACACGATGTGCTTCTTCGGATCGATGCCGGCGGCGATGAAGGCGGCGGTGACCTCGCGGGTGTTGCGCGCGAGCTCGGCCGGGCCGCCCCAGACCTCGATCGGCATGGTGATCGCGTGCATGTCGACGACGCAATAGATGCAGTTGTGCGTCTCCTGCATCTTCACGAAGTTGACGATCGCGCCGAGGTAGTTGCCGAGATGGAGGTTGCCGGTCGGCTGGACGCCCGAGAAAACCCGTTCCACGAAAGCCATGGTCACTGTTCCGGATGATGATTTTGGGGGGTCGTTTGGCACGTGCGCCTCAAAGGTGCAAGTCGCCGGCAGGCTTTTGCCGGATCGCCCGGACGGTTTCGCGCCAGCTTACGGCGCCCAGGGACAATAGAAGCACTCCGTAGAGGATGATGGCGCCGCTGATCAGGGCGGCGAGCAGCACGGCCGCGCCGAGATGGCTGCTGCTCCACGTGCCGGCGAAGCGTCCGGCGACGGTCCAGAGGACGGTGCCCATGATCGCGGCGGCCAGGGTGATGCGCGGCAGCCGGCGCCGCGAGGCGGGAGGAAGCGCGAAGCCGAAGCTCGTGGCGCCACGCCGGATCAGGACCGCCGCATTGGCCCAGGCACCGAGCGCGAGCCCTGCCGCGATGCCACTTGCCGCAAACAATTGTGCGAGCAGGAACGCCAGCGCGATCGCGACACCGCATCCGATCAGCGTCGCGCGCAGCGGTGTCTGCGTGTCCTCGCGCGCGAAGAAGGCAGGCTGCAGCGCCTTGGTCAGTACTTGCGCCGGCAATGCCGCCGCGAGCCATGTCAGCACCTTCGCCGTCGCGGCGGCATCGTCCGAGCTGAACGCGCCATGTTCGAACAGCAAACGAATGATCGGCTCGTTCAGGATCATCAGTCCGAGCGCCGCAGGCAGCGCGAGCCCGATCGTCAGTTCGAGGCCGCGCGATTGCACTTCCGCCAGCGCCTGCTTGTTACCCTCGTGCAGCGCGCGCGTCAGCTCCGGCACCAGCACCGTGCCCATGGCAACGCCGACGAGCCCGAGTGGTAGCTCGATGAGGCGGTTGGCGAAATACAGCCACGAGACCGCGGAAGGCGAGGCGGAGGCGATGATCGCGCCGCCGACCGCGATCAGTTGCGGGCCGGCGCTGGCGACCATGCCGGGCAGCGCTTTGGCGAAGAAGCCGCGCATTTCCGCATGGAAGGTGACGCGCACCGGCGAGGCGAGGGGGCTATCGCGGCCTCGCCGCGCGAGGACGGCGAGCTGCAGCAGCCCGGCGACGCCGATCGTTGCGGCGAGCAGCAGCGCGGCGTTCGCAGGATCCGGATGTTGCATCAGCAGCACGATGGTCACGACGATCAGCGCGACGTTGAAGAGCAGCGGCGCAAACGCGGCCAGCGCGAAGCGGCCTCGTGCACTGGAGAGTGCGAGCAGCACGGTCGCGGGGCCGGCGAAGGCGAGATAGGGCAGCATCAGCCTGGCATCATTGACGGCCAGGGTGAGCGTCTCTTCACCGGCGAAGCCTGGTGCGAGCACCGTCATCGCGAACGGCATCAGCAGCGCCAGCACGAGCGTTGCCGCGAGCAGGCCGGCGCTGACCGTGCCGAGCACGCGCCCGGCAAAGGCTGCCGCCTGCATTGTGCCACCGTGCTGGTATATTCGCAGCCAGGCCGGCACCAAAGCTGCATTGAGCGCGCCCTCCGTCAGCAATCGCCTGATGACGTTGACGAGCTGAAACGCCGCGAGAAATGCGTCCGCGACCGGACCGGCGCCGAGCAGCGCGGCCATCAGCGCATCCCGGACGAAGCCGAGCAGGCGCGAGGCCAGTGTTCCTGACAACACAGTCACGAATGAGCGGATCATCAGGCTTCTATAGCAGCGCCGCTTGTGATAGGCCGCAGCGTTTGCAAAACGCCGTAAACGGGGCCAGTGGATGACTGACGCGAAATACGATGTTCTCGGGATCGGCAACGCGATCTTCGACGTGCTGGTGCATGCCGATGAAGCCTTTCTCACCCGGCACGGCATGACCAAGGGCAGCATGGCGCTGATCGACGAGGCCCGCGCGGCCGCGATCTATGCCGATATGGGCCCGGCCACCGAGATGTCCGGCGGTTCGGGGGCCAACACCATCGCTGGCCTCGCCAGCCTGGGCGCGCGTGCCGCTTACGTGGGCAAGGTCAAGGACGACCAGATCGGCAGGATGTACAGGCATGATATCCGCGCCGCTGGCGTGACCTTCGATACCGCGCCCGCTGCCGACGGCCCGGCGACCGGCTGCTGCTACATCCTGGTGACCCCCGACGGCGAGCGCACCATGAACACCTATCTGGGCGCCGCGCAAAATCTCACCGCCGCGGACATCGATCCCGCGCAGATTGCGGCGGCGCGCTTCATCTATCTCGAAGGTTATCTGTGGGACCCGAAGGACGCCAAGGATGCGTTCGTGAAGGCGGCGGCGATCGCGCATGACGCCGGACGCGAGGTCGCGCTGACCTTGTCGGATTCGTTCTGCGTCGATCGCTATCGCGAGGAGTTTCTCGACCTGATGCGCGGCGGCACCGTCGATCTCGTCTTCGCCAACGAGGCCGAGCTGCATTCGCTGTACCAGACCTCGGATTTCGACGGCGCCCTGAAGCAGCTGCGTGAGGACGCCACGCTCGGCATCGTCACCCGCAGCGAAAAGGGCTGCGTCGTGGTGTCGAACGACGGCGTGATCTCGGTGCCGGCGCATCCGATCGAGAGCCTGGTCGATACCACCGGCGCGGGCGATCTGTTCGCCGCCGGCTTCCTGTTCGGGCTGGTGCGCAAGACCGGCTATGAGATGGCCGGCCGCCTCGGCGGCCTCGCCGCCGCCGAGGTGATCCAGCACATCGGCGCAAGGCCGCAGGTGTCGCTGAAGGAATTGGCGGCCCAGAACGGACTGAAGGTGTAGGTCGAAGCTGTGGTCACGCGTTCTTTTTCACCGGAGACACAACTCTCTCCACCGTCATGGCCGGGCTTGACCCGGCCATCCACGTTTTATTGAGCTGCGGGACCGAAGACGTGGATGCCCGGGCCAAGCCCGGGCATGACGCCAACTAACTCATTCCGAGCTCACTCCAATCAGTTGGCAGTCTGCTCACGCCGCCTTCTGTCCGCCCGCGGCATCGAGTCCGGCATAGACCCCGCGCTCGAAGCCTGCAAACGTCTCCAGGCACAGCCGGTCTGCGAACGGCAGGAGCTGCATCAGGATCACGCCGGTGACGTCGCGCGCGGGATCGATCCAGTAGTAGGTGTTGGCGAGGCCGGCCCAGGCGAGGCTGCCGGCACTGCGGCCTTCCGGCGTCTGCGCCGTCGTGATCATGAAGCTCAAGCCCCATTTCTTGACGATGTCGGGATAGAGATCGACGTCGTTGGTCACACCGGGCACCGCCGCGGCCATCTTCGTCATCTCCAGCTCGCCGATATGGTTGTCGCGCATCGCCGCGACCGTCTCAGGCTTGAGCACCTGGTTGCCGTTGCCGCGGCCGTTGTTGAGGATCATCCGGGTGAAGCGGACGTAGTCGCCGGCGGTGCCGTAGAGCCCGCCGCCACCCATGTGGAATTCCGGCTCCTGCTCGAGCTCGAACGGGATCGGCGCCAGGGTGCCGTCCTCACCGCGGGCATGCATGCCGACCAGGCGGGCGCGCTGCGATGGACCGAGCTTGAAGCCGGTATCGTCCATGCCGAGCGGCGCGAACAGATGGTCGCGCAGATAGGCGTCGAGCGTCTGGCCGCTCGCGGCCTCGATCGCCTTGCCGACGAAATCGATGTTGATGCCGTATTCCCAGCGCGTGCCGGGATCGGAGGCGAGCGGCAATTTGAGAGCGTCGTTCTTGCAGGTGATGATGCCGGGCGTGCCGGCCTTCTGCACATAGGTGGCCATGTCGCCGTTCCACATGTCGTAGCAGAAGCCGGCAGTGTGGGTCATCAGATGGCGCAGCGTGATCGCGGTCTTGGCCGGCCGCAGGATCGGCTCGCCATTGGCGTCGAAACCGTCGAGCACCTTGGGCGCGGCGAGGTCGGGCAGCACCGCGCCGATCGGGGCATCCAGCGACAACCGGCCCTGCTCGACCAGCTGCATCCCGGCCGCGCAGGTGATGGCCTTGGTCATCGAGGCGATCCAGAACACGCTGTCGGCGGTCATCGGATCGTCGCGGCCGAGGTCGCGCTTGCCGAAGGCGCCTTCATAGATGATGCCGTTGCTGTCAGCGGCGACGGCGACGACGCCGGGAATCTCTCCCGCCTCCGCCTTCTGCCGCAGCACGCCGTCGATGTCGGTCTTGTTCTGCATGGTCTCCTCCGTTCCGTTCTTGATGACGGTAGGCGATTGTTCCTCGGGCCGGCCCGGCCAGCAAGGACCGTCGGTCGAACGGCCGGTCGCGATCTCGTGATGATGCGGCGCGGACGAAGCAGGCGGGGACAACAGCGCCACGGCAAGGCCACAGCGCTTCAATTTTTCGCCAGAATCATGATTAGTTCCACCTAGCCGCGAGGCCGACACATGGGGGCCATGTTCCCACCATGGGCTTGCGACTGTTGTGAGTTGCAACCATTTTTGCATTAAAGGGTTGAAGGACCGGCCTTTTCGAGCCGATGACGTGTTTTTGGCGGCAATGTCCGCCGTTGGGGGCGATATGATTTCGACGTGGAGCGAGTGGAAGCGGTATCCCCGCCCGGGGCGCGGTGACAATATCGAGGCACCGATCACGCCCGGCATCTATGAGGTGCGCATCGCTGCGACCGGTGCGCTGTATTCGTTCGGAGCGGTCGACAATGTGGCGCAGGCGCTGGCGCTCTTGCCCGTCGGCCACAAATCGTGGTTCGGGCGCCGCGATCCCGCCTCCTTGCCCGATCTCGAATACCGCACCTGCGCGACCTCGACCAAGGCCGACGCCAAGGCGGCGGCGGAGCGCATGATCGGCCGCCGCGAGACCTACATGAGCGGCGCGGCCTGATCCTGGTCGACTCCTCGTCATTCAGCATTTGGTGCCGTACAGGCACGGATCGCCGGATCGAATGTACCGTTGAGGAGGGGCACGAGCCGTGCGCCTCGGCCGGCGCGTGGCTATATTCGGGGGAAAGCTCGCTCGCTTTCGAGGAGGAACCCGATGACACCGCCCGCCGCCGCCCGCGCCTCCACTGCCGCTCCGAGCCTGCGTGACCGCCTGAAGGATCCGTCGCTGCTGCGCGAGCAGTGCTACATCGATGGTGCCTGGGTCGGCTCGCCGGTGTTCCCCGTCGTCAACCCAGCCACCGGCGCCGAGCTCGCCAAGGTGGCGCAGCTCGGTGCTGAGGAGACGACGCGGGCCGTCGAAGCTGCCGCGCGCGCGTTCCCGGCTTGGGCCAGGCTGACCGCCAAGCAGCGCTCCAATACCTTGCGCAAATGGTTCGAGCTGATCACGGCCAACCGCGAGGATCTCGCGCTGATCCTCACCTCCGAGCAGGGCAAGCCGCTGACGGAGGCGCTCGGCGAGGTCGACATCGGCGCCGCCTATATCGAGTTCTTCGCCGAGGAGGCGCGCCGCGTCTATGGTGAGACCATCCCAACCCAGAAGCCGGATGCGCGCCTGTTGGCGCTGAAGCAGCCGATCGGCGTCTGCGGCGCCATCACGCCGTGGAATTTCCCGAACTCGATGATCACCCGCAAGGTGTCTCCCGCGCTCGCCGCCGGCTGCACCGTGGTGCTGAAGCCGGCCAACGAGACGCCGCTGTCAGCGCTGGCGCTCGCCGTGCTGGCCGAACGCGCCGGCTTGCCGAAGGGCGCGCTCAACATCATCACCGGCGATGCACCTGCGATCGGCAAGGTGCTGTGCGAGCATCCGTCCGTGCGCTTCATAGGCTTCACTGGCTCGACCGAGGTTGGCAAGATCCTGTATCGCCAGTCGGCCGGAACGGTGAAGAAGCTCGGTCTCGAGCTCGGCGGCAACGCGCCGTTCGTGGTGTTCGACGATGCCGACGTCGATGCGGCTGTCGAAGGCGCCATGGTCTCGAAATATCGCAACATGGGCCAGACCTGCGTCTGCGCCAACCGCCTCTATGCGCAGGACGGCATCTACGACCAGTTCGTCGAGAGGCTCGCCGCCAAGGTCGCGGCGATGAAGATCGGCGACGGCACCGAGGCCGGCGTGACGCAGGGCCCGCTGATCAACGAGGAAGCGGTCGAGAAGGTCGAGCGCCACATCGCCGATGCGGTCAAGGGCGGTGCCAGGATCGTCACCGGCGGCAAACGCCATGCGCTCGGCCGCACCTTCTTCGAGCCGACCGTGTTGTCGGACGTGAAGTCGGACGCGCTGGTCGCGCAGGAGGAGACGTTCGGCCCGCTCGCGCCGGTGATCCGGTTCAAGGACGAGGCCGACGTCATCGCGATGTGCAACGCCTCGCCGTTCGGTCTCGCCTCCTACTTCTACGCCCGCGATCTCGGCCGGGTCTGGCGGGTCGCGGAGGCGCTGGAGTCCGGCATGGTCGGCGTCAACACCGGCCTGATCACGACAGAGGTGGCGCCGTTCGGCGGCGTCAAAGAGAGCGGCCTCGGACGCGAGGGCTCGCACCACGGCATCGAGGAATATCTCGAGATCAAATATGTGATGATGGCGGGGGTGTGAACTTTGGACGCCTGCGCTCAGGCCGTCTTGGGCAGCTTGTCCACCGGCACCATGTAGGACTTGTTGCCGACCTGGTAGATGACCTTGCCGGTCTTGCCGTCGTCGGTCGAGATCTGCGTCTGGCCGAACATGATGACGTTCTTGTAGACGATGCCGGTGCCCTGGCGCGTCACGCCATTGGCGGTGACGCTGACCTGCGCCTCCTTGCCGGTGACGGACAGCACGCGAAAGCTCGCGCTCATGCCGTTCTCGCCGGAATAGCCGGCCCAGCTCCCGGTCAGGTTGCTCTGTTCGGCGGGAGGCGCCTGCTTTTCCAGCATCGCCGTGGCCTTGCCGCCGCCGGCCGAGAACAGCAGCACCGCGTTCTTGCCGTTCTTGGTGCCGAGCGTGACGGACCCGAAGTCGATGGTCGAGCCGTTGACCTGGCCGATGCCGCGCTCGGTCCGTCCATTGTGGGTGTATTCCACCGTCGCCGCGGCGCCGCGAATGTTGACGACCTTGAAGCTCACCGCCTGGCCACTGGCCGTCCAGCTGCCTTTCCATTCGCCGAGCAGGTTGCTCTGGTGATAGACCCGCTCCATCGCGGGAGAGATCTGGCTGGTGCTTTGGACGATCGCCATGTGCTCTTCCGAAAAGTCTGAACGCTCTCTTCTCTATGTTTCTGATCGTTGCCGTCTGTTGCAAGAAGACGTAGGTCGATGAGGTTAACGGGTGATTAATGGCGCCTTGCCGGGCCGATGCGCCGCGCGCGACCTATCGCCTCAGTGCGGGATCTCCTTCGGGCTCAGCCGTCGCGCCGTCGTGTCACGGCCGTAGCCGGATGAACGCAAGCGCGCGCCGCCGCGCGCCGTGCCCATCCAGGACAGCCGCTTGCCGAGAGCCGTCTGATCATCGACCATGCCGAATGTTGCCACTGACCTCGAGATTGCGAGCTCAACCATGACCGCGGCACCCGCGCGCACCGGCGTCGGCCGGCTTTCTGAAGCCGATGCGCATCGGCTGGGGGAGGACGGTTATCTGCTGCTGCGCGGTGCGATCCCGGCGGACTGGATCGCGCCACTGCGCGATGCGTTCGAGTCCGGCACGCTGCCCTCGGAGCAATGGCCGGTGCCGCGCGGCCGCGACTGGCGGCACGCCATGGTCGATCTCGATGCGACGGTGCAACAGGTCTGCCGCCTGCCGGTGATGCTTGCCGCCGTGCATCATGTCCTGAAGGCGCCGTTCTTCCTCGGCCAGGTCGAAGGGCGCGAGCCGTGTGCCGATGGCGGCGCGCAGCCGCTGCATCGCGACAGCGTCGAGCGCCGGCGCACCGATTCCGTCTCCGCGCTGGCCTTTCTCGATTCCTTCGGCCCCGACAATGGTGCCACGCAAGTGGCGCCAGGCTCGCATCGCCCCGACACGGACGATGCGCAGGCCGCGTCCTCGGCGTTCGTCACGGCGGGCGAGGCCGGCGACATCCTGCTGTTCGACGTCAACATGCTGCACGGTGCGACGCGCAACCGCAGCGGCGCGCGCCGCCGCTCACTGCTGATCACCTACGCCACATGGGTGCAGCTGGAGGAGTGGCGCCGGACCCGCGCCTTGCGTGCGGTGCGCATGGATCAGGACGAGATCTTCGGCGCCGAGTAGCGGCACCATCCCGCTGCTTCCAGCCAAAATCCCGCAGAGAGGACGCTCATGAGGCTCTACGATTCCGCCACCGCGCCAAGCCCGCGCCGCGTGCGCATCTTCCTTGCGGAGAAGGGCCTCACGATTCCCACCGTCCAGCTCGACCTGCGCGCCGGGGAGCAGTTTCGGCCGGAATTTCGCGCGCTGAACCCGCAATGCACGGTTCCGGTCTTGAAGCTCGACAGCGGCGCTGCGATCACCGACATCATCGCGATTTGCCGCTACATCGAGGAGCAGCATCCCAAGCCGGCTCTGATGGGACGCAATGCGGAGGAGCGCGCCGTGATCGAATGCTGGGTCCGGCGGATCGAGTGGGACGGCATCTATGCCATTCAGGAAGCGTTCCGAAACAGTGCGCCGGGGCTGGAGAGCCGCGCACTGCCCGGCGCGCTGCCGCTCGAGCAGATCCCGGCGCTCGCCGAGCGGGGGCGTCTGCGCGTCGCGCACTACTTCGCCTGGCTCGACGCGCGGCTGGCCGATCACGCCTTCGTCTGCGGGCCGGACTTCACCATTGCCGACATCAGCGCCATGGTGACGGTCGATTTCGCGGCCCGCGCTAAGCTCGACCCGCCGGATCATCTCCGCCATCTCAAGCGATGGTACGGCGAGGTGTCGAGCCGTCCGAGCGCAAAGGCTTAGGCCGGCTGTGCGGCGCGCGAGACCGCAGCGGCAGGTTCGCGCGCCGGGCCTTGAGGTTCCACAGCGCGATGTCGAGCGCCGACAGCGCCAGCACGGTCGGTCCGCCGCGTCCGCCAAAATGCAGGCCCCACCACACCCGGTGCCAGATCGCCTCGGTGTCGTCGGCCTCGTGACGCGTGATCAGATTCGGGAATCTCCCGTCCGAGGATATCGGCGACGGCGCCGCCATTGCGGCCGACCGTGTAGGTGTAGCCCACGCCCTCCGCGCCGTCGGCATCGCGCACACGGCAGGTGTTCAGCTCGAATTCCGTCATCTCGCCATGCGTGCTGTCGGACAGCGTCACGCCGAGCGGAATGCGTTAGAGCCCGGTTTCGATCGTCGCGATCTGCGCCATCGGCGTGGGTCCTTCCCTGGAGTTACCTGACAGGGTAGGCCTGCGGCGGACCGCGGGCAGTTGTTCATGCCATCGGCCTGATGCATCCGTTCGAGCGGCGGAGCCGATGCCTGCGTGAGCGCGGGGCGGAGCGGTCGTTTACGCTTCTCGCGGCCGCCGCTATGATTGGACATGTCTTCGGTTCACTCTGTCCTGCTCGACCTCGACGGCACCCTCATCGACTCCCAGCCCGGCATCGCCGCGAGCACCCTGGCCGCGTTGCGCACGCTCGGGCATGCGCCGGACGAGACGCTCGATATCCGCAGTGTCATCGGGCCGCCGCTGCAGGACATGTTGCGGACGCTGCTGCTGGCCTATGACGACAACCGGGTCGACGAAGCGGTGACCGCCTATCGCCAGCATTACGGCGAGAGCGGGCTGTTCGGCAGCGAACTCTATCCCGGCATTCGCGACGCGCTGCACGAGATGCATGGCGCGGGCTTGCGGCTCTATCTCGCGACATCCAAACGGGAGGTGTTTGCGCGCCGCATCCTCGAGCATCTCGATCTTGCGTCGCTGTTCGACGCCATCCACGGCTCGGTGCCGTCAGGCATGCTGGACCACAAGCCGGAGCTGCTCACGCATATTCTCACTGAGCGGAATATCGCGCCGTCCCAGGGGATCATGGTCGGCGACCGCCGCCATGACATTGCTGGCGCCCACGCTGTCAGGATGCGCAGCCTGGGTGTGCTCTGGGGCTATGGCAGTCGCGACGAGCTCGAGACGGCCGGCGCCGACCGCCTCGTGGAAAGTCCCGCCGATCTCGCGCGCGTGGTTCTGGCGATACTGAAGGGATAGTTCGATCACAACCTCCTGTGTTCGCGACACCCCGATCGGTTCGCGCGTCAACCTTGCACCGGAACCGGAAAGCCGCGAATATTCGCGGCAGATCAGTTGTCATCACGGGACTATCACACACATGCAGTTCGACGACGTCATCCTCGGCCGCCGCAGCATCCGCGGCTACAAGCCAGATCCGGTGCCGCGGGCGCTGATCGAGGAAATCATTGCTCTGGCGATGCGCGCGCCGTCGTCGATGAACACCCAGCCGTGGAATTTCTACGTCATCACCGGCGAGCCGCTCAACCGCATCCGCGCCGGCAACACCGAGCGGATGCTGGCCGGCGTGCCGCAGTCGCGCGAGTTTCGCATCGGCCAGCCGTTCGACGGCGCGCACCGCGAGCGCCAGATCGGCGTCGCCAAGCAATTGTTCTCCGCGATGGGGATCGCGCGGGACGACAAGGAGAAGCGCCAGGACTGGGTGCTGCGCGGCTTCCGCCAGTTCGATGCGCCGGTCTGCATCATCGTCACCTATGACCGCGTGCTCGACGGCAGCGACGACACGCCGTTCGATTGCGGCGCCGTGACCACGGCGCTCGTCAACGCCGCCTGGTCGCGCGGCCTCGGCGCCGTCATCAACAGCCAGGGCATCATGCAATCGCCCGTGGTCCGCGAGCACGCCGGCATCGCCGACGATCAGGTCATCATGAAGAGCGTCGCGCTCGGCTGGCCCGATCATGATTTCCCGGCCAATGCCGTCGTGTCGGAGCGGAAGTCGGTGAAGGACGCGACGGTGTTCGTAGGGTTCGAGGACTAGACGGACATTTCGGGGACCGCAGGGGACAACAGACGCCGTGGCTTCGATAGCTCGAAAAATCACAGATGCCTTATTGGATCAGACGGATACTTCTCAAGTCTGGAGAGCTCGTTACCGAGAAGGAGCTCCGCCGGGATGAAAATTATTGCGAAGGTATCGCGCCGATCGTCGGAGAGGTTCTGACCGTGCACTGTCGCGGGCGGACGTTCCGCGCGGAAGTCGTCTGGGGAAACTGGCCCGGACGAGGTCATTCGGCCGATATGGTCGTGCCGCTCCGCGTCAAAGAGATCTAGCAGAAGAAACTCCGGCCAAAAAAGAACCTAGTCAGGGCGTCATTCGGCGCTGCCGATCGAGGCGAGGAGCACACGTCTTGCGTCAGCTATCGAAAAATTTGACGTCGAATTCCTCTTGCAGGATTTTGTTGTTGCTATTTTTCCGAAGTCGTGCTCTTGTCCGCGCATCCCGTCCTCATGCAGAGGGGCGTACGCGTCGTCACGATACGTAGAGGCGGGGAGCGGTGGCCGCGTGCCTGTCGGGCGCTCTTGCGCTGACGAATGGCAGCTCGCGGACGGTCAAGCCGTGTGGTCCTGGCGCCCCGATGCTGGCGTCAAGCTCGCGATGACGTTCGTGCGGTGACGCTCGTTCGGTCGTTGCGGGCGACGGGGGCAAACAAGCCGGTCCCCGGGGAGAGTACGGAGCAGCCGTTAAACCCATCGCGCAGGGAGGGCCGGGATGTCTCGGCTGAACCTGTGGTACCTGCCGCCTGCATTTTTTTGAGCAGGCGGGCCATGGGGGCAGCCAGCTCCCGGCCTTCCCTGCACCCTCGGCAATTTCGAGGGGCTTGATGCGATCAACTCGGGCGCGATGGCGCCGCGGGACGTGTTGATGCGTCTGTGCGCATCATGATGGTCTCGTCGAGTGGTCCCCCACCCCCGACCCCTCCCTGCAAGGGGGAGGGGAGAAGGAGAGCGAGCCTCTCGCCAAATTCACTCGCAGAAGAGCGGAGAAGTTTCGTGTCAGCGAAGAACGCGGCCGCGGATTGGCCCCTCCCCCTTGCGGGGAGGGGTCGGGGGTGGGGGTCCCCGAAGCACTCTGTTAGTTATGAGCTCCTACGAGATAGCTCAACCCCAAGTGCGAACGTCGACGCGTGAACCTGCGATCCTCAGATCTTCAGCTCACTCCCCGTCACCCGCTTGAACGCTTCGAGATAGCGCTGGCTGGTGGCATCCACCACGCTCTGCGGCAGAGGCGGCGGCGGGGCGTCGCCGTTCCAGCGGCCGGCGCGGCGCTCGGCGTCGAGATAGTCGCGCAGCGGCTGCTTGTCGAAGCTCGGCTGCGGCTGGCCCGGTTGATAGGCGTCGACGGCCCAGAAGCGCGAGCTGTCAGGCGTCATCACCTCGTCGATCAGGATGATGTGGCCGTCCTTGTCGCGGCCGAACTCGAATTTTGTGTCGGCGATGATGATGCCCTGTTCGCGGGCGAGCGCCTCGCCGAGCGTATAGACCGCGCGCGTCATGCTCTCCAGCGTGTAGGCCGTCTCGTCGCCGACCACCTCGCGCATCCGCGCGATCGTGATGTTCTCGTCATGGCCGGTCTCGGCCTTGGTCGCCGGGCTGAAGATCGCGGGCTCCAGCTTCTGACTCTCGACCAGGCCTGCAGGCAGCTGCTCGCCGGCGAGCGTGCCGCTCGCTGCGTATTCCTTCCACGCCGAGCCGGAGAGATAGCCGCGGATCACGCATTCGATCGGGAACACAGTGGTGCGCTTGCACAGCATCGCGCGGCCCAGGATCTCCTGGCGATGCGGCGCGAGTTCCGGAACCTCGGCGATGATCGCGTCGGTGTCGGCCGAGATCATGTGGTGATGCACGACGCCTTCGAGCGCATTGAACCAGTACGCCGAGATCTGCGTCAGCACCGCGCCCTTCATCGGGATGGTTTCGTTCATCACCACGTCGAAGGCGGAGATCCGGTCGGTGGTGAGCAGCAGCACGCGGTCGTCGCCGACGGCATAGATGTCGCGGACCTTGCCGCGGCCGATCTTCGGGAGCGGCAGATTGCTGGTGAGGAGCGTGGTCATCGTGCGGGGCTTTCGAAACGGGAGCGTTGCGCTCTCAATAGCCTATTCCGGCAGCGGAATGAACTCGTGCTCCTGGGGAACGGCGGCGAAGCGGCCGGTTTTCCAATCCTGCTTGGCCTGCTCGATGCGCTCCTTGCTGGAGGAGACGAAATTCCACCACACGTGGCGCGGCCCTTCCAGCGCGTCGCCGCCGAGGAACATCATCCGGGTCGGCTTGACCGTGCGCACGCTGATGGCGTCTCCAGGGCGGAAGACCAGCAGCCGCGGCCCCTCGTGGCGCTCGCGCGCGATCTCGACCTCGCCGTCGACGATATAGATGGCGCGCTCCTCGTGGTCGGGATCGAGCGGCACGACCGTGCCGGCCTGCGCGGTGACCTCGACGTAGAACCAGGGCGAGACCATCGTCACCGGCGAGACCGCGCCGAACGCTCGGCCGGCGATGATGCGCGCGGAGAAGCCGGTGTCGCTGACCGTCGGCAGCGCGTCGGCCGCGTAATGCTGGAAGCTCGGCGCGATCTCTTCGGATTCGACCGGCAGCGCGATCCAGCTCTGCAGGCCCAGCATCTTCTGCCCGTTCTGCCGCTGCAGGTCGGGCGTGCGCTCGGAATGGGCGATGCCGCGGCCCGCCGTCATCAGGTTCATCGCGCCGGGCTGGATCTCCCGCACGTTGCCCTCGCTGTCGCGATGCATGATGGCGCCGTCGAACAGATAGGTGACGGTGGCAAGCCCGATATGCGGATGCGGCCGCACGTCCATGCCCTTACCGGACATGAACTGCACCGGGCCGAAATGATCGAAGAAGATGAACGGCCCGACCATCTGCCGGCGGCCATGCGGCAGCGCGCGACGCACCGCAAAGCCGTCGCCGAGATCGCGGGTGCGCGGCACGATGACGTGCTCCAGCGCATCGCACGAGGTGGGATCGCCGAACTCGGGATCGATCGATGGCTGCCAGCTCATGGGGCGCTCCTGCAATGTGGTCGCGCCAGCTTAGCAGCTTTGCTGAGGCGACGGCAGGGCAGGAGGTCGCCGCGTTTGCTTGATTTGAACGGAGCGAAGCTGCGGCCTAGAGTTCCGCCGCTGACAATGGACTTGTGACGATGACGCTCGAAAGCCTCGATCTCGCGCTTCGCGCCGCCGCTATCGCGCTGCTGGCCGTGCTCGCCGTCGCGCTGGGACGCGATCTCGGCAGGCAATGGCGCGGCCGGCTCGCGATCGCGCTGGCGCTGGGCTCGGCCGCGCATGCGGCGACCTTCAACATCGGCGGCACGGCTGCGCCATCGCTCGCTTCCGCGCCGCTGATTGCGCTGGCGACCGCCGATATCGTCGTGCTCTGGCTGTTCTGCCGCGCGCTGTTCGACGACGGCTTTGCGTTGCGTTGGCTGCACGGCCTGATCTGGCTCGCGGTGTTCGGCTTCAGCCTGCTGAGCTGTCTCGTGCTGGGGCCTGCCGGACATGGACGGCTCGTGATCGTCGCCAATAATGTGCTGGCTCTCGGCTTCCTTGGCCTGACCTTGGCGCAGACCATCCGTTCCTGGGCGGCGGATCTCGTCGAGGGGCGGCGGCGCATCCGCGCCTTCGTCGTCATCGCGGCGATGGCCTACGGCGGCGTCAACGCGCTGCTGCAGATCGCGTCCGCCGGCAGCGGGCCGTCGGAGCTCGCCAATGTCATCAATGCGGCGATGTTCTTGGGCGTGGTCGGCGCCGTTGCGTTGATGCTGCTCAAGGTCGGTGCCGGCGACGTGCTCGCGCCGGAGGCGCCACCGGCTGCGGTGCCCGAAGAGGTGGCTCCGAAAGCCGCCGACCGCAGGCTGGTCGACACGCTGATGCGACTGATGGCGGACGAGCGGATCTATCGCCAGGAGAACGTCACGATCGGCGTGCTGGCGACGAAGCTCTCCATTCCTGAATACCGGCTGCGGCGGCTGATCAATGGCGAGCTCGGCTACCGCAATTTCAATACCTTCCTCAACGCCCACCGCATCGAGGAGGCCAAGGCCGCGCTGGCCGATCCGGCCCAGGCCGAGGTGCCCGTGATCACCATCGCGATGGACGCCGGGTTCCAGTCGCTTGGGCCCTTCAACCGCGCCTTCAAGGCGGTGACCGGGGTGACGCCGACCGAATACCGGCGCATGAGGCTGTCGGCGGCGTGATCTGTTCGGCCTTGAAACTGCAGAGGAATTCCAAAATCGGCGAGATCCCGGCGATTCTCGGCTGGGATGATTTCCGAAATCGGCGAGCGCCTGGGCCGCAGCCGCAGTCTGGTCCGGCAGATCCAACTGCCGGAGCTCCTCATGACTCGCCGCCTGCTGCTCGCTCTCGTCGCCACCACCGCGCTGGCCGCCCTGGCTGTCGGCAGCGCCCGAGCCCGCGACGTGCCGAAAATCGCGACAGGCTTCATCGCCAGCGTGCTGTGCTCGGAGACCTTCGTCTCCGGTCTCGACCCGGACCGCACGCTCTCCGAGACACGGGCCGCGATGCCCGGCGCCGGCCTGCTGAGGCGGGCGATGGACGTCCGCGTCGATCGCGCCGCCAAGGACGTCACCGTGACGCTGCTCGGGCTCGGCCGCAGCCGTGCAGTGTTTCGCGACGGGCTCGGCTGCCATATGGATCATGGCGAGAGCCCGGACTGGCCGGCCATCCGGCCGTCCCAGCCGGCCTTGCTGCCCGGCACCGCTCCGCCGCACGGCGTGGCGCCAGTGACACCGGCGCTGACTGCGGCGCTCGATCGCGCCTTTGCCGAGCCGGAGGTGCCGCCGTTCCGGCGCACCCATGCCGTCGTGGTGATGAAGGACGGCAAGGTCATCGCCGAACGCTACGCGCCGGGCTTTGCGGTCGACACGCCGCTGCTCGGCTTCTCCGCAACCAAGTCGATGACCGCGACCTTGATCGGCATTCTCGTCCGCCAGGGCAAGCTCGCGCTGCGTGCGCCCGCGCCGGTCGCGGCGTGGCAGAACGAGAGCGATCCGCGCCATGCCATCACCGTCGATCACCTCCTGCGCCACACCGCCGGGCTCGCGCTCGGCAGCTCGCTGCAGGCCTCGTTGGTGTCGGCGCTCGAGCCGGTCAACCGCATGAAGTTCGTCGAGCCCGATCGCGCCGCCTATGCCGAGTCCATCCAGCTCGAAACTACGCCGGGCGCGGCCTGGAACTATCACGATGGCAACACCATCATCCTTTCCCATCTCATCCGCGATGCCGCCGGCGGCAGCGCCGCGGACGTGCTGCGCTTTGCGTATCGCGAGCTGTTCGATCCGCTCGGCATGACCAGCGTCACGATCGAGTTCGACGCCGCCGGCACGCCGGACGGATCGAGCCAGATGCTGGCGTCGGCGCGCGACTGGGCGCGGCTCGGCCAGCTCTATCTCGACGACGGCGTCGTTGCCGGCCGCCGTGTTCTGCCTGCGGGCTGGGTCGACTATGTCGGCACGCCCACACCGAACGCCTTCGTCGGCATCGGCGCCGGCTTCTGGACCAACAGCGGCGACAGCTTTGGCGCCAACTACCGCAGCTCCCATGGCTGGCCGCGCGACGCGTTCTTCGCCAAGGGCACGCTCGGCCAATATGTCATCGTCGTCCCGTCGGAGCGTCTCGTCATTGCGCGTTTCGGGCGCACCGTGAACTGGCCGCCGGAGGCCGACGGCGTGGCGCAGCTCGTGAGCGACGTGATCGCGGCGACCCATGGGGAATGACGCATGCGCTACGCTCTCCCCAGCGCGGTGGCCTGCGCGACACGTTCGAACCGCTCCAGCGACAGGATCGCATCGGCGAAGCTCTGCGCGCGGTTGCTCAGCACCGGCCGGGCGAGCGTCAGAAACTTGTCGCTCATCGCCTGCGCCGAGGGGAACGAGGTCGGCTCGCCCGAGGGATCGTCGTGCAGCCGCTCGTGCACGCCGTCTTCCGTGGTGATGGTGACGCGCGCGCCGAACGGATGGCTGCGGCCGACCTCCAGCCTGTCGTCCTGCACCACGTCGAACTTGTCGGCGAGCGCATTGATCGCGATGTCACCCAGCCTGACGTAGTCGTCCCAGCCGAAGCGGCCCTGGTCGAGCGCCAGCGCGCCGGTGAAGAACATCGAGAACTGGCCGCCGACGATCGAGGTCGGATGCCGCTTGGTCGCGGCGTCACCGGTCAGGGTGATGCCGTTGCGATGCAGGCCGACCTCGACGCGCTTGACCTGGTCCGGCGTCAGATTGTGCTCGCGGCGCAAGGCGATGATGGCGTCGATCGCTGCATGGGTATAGCGGCAGCTCGGATACGGCTTCACGCCGATCTTCATCGTCTCATAGGTGGAGCCGAGCCCGGCGACGGCCTTGTCGTGATGCGGCGCGTCGGTGTAGCCGACCAGAAGACCGTGCTTGCCCTCGACGGATTCGATCGCGCCGACGAAGTCGTTCTTGGCGAGCGTCGCCGCGATCACGCCGTTCATTGCCGACGCGCCGACCTGATAGCGCTTGTTCCAGGCGCCGTTGACGAGAAACTGCAGCGAGCCCGCGGCCTGGCTGCCGGACACGCCGAAGGCGTAGATCAACTGCTGCTCCGACAGGCCGAACAGCTTGCCGGCCGCGGCGGCCGCGCCATAGGTGCCGGCGGTCGCCGTCGGGTGGAAGCCGCGGGCATAATGCGAGGTCGGATCGAGCGCGTTGCCGAGCCGGCAGCACACCTCGTAGCCGGCGACGATGGCGGTCAGCACCTCGCGGCCGGACGCGCCGACCAGCTCGCCGACGGCGAACGCGGCCGGCACCACCGGCGCGCTCGGATGCAGCGAGGAATCGGCGTGGGTATCGTCGAAATCGAGCGAATGGCCCATCGTTCCGTTGAGCAGCGCCGCCACCGCCGGCGTCCAGGTTCTGTCGTCGCCGAATACGGTCGCCTCGCCCGCCGCATCGAGCTTCAGCGCCGCCAGCATCTTGACGATGGACGGCGTCGATTCCGCCTCGCGCCGGGCCCGGATGGCGCTGCCGAGGAAGTCGAGCGTCAGCACCTTGGCGCGGTCGAGCACCTCGGGCGGGATATCGTCATATTTCAGCTCCGCGACATAGGCGGCGAGCGTTGCGGTTTCCTGGGCCATCGTGTTTCCTCGCATCGTTGCAATGACCGTAGGCAAGCCGATTCCGCCTTTCAAGCCGGTTCGGCCGGGTGGGGAGCTGCCATGCCGGGATCGCGCTGGTGCTGTTCGAGGTGAGCGACTGATGATGTCCTTGAAGCGGCTGTTTGGCCGGTTGCGCGCCCGCAAGGCGCCGATGTCGCTGGCGGTTCGCGGCACGGTGGCGGCGACGCTTGCCTTCGCCATCGCCACGGCTTTTCAATTGAAGCTGCCGCTGTGGGCGGTGCTGACGTCGTTGATCGTGACGCAAGGCAGCGTGGGGCGCTCGCTGAAGGCAACGCGCGACTACATGTTCGGTACCATCGGCGGTGCCATCTATGGCGGCGCCATCACGGTCTTCATCCCGCATTCGGGCGAGCTGCAACTGCTCGGCATGCTGATCCTGGCGGTGACGCCGCTCGCTTTCGTCGCCGCGATCAATCCCAGCCTCAACGCCGCCACCGTGACGGCGGTCATCGTGCTGCTGGTGCCGACGATGGGCCATCTCGATCCGCTCGGCTCGGCGATCGACCGCGTGTTCGAGGTCGCGGTCGGCGCGCTGACCGGCCTCGCCGTATCGTTCATCGTGTTGCCGTCGCGCGCGCATGTGCAGATGCGTGCCGCGGCGGGGCGTCTGCTCGAACTGATCGCAGCCGCCTTCACCGAGCTGCTGGCCGGCCTGTCGCGCGGCCGCGACAACGACGCGCTGCATCGGATCCAGGACGGCATTGGTACCGCGCTCACCGAATTGAATGCGACCGGAGCGGAGGCCGAGCGGGAGCGCTCGGCGCGGCTCTCCTCCGGCGCCGATACCGGCCCGCTGCTGCGGACGATCCTGCGCCTGCGCCACGACGTCGTGATGATCGGCCGTGCCAGCGTGGTGCCGCTGCCATCCGAGCTGCAGGCGCGCTTGTCGGGACCGGTGTCGCGCGTCAGCGATGCCATCGCGAGCTATCTGCGCGGCTGTGCCGCGGCCATCCGCAACGGCTCCGGTCCGCCGCCGATCTGGCCGATCCACGTCGCGGTGAAGGCCTATGCGGAAGAGGTCGCCGCCGTCCGCAGCGACGGTCTCACGCGGGGCCTGCCGGGTGACGCCGCCGAGCGCTTCTTCGCACTCGGCTTCTCGCTGGAGCAGATGCGTCAGAACCTGATCGACCTCGAGCGCGTCGTTGCCGAATGGGCGGGCGCGTCGACCGGGAAGCCGCATCGACCGGAGCGCGACGAGACGCCGGATACAGCGGGGGCCTGATCTCCTCATCGCGACAACCGCAGGAAGCGCAGCACCAGCAGGGCCGCATAGATGGCGGTGCCGATCGACAGCCCGATCCAGATTCCGATCGCGCCGAGCTTGGTGTGCAGGCCAAGCACGTAGGATGCGGGAAAGCCGATCAGCCAATAGCCGAGCACGGCGAGCAGCAGCGGCACGCGCGTGTCCTTGATGCCGCGCAGCGCGCCGACCGCGATGGTTTGCAGCGCATCGGTGATGAAGAAGGTCGTGCCGACCAGGAGCAGCGTGGCGGCGAGTGCCGCAGTCGCCGCGGCATCGGCGAGGCCGGCGCCAAGAAACAGCTGCACGATCTCGAACCGCGCAAGGATGATGCCGAGCGTGAACAGCATGGCAAGGACGAGGCCGAGCAGCATCGCCATCAGGCCGGCGCGGCGCACACCGTGCGCATCGTTGCGGCCGGCCGCATGGCCGACGCGCACGGTCGCGGCCATGCTGATGCCGAACGGCACCATGAACAGGATCGCCGTGATCTGCAGTGCAATCTGATGCGCGGCGAGAGCGGCCGTGCTGATCAGTCCCATCAGGATCGCCGCCGCCGAGAACAAGCCATATTCGAGCAGGAACGACAGCGAGATCGGCGCGCCGATGATCAGGAGCTGCCGCATCAGCCGCCAGTCGATGCGCCCGAGCCGGGCCAGGACATGATAGTCGCGGAACGGCGGGCGCAACGCGGCGAACCACAGACCGGCAAGAAACGTTCCCAGGTTGACGGTCGAGGTGGCGAGGCCGACGCCGGTCAGGCCGAGCTGCGGAAAACCCCAGTGGCCGTAGAGCAGCGGATAGACCAGCAGCGCGTTGAGCGGGATCGCGGCCAAGGTGATCCAAAGCACGGGCTCGGGGCGGTTGACGGCGCCCATGAAGCTGCGCAGCGCCAGGAACCACAGCATCGGCGCAATGCCCCAGGCGAGACCGGCGAGATAGTCCTGCGCGAGATGCGCCACGACCGGCGCCTGTCCGAGTGCGAGCAGGATGACCTCGCCGTTCAGCGCGATCAGCATGATCGGCAACGCGATGAACAGCCCGGCCCACAGCCCGACGCGCAGCGCGCGCCGGACCAGCCCGGCATCGGCCGCGCCGAACGCCTGCGCGGCGAGCGGCGACACCGCGGACATCAGACCCATGCCGAAGGTGGAGCCGACGAAGTAGACGGTGCCCGCTAACGCGGCCGCTGCAACGGCATCGCCGCCGAGACGGCCGATGAAGGCGAGGTCGGTCGACATCATCGCAATCTGCGACAGTTGCGTCAGCGCCATCGGCGCGGCGAGGCGGACCGTCTCCCAGAGTTCGAGCGCGAGAGAACGTGTCGGCGCCGCCGGCGGCGGCGCGTGGTCGGTTCCGGCTGTGGAGGTCATGATCGAGGCTATAGCAGTCCCCGCAGTGTCGTGCATATCACGCCGTCGTCGTCATGGGCGGTACGAGATGCGAGCGACGCGGCAACATCATCGTTAGAGCTTGGGTTCGCGACGTCGGCCATCGCGGACTGCTCTCGTGCCGAACCAGATCGGATCGGACGGCCACATACGTTCCCGCGGCACGGCATGCCCGGGTGATGCTCGATTTGCTCCCCTCGAACAGGAAGAGGGGCAGGGAAGGCCGGGTGCTTGACCACACCCATGGCCCGCCTGCAAAAGAAGTAGCAGGCGGCAGTCACCACAGGTGGGCCGCACATCCGGCCTTCCCTGCGCCATGGTTGGAACGGCTTATACGTACTCTCCCCGGGGACCGAGCTTGTTTGCCCCCGTCACCTTGCGGATCGCCCGCCGGCTTGACCTCAGCATCGGGAGGCCAGGACCATACGATTTCGCCGTACACGGCCGCTCCTTCGTCCACGCGCCAGCCTCGAGGAAACCTCAAGTGCGCGCTGTGAGCCGCCGCATCCATCGCATCCCACCCTCAACGTCCGTGACGATCGCGAAGCGCCCCTCTCATGAGGACGGGATGGCCGCAGTATTTCTGACTTTCGGAATAAAAGCAAGCGTAAAATTCGGAAAGGCGTGAATAGTGAAATCGCGGCTTGGCTGATAGCTCCGCAGTTCGATGTGTTCACCGTCATTGCGAGCGCAGCGAGGCCAGTCAGATTGCCTCCGCGGAGCTCCGGATTGCTTCGCTGTGCCCTCGCAATGGCGGCGGGAAGTGAGTGAAACGCTTGCGCGGAATCAGGCGGCCGTTGCGACCTGCCGGAGCATCGCTTTCACGACGAGGCGGTGAAACGGCTTGATGACGGTGAGATAGACGCGGCCGAGAACGTTGTGGGTCTGCACCAAAGTGGTCGCTGTCACCTGCGACGTTGCGCGATGAGAGGAGACGTCGACCAGGACGCGAAAGTCCAGATGCTTGTCGTCGAAGCCGAGCACGAGCCGTGCCGGCGTTTCGTCGACGACCGGAAACATCCCGATCAGAGGACGTGGGTTGTCTGGGTCCGCGCCCGAGGTCTTCAGACCGAAGGGCCTGACCAGCAGGTTGCGGAGCTTCAGGAGCGCCGCCATCCACCAGGGCGCGTGGCCGAGCATGCGCTCGGCCGCCGTGCGGGCATCGATGTCCGGCTCGTCAATCGTGATGCGAAAGGCATCGGCGAACTCCGCGCCCGCGAGCCATCTGGTACGGTCGATGTTGGGAGTGATCTCGCTGATGGCCATGTGCAGTGAGCCTCACATGTCACGGTTGTGCCCGCGCTGTGCGCGATGCGGAGCATCATCGCACGCTCATGTTCGCGAAGCCAGCGCGCGAATGGCATAGCGCTACGGCCGGTCATTCGTCATTGCTTCGCTTCGCGCCTCGCTCGCAACGACGTCGGAGAAATGCTGCGTGAATGGCGCTACCGCCCGCGTTCCGGCACGCGCGTGATCTTGGCGCCGAGCGCGTTCAGTCGCTCGTCGATGCGCTCGTAGCCGCGCTCGATCTGGTCGGCATTGTCGATATACGAGGTACCCTCGGCGCACAGCGCGGCCAGCAGCATGGCCATGCCGGCGCGGATGTCGGGGGAGACGACGCGGGCGCCGCGCAGGCGGCTCGGGCCGGCGACGATGGCGCGGTGCGGGTCGCACAGCACGATGCGCGCGCCCATCGAGATCAGCTTGTCGACGAAGAACATCCGCGACTCGAACATCTTCTCGAACATCAGGATCACGCCCTCGCATTGCGTGGCGGTGACGAGTGCGATCGACATCAGGTCGGCGGGAAAGGCCGGCCAGGGCTGGTCCTCCAGCTTCGGCACGTGGCCGCCGAAATCGTCCTTGATCCGCAGCGTCTGCTCCGAGGGCACGATGAGATCGTCGCCGGCAACCTCGCAGACGATGCCGAGCCGCTCGAAACCCATGCGGATCGAGCGCAGATGCTCGGTGCCGGCGCGCACGATGCGTAAGGGAGAGCGCGTCACGGCGGCAAGGCCGATCAGCGAGCCGACCTCGATGTGATCGGGCTGGATCGAGTAGCTCGCCTGGCCGAGCGTGCTGGCGCCATGAATCACCATCGTGTTGGTGCCGATGCCCTCGATGTTGGCCCCGAGCGCCACCAGGAAATGCGCAAGGTCCTGCACGTGCGGCTCGGAGGCGGCGTTGCGCAAGTAAGTCGTGCCGTGGGCGGCCACCGCGGCCACCAGCGCGTTCTCGGTCGCGGTGACACTGGGCTCGTCGAGGAAGACGTCGGCGCCCTTCAGGCCGGCGGCGCGCAGCTCGATCTTGTCGGTCGCGGTGACGGTGGCGCCGAGCTGCTCGAAGGCGAGGAAATGGGTGTCGAGGCGGCGCCGGCCGATGACGTCGCCGCCTGGCGGCGGCAGCGCCACTTCGCCGCAGCGGGCGAGCAGGGGCCCTGCCAGCAGGATCGAGGCGCGGATGCGCGCACAGAGGTCCGGATCGAGGTCCGCGGCGCGGATCTCCTTGGCATGGATCGTGAGCCTGTTCCGGCCGCGCCATTCGGCGGAGGCGCCGACCGAGCGCACCAGCTCGACCAGCGTCTCGGTGTCGCGGATGCGCGGCACGTTGTCGAGCGTGACCGGATGCTCGGTCAGCAACGCGGCGGCGATGATAGGCAGGGCGGCGTTCTTGTTGCCGGACGGCTCGATCGCGCCCTTGAGCCGGTGACCCCCCTCGACGATGTATTGAATGGGCGCCATGCGCGAAAAGTCCGTTCTGAGATGGTGATTCGCCCGGGGACCGGCGAAAGCGGAACATCGATCTTCAACGGAATTAACACGGAAGGGACGGGCAGGCCACTGCTCCGCAGACTCAGGGTACGCCTGGTCGTCTATCGCGCCAGTGCGCGGTATCCTCGGGCTGGACGTCGCGACTACACGTCCACGTTCGCCGAAAGCGAGTTGTCCTGGATGAACTCGCGGCGCGGCTCGACCACGTCGCCCATCAGCTTGGTGAAGATGTCGTCGGCCTCGTCGACCTCCTTGACCTTCACCTGCAGCAGGGTGCGCGCGTCGGTGTCGAGCGTGGTCTCCCAGAGCTGTTGCGGGTTCATCTCGCCGAGGCCTTTGTAACGCTGCATGTTGATGCCCTTGCGGCCGGCATCGGTGACCGCCTCGAACAAATCGACCGGGCCATGGATCACGGTCTGGACGTCGCCACGGCGCAAGGCGCCGGGCTTCGCATAGGCCTCCTGCAGGCGGGCCGCATATTCGTCCAGCTTGCGGGCATCGACGGACGCGAGCAATGCGTCGTCGATGACTGCGATGTCCTTGACGCCCCGCACTGTGCGCTCGAAGGTGAAGCCCTGGCCCTCGACGAAGTGGCCGATCCAGCCGCGCTCGACCTCGTCGGCCAGCACGTCGAGCCGTTTTGCGATGTAGGCGGCCGCGGCGTCCGCCGTCGGGATGTCGCGGGTGATGTCGGGGCGCAGCACGCCGGCGATCGCGGCCTGCTCGACGACCTTGCGGTCGTAGCGCGTGTGCAGGTTGCGCAGGATGTTGCGGACGAGACGCGCTTCCTCGACCAGCGCCAGGAGGTCGCGGCCCTTGCGCTCCTCGCCTTCCGCCGTCTTGAACACGCAATCGTCAAGGCCGGTGCCGATCAAATAGTCCTCGAGCGCGCGCTCGTCCTTCAGGTACTGCTCGGACTTGCCGCGCGTCACTTTGTAGAGCGGCGGCTGGGCGATGTAGAGGTGGCCGCGATCGATGATCTCGCGCATCTGGCGGTAGAAGAAGGTCAGCAGCAGCGTGCGGATGTGGGCGCCGTCGACGTCGGCGTCCGTCATCACGATGATCTTGTGATAGCGCAGCTTATCGATCGAGAACTCGTCGCTGATTCCGGTGCCGAGCGCGGTGATCAGGGTGCCGATCTGCTCGCTCGACAGCATCTTGTCCGGGCGCACGCGCTCGACATTGAGGATCTTGCCGCGCAGCGGCAGCACCGCCTGGAACTCGCGGTTGCGGCCCTGCTTGGCGCTGCCGCCGGCCGAGTCGCCCTCGACGATGAACAGCTCCGACTTGGCCGGATCCTTCTCCTGGCAGTCGGCGAGCTTGCCGGGCAGCGAGGAGACGCTGAGCGGGCTCTTGCGGGTCAGCTCGCGCGCCTTGCGCGCGGCCTCGCGTGCCGCCGCGGCCTGGATCACCTTGCCGACGATGGTCTTGGCCTCGCCCGGATGCTCCTCGAACCAGGCGGCGAGCGCCTCGTTCAACACGTTCTCGACCACGGGCCGCACCTCCGAGGACACCAGCTTGTCCTTGGTCTGCGACGAGAATTTCGGATCCGGCACCTTCACGGAAAGAACGGCGGTGAGACCCTCGCGACAGTCGTCGCCGGTCAGCGCGATCTTTTCCTTCTTCGCATTGGCCTCGGCGTAGCCGTTGACCTGGCGCGTCAGCGCGCCGCGGAAACCGGCGAGATGCGTGCCGCCGTCACGCTGCGGAATGTTGTTGGTGAAGCACAGCACGTTCTCATGATAGCTGTCGTTCCACCACAGCGCCGCTTCCACGGTGATGCCGTTGACCTCCGAGCGCACCATGATCGGTGCCGGGACGATCGCCTTCTTGTTGCGGTCGAGATATTTGACGAACTCCTCCACGCCGCCGTCGTAGCGCATCTCTTCGCGCTTCTCGACCGCGTGGCGCATGTCGGAGAGCACGATGTTGACGCCGGAATTCAGGAAGGCGAGCTCGCGCAGGCGATGCTCGAGCGTGGCGTAGTCGTATTCGACGTTCTTGAACGTCTCCGTCGAGGCGAGGAACGTCACCTCGGTGCCGCGCTTGCCCTTGGCCTCGCCGACCACCTTCAGCGGCGCAATCGCGTCGCCATGGGCGAACTCGATGAGATGCTCCTTGTTGTCGCGCCAGACCCGCAGCTGCAGCTTGCTCGACAGCGCGTTGACCACGGAGACGCCGACGCCGTGCAGACCGCCGGACACCTTGTAGGAGTTCTGGTCGAACTTTCCGCCGGCATGCAGCTGGGTCATGATGACCTCGGCGGCGGACACGCCTTCGCCCTTGTGGATGTCGACCGGAATGCCGCGGCCGTCGTCGCGCACGGTGACCGAATTGTCCGGATTGAGCACCACCTCGACCGCAGTGGCGTGACCGGCCAGCGCCTCGTCGATCGCGTTGTCGACGACCTCGTAGACCATGTGATGCAGGCCGGAGCCGTCATCGGTGTCGCCGATATACATGCCCGGGCGCTTGCGCACGGCATCCAGGCCCTTCAACACCCGGATCGATTCTGCGCCGTACTCGTTCGCGGTTGCAGGCTCGTTGTCGGCGATGGTTTGCCGGGCGGGTTCGGTCATGTGGGGCCTTCGGAAGGGGTGGTCGAATCGGCATTGCAGATCGCATGCCGAGAGCGCTCTTTCTCTCACGAAAGAAGCCACGCGCCTAGCGCAAAGTGGCCCGTCGTAAGACATTGAAGAGATAGCGCTTTTTAACGGTTTTTCAAGGCCTGGCGAGGGTCGTTTTCGTCCCCTCCGAAAGCCGGATTCTGGCCCTTCTCGCGGCTGGTTTTGAGGCGTGCAGCGGGGCGCTTTCGCGTGCGATTCAAGGCACGAGTCACGCGTGACGCGGCAGGCGCCTCCTCAGTAGAGCGGGAGCGGCAGGGCGGTGCCACCCGGGCCAACCATCAGGCCCGAGGCACGCCGGCGGCGAGCTCCAGCGTGTCGCTCACGGCGGGCCGCCGGGCGATCTTCAGTCGCCGACCTTGCCGAGCACGGGCATCGCTCTGGCTCTCGGCAGGGATGTGGGGCTCGTCGCCGAGCGCTTGGGCGCCGGCAGGTGCCTGCCGTCCAACGACAGCTCCTTGAACCGGCGAACTGACAGGTTCAGCGGCGGAGCGAGTTACCGCCGCGCGCTGATCCGCCCCGCCTCGACGTCGAAGATCTCGCCGAGCTCGCGTAGTTCGGCAAACGCCGCGGGATCGGCGCCGGTCAGCCATACCTGGGCACCGAGCGTGCCCAGCTCGGCGAACAAAGCGGTGCGGCGGCCGGGATCGAGATGGGCGACGATCTCGTCGAGCAGCAGCATCGGCACGATGCCGGTGGTCTCGGCCACCAGCGTCGCATGCGCAAGGATGAGGCCGATCAGCAGCGCCTTCTGCTCGCCGGTCGACGCGTCGCGCGCCGGCATGTTCTTCGGCGCATAGACGACATGGAGATCGGTCAGATGCGGGCCGTCGAGCGTGCGGCCGGCGGCGGCATCGCGCGCGCGATTGTCGCGCAGGACAGCGCGATAGCGGTCCTCCACCGCGAGCGCGGGTTCGGTCAGCAGCGCATTCTCCATCCAGCCGTCGAGCGCAATCTCGGCGGACGGGAACGCGGAGGCAGCACCGCGCTGACGCAGCATCGCAGCGAGCTTCACCGCGGTCTGGCCGCGGCTGGCAGCGACGGCGACCGCGAGCTCCGCAGTCTCGCGCTCGATGGCGTCACACCAATGGTCGTCGAAATTGCGCACCTCGAGCAGCCGGTTGCGCGAGCGCAACGAGCGCTCCAGCGCCGACACCCGGCTCGAATGCGCGCTATCGATCGCGAGCACCAGGCGGTCGAAGAAGCGTCGCCGCTCCGATGCCGCGCCCATGAACAGGCCGTCCATCGAAGGCGTCAGCCACACCATGCGGATGTGATCGCCGAAGGCGGCCGCCGAGCCGACCGGCTCGCGGTCGATGCGGCAGCGGCGCGTGGTGTTCGCATCGCTGCGCGGCGGCTCGATGCCGGTGCCGAAGGTCGTCAGCCCCAGCGCGCCCTCGACCTCCGCCGAGACCGCCCACGACCCGTCGCCCTGGTTGTCGGCGACGTCCTCCAGGGTGGCACGGCGCAGGCCGCGGCCCGGCGCGAAGAACGAGATCGCCTCCAGGCAATTGGTCTTGCCGGCGCCGTTGGCCCCGACCAGCGCGACCATGTCCGCCTGCACGCTGACGCTGGCAGCGCGATAGCTGCGGAAATGCGTCAGCGCGAGGCGGTTGATGCGGGAGGGGGTCATGGGGTGGAGTTGCAGGCCCAGTTCTGTCATTGCCGGGCTTGACCCGGCAATCCATCGTCCGCGTCAGCGGACGATTTCATGATAGAGATCGCGCCAGTCCGGATTGTTTGCGACGATCAAGTCGACCTTCCATTCGCGTGACCAGTGCTTGATGTTCTTCTCACGCTGCAATGCTGCGGCGATCGTCTCATGCGCTTCGAAATACACCAGGCGCTTGATGCCGTAGCGTCTGGTGAAGCTCTCGGCGAGTCCTTCGCGATGCTCATAGACGCGACGAACAAGATCGTTGGTCACGCCGACATACAGCGTGCCGCCGGGCTTGCTGGCGAGGATGTACACCCAGTAGGCCATTTGTCGAGATGGATGGCCGGGTCAAGCCCGGCCATGACGAGTTAACTTAAGAGCTCGCAGCGGATCACTTGTCACACCCGCATCGGCATCAGCACATACAGCGCGTTGCGGTTGTCGCGGTCCTGGATCAATGTCGGCGAGCCTGGATCGGCGAGCCGGAGCACGGCGACCTCGCCCTCGATCTGCGCGGCGATGTCGAGCAGATAGCGCGAGTTGAAGCCGATATCGAGCGCGTCCGAGGCGTACTCGACCTCGAGCTCTTCGGTCGCGCTGCCGGAATCCGGGTTGGTGACGGAGAGCACCAGCTTGCCGGGGGAGAGGGCGAGCTTCACGGCGCGGCCGCGCTCGGAGGAAATGGTGGAGACGCGGTCGACGGCGGCGGCGAAATCGGCCTTGTCGACGACCAGCTCCTTGTCGTTGTTCTGCGGAATGACCCGGCCATAGTCCGGGAAGGTGCCGTCGATCAGCTTCGAGGTCAGCACCACCTGTCCCAGCGTGAAGCGGATCTTGCCTTGCGACAGCTCGATCCTGATCTCGCTGTCATTGTCCTCGATCAGCCGCTGCACTTCGCCGACGGTCTTGCGCGGCACGATCACGCCCGGCATCTCGGCGGCGCCGGCAGGCTGGGGCAGGTCGACCTGGGCGAGGCGGTGGCCGTCGGTTGCAACCGCGCGCAGGGTCGGCTGCTTGGCGGTGCCGCCGGCGTGCAGATAGATGCCGTTCAGGTAATAGCGCGTCTCCTCGGTGGAGATCGCGAACTGCGTGCGGTCGATCAGGCTCTTGACGTCCTTGGCGGGAACCCCGAACGCATGCGTCATTTCGCCCGCGGCGAGATCCGGGAAGTCGCTCTCCGGCAGGGTCTGCAAGGTGAACTTGGAGCGGCCGGCGCGGATCGCGAGCACTGCGCGCTCGCCGTCGCTCTCCAGCACGATCTGCGAGCCGTCCGGCAGCTTGCGGACGATGTCGTAGAACATGTGCGCCGGAACGGTGGTTGAGCCCGCGGTGGCGGTCTCGGCGGCCAGGGTTTCCGTCACTTCGAGATCGAGATCGGTCGCGCGCAGCGACAGCCGGGCATTCTCGGCGCGGACCAGCACGTTACCCAGGATCGGGATGGTGTTGCGCCGCTCGACCACACGATGGACGTGGCCCAGCGACTTCAGGAGCTGTGCGCGTTCGACGGTCACCTTCATTGCACTATACCCGCCCGTTCCAACTGAGCTTGTCCTGGAATGCCGGCGGGCTGAGCAGCGCCGCGGCCGATGGCACCTCGCGCCCGAACGGCGCTTGGCCAGCGTCCAGGAGCGTGAGGGGGAGGCGTAAAGTGGCGCGGATGAGGCCCGAGCGCAAGGGATGGCGGGCCGATTTCCCACGTTTCGGCAGGTGCTTCCGCGATCCGCAGGCCGGGTCCGAGAACGACGTCCGAGCATGACGTCCGAGGACAGCGTCGACGGGCCGGGACAACGGCCCGGCTGGGGGCGAACCTTCTGTCCGCTCCCCTGGCCGTGCGTGCCGTCTAGTCCTGCAACTGGCGCTTGAGCGACTCAACCTCGTCGTTCAGCGCGATGTCCTTGCCGACCAGCGCTTCGATCTTGCGCACCGCATGCAGCACGGTGGTGTGATCGCGTCCACCGAAGCGGCGGCCGATCTCGGGCAGCGAGCGCAGGGTCAGCGTCTTGGCGAGGTACATCGCGACCTGGCGCGGACGCACCACGTTGGCGGTGCGGCGCGACGACAACAGGTCGGAGCGGCTGACGTTGTATTGCCGCGCCACGACGCGCTGGATGTCCTCGATCTTGATGCGCTTCGGTTCCTGCGGCCGCACCAGGTCGCGCACCTCGCGCTCGGCCATGTCGAGCGTGACCGGCTGGTTGTTGAGCTTGGAATGCGCCAGCAGGCGGTTGATCGCGCCTTCGAGATCGCGGCCGTTATGGGTGATGGAGCGGGCGAGATAGTCGAGCACCGGCTCCGGCACGTCGAAGCTCGCATGATGCGCGCGGGCCGCGGCGACGCGCGACTTGAGAATGCCGAGGCGCAGATCCTCGCCGAGCGAGCCCATCTCCACGACGAGGCCGCCGGCAAGCCGCGAGCGGACGCGATCATCGAGGCTTTCGAGGTCTGACGGCGGCCGATCGGCTGCGATGACGACCTGTCGTCCCGCATCGATCAGCGCGTTCAGCGTATGGCAGAACTCGGCCTGGGTCGATTTGCCCTGCAGGAACTGCAGGTCGTCGATCACGAGCACGTCGATGCCGCGCAGCGCTTCCTTGAAGGCCAGCGCGGTCTGCGATTTCAGCGCCGCGACGAAGCCGTACATGAATTTCTCGGCGGTGAGGTACAGCACCTTGCGCTCGCCGCCGGCATTGCCGGCCCAGGTGACGGCCTGCAGCAGATGCGTCTTGCCCAGCCCGACGCCGGCATGAATGTAGAGCGGGTTGAACATCACGGGATCGCCGCGGCGGCCGTCGGCGACCTGGCGCGCTGCGGCATGGGCCAGCGTGTTGGCGCGGCCGACGACGAAGCTGGCGAACGTCAGCCGCGGATCGAGCGGCGAGCCGCCGAGCGCGTCATGGCTCGTGGCGAGCGAAGCCGCAGCCGACGCAGTTCGCGTGTCGGCGCTCGTCGCCGGCCGGTTGTCGTTGCGCTCGGCCCGGCGGGCTTCGACGGCGACGGGGGCTTCCTTGACCGGCGTCGCGCAGCGCATTGCGGTGCGAACGGACAGATCGATGCGGTGCACCTCCGGCATCTCGGCCTGCCAGCACGACAGCACGCGCTCGGCATAATGCGCCTGGATCCAGCTCTTCAGGAAACGCGTCGGCACCGACAGATGGACGCTTTCGTTCTGAACGGCCTCGAGGTCCATGCGGGCAAACCAGCTCGTATAGACGTCCTCGCCGACGGTCGAGCGCAGCCGCCCCTTCACGCGAGACCAGCGATCCTGTTCCGAATTTGTCATGGCAGTCGCAACTTTTCGAATTGAGTGGTGGTGTCGTGTGATCGCCGGGCAGACGTCCCGTGAAAGGACACGTGTGCCGCAGCGAGACCTCGAGCGGAGGCTCAACTCCAGACATGGCTCGCCGTTCGGCGCGGACGCCGTCGGGCCATCAATGCTGGTGGAAGAAGCTTCTCCGCGAGGTCAGCGCATACTCAGATGCGCGATGGACGCGGGAGGGCCGATTGCCGTGCTGGCAATGGCCGGGCTGGAGATGTCGATCACTTCAGTGTTGACCGCCAAGGGTGCGTTATCCGGAACCAGCCTATGGTGTGTGCCCGCAATGTGTCCGTAAAACATGCAACCTCCCCGCCCTGCCGTGATTGCTCACGGCAAGTTGTCATCCCAATGCCGCCGCGCCTGAACCCCAAGATTCAGCCGCACCGCCGTACATCCCGTCCAACTTGTCCACTCGGTGAGCGAAGCCGCCACGAGCTTCAGCCGGGTCGACCGATGTCGTATTTCTCTTGTTCAAAGCGGCGCAACGATGATGCTGCGCCCGAGAAATTTCGACAAAGTTCAGTCGCTCCCCATATTGCTATGGGTACAGATCCGGCCATCGCTTTGGAAAGCGTCGCCAACGCGCACACCGCCGCCGATTTGCACGTCCGCCCCGTTTCTAAAACCGCGCTGGTCTCAAGATCGTGGGCGCCGCGAGTGATTAAAGAAATACACGATGCGTCGGGACTCGCAATCCATAAGATCGGAGCACGCGTTACGAGTCTTCGCGGCGGTTGCGACGCGGTGTTGCGCGTTAAGAAAGCAACGTTTTGAATCATCGCGAGGAATCTCGGATGTGACAAACAACATCGTCTGCCCAAAATTTCTTCATAATTTTTTTATGTTTCGACCGGCCTCACCCGCTTTTCCAATCACTTGGTCGCGCTATGCACTTAAGTCATTTTCGAAACGATGTTTTTCGCGATTGCTCGAAGCGGGTAACTCCCGCGATGCGCGGTGCGCAAAGTGAGCGGCGCATCGCGCGCTCTTGACAGCGATGCGCAAGCGCGGCGCGCAGATTCGCAGCTGTTTCAGATGAGACAATATTGTCACTGCGTAAAAATACGGAACTTCACGTAGTTCCGACGGAACCTGTGTCAGGCGCGCACGACATCGCGCGGGTTCCACCACGCGCGAAGATCGTATTCGCGATGCGATATCACCATCAAGATGTGACCATCAAATGGAGAAGGCGCGGCGAGCGATGGAGGGATGCGCGACAGCGGAACGCGCAATTGAAGATGGCACAAAAGAAAAGCCCGGCGCGAGCCGGGCTGTTTGCATCTTGATAGTTCGTCAGCCGCGCGATCGCGTCACTTCGCGAGCTTGGCGATCTGATGCGTGAGGCGCGACACTTTGCGGCTCGCGTTGTTCTTGTGAATGATGTTGCGCTGTGCGGCGCGCATCAGCTGCGGCTCGGCATTGGCCATCGCCTTCAGCGCGGCGTCGCGATCGCCCTTCTTGATCGCGTCCTCGACGGAGCGAACCGCGCCGCGCATCTGGGTGCGGCGCGACTTGTTGATGATGGTGCGGCGGGCAATCTTGCGCGTCGCTTTCTTCGCGGAAGTCGTGTTGGCCATGCTCTCAAATATCCTTCGGCGGCGAGCAGTCGCCGCTCTTGCGGGTACGCGCGCGGCCCGCTTGACGCGGCCCCATCGACGCGGTGGGTTGTTCGGACGCCTCTCTGAGAATGCCATGACCGGAGCAGTTGCTCGGCGGATCGGCGCTGCTCAAAGAATAGCGGCGGCGGGATTGCGCCCACCGCCATTGGCGACCTTATAGGGGCAGGCCTGGCGAGCGTCAACGGTCTCGGAGCGCCCCGCCGCGGCTGGAATCGGCCAAAACCCGGTTCTAAGCCCCTGACGAGGTTGAATTTCTGCGGGGCCCCCGCTATGGCCTTGCTGCCCGAGAGGGCGTGCGAGAGAGGGCAGGTGAGGCATGATCCGCGGTTTTTTCCGTCTGGTGGGGCTGTTGCTGCTGGCCGGAAGCTTCATCTTCCTGGTCTATGACGGCGCGCGCTGGGTGGCCGACCAGACCCTGCAGTTCACCCGGTTCGGCCAGCTCTGGAACGACGTCCACCAGGCGAGCCAAGCCGCCTTCAAGGCCTGGATCGAGGCCAAGGCCCCGTTCTTGTGGGAGTGGATCGTCAAGGTGTTTTTGGACCAGCCGGTGTTTGCGGTGCTTGGCCTGCTCGGAATCCTGCTGATGCTGCTGTTCCGGCCGCGCAAGCCGCTGATCGGCTATGGGCGCGACTGAGCGCGGCGGTTCGTCTCGCCGCGCCGGCAGCAGTACTGGATTCCGCTCGGAGCGCGACGCGGGAACCGCTGGCGCGGCGTAACGGCGCTACTGCTCGTCCCGTAGAGCCCTATATATTCCCCTGACAAGAGGTCATCGCGCCGTGGGCCGTCCCGCGGGCGCTGGCCATGAGCGGAGACATCCCATGTTCTTCATGCGCAAAGCCCCTGCCATGCCGTCTGCCGCCGAGGCGCTGCCCGGCCGCGCCCTGCCGATCCCGACCGCCGCGACGCATTTCGTCAACGGTCGCCGCCTGTTGCCGCCCTATCCGGACGGCCTCGAGCAGGCCGTGTTCGGGCTCGGCTGCTTCTGGGGCGCGGAGCGCAAGTTCTGGCAGCTCGGTGACGGCATCCACGTCACCGCCGTCGGCTATGCCGGAGGCCATACGCCGAACCCGACCTACGAGGAGGTGTGCTCGGGGCAGACGGCGCATACGGAGGTCGTGCTGGTGGTGTTCGATCCCAAGATCATGTCCTACGAGCGCCTCTTGAAGACGTTCTGGGAGAGCCACGACCCGACCCAGGGCATGCGTCAGGGCAACGACGTCGGCACGCAATATCGCTCGGCGATCTACACGTTCAGCGATGCGCAGCGCGACGCGGCCGAGGCGTCGAAGGCGGCCTACGAGTCGGCGCTGCGCGCCAAGGGGCTCGGAGCGATTACGACCGAGATCGTCCCGGCGGGGCCGTTCTATTTCGCCGAGGATTATCACCAGCAGTACCTGGCCAAGAATCCGGCCGGATATTGCGGCCTCGGCGGCACTGGCGTCGCGTGCCCGATCGGTGTCGGCGTGAGCGCATAGGTCCGGCCGAGCGCGCCCGATCACCGTGACCATCGGATCCCTCTCCCACGCCGTGGGAGGGGGATTTTTTTCCGGGCCGCTTTCACCGCGGCCCGTTTGCGACGGGGGGACCACACGCGCCAACGGTTTGTTAACCTTAACCGCGCATGACTAGCGCACATCCTCATTCAAGGATTGTTCGAGTGCGCGCGTTGTTTGTTCCGGTCATTACCGTCCTGTCCGCGATCCTGTTGTCGGGCTGCATGCAGACGATCTCCCCCGTCGCTGCCGTCCAGCCGCAGAGCGATCTCGACGCGATGGCCTATGGAACGCCTTCCACCGGCCCGGTTGCCGCCACCGGGCAGGGTGGAGCGATTCCTACGTTGCGCAACTCGTTCGCTGCCGCCACCCGCGCAGACGCCCATGTCGTTCCCGCCGGCTATGCGCCGGCGCGCCGCGACTCCGCCTATCATCTCGATGCCGGCGACAAGCTGCGCGTCGTCGTCTACGGCCAGGAGGGCCTGACCAACACCTATGCGATCGATGCGTCCGGATCGATCACGATGCCGCTGATCGGCAGCGTGCCGGCGCGCGGCCGCACCACCGCCGGCCTCGCCGCCGAGATCACCGCCAAGCTGCGCAACGGCTACATCCGCGAGCCCTCGGTGGCGGTCGAGATCGAAGCCTATCGCCCGTTCTTCATCCTCGGCGAGGTGCAGGCGCCCGGCCAATACCCCTACGTGCCCAACATGACGGTGGAGAGCGCGATCGCGATCGCCGGCGGCTTCTCGCCTCGGGCGCGGCGCGACGTCGTCACCCTGACCCACACCGATGCATCCGGCGCCGCGCGCTATGAGGTGCCGCTCGGCACCTCGCTCAAGCCGGGCGACACCATCCAGGTCGGCGAGCGCTGGTTCTGACCTCCATAGGAATCGCTGCACGCTCGCGATGACGCGCGGCGCAGAACGATGCGCCCCCCTCTTCTTTCGTCGTTGCGAGCGAGGCGAAGCAATCCAGAGTCGCACGCGACGCTCTGGATTGCTTCGTCGCTTCGCTCCTCGCAATGACGGTGGTGCGGTGATCAGCGCAGATGCTGGGCAAAGAACGCCAGGCTGCGCGTCCAGGCGAGGTCAGCGCTCGGCTGGTCATAGCTGGCACGCTCGTCGCAGCCGAAGCCGTGCTGGGCGCCGGGGTAGATGAAGATCTCGACGTCCGGCCGCTTGGCCTTGATGGTTTCGACGTCGCTCAAGGGAATGCCCGCGTCCTTCTCGCCGAAATGTAGCTGGGTCGGCACCGTCGGCTTGTCGTCGGCGAACCGCGCGACAGCGCCGCCATAATAGCCGACGGCGGCGCGGAGGCCCGACAGCTTGGTCGCAGCCGCATAGGCGATGCTGCCGCCGAGGCAGAAGCCGATGATGCCGACCGGCCCGACATTCTTCACGACGTCGATTGCGGCCTGGGTGTCGCGCAAAAAGGCCGCCCAATCCGGATTGGCGACGAACTTGCGCGCGACCGCGATCTCGTCGGGCGAATAGCCTGAGGTGAAGCCGGGCTCGACGCGGTCGAAGATCGCCGGCGCGATCGCAACGTAACCCTCGGCGGCGAGGCGGTCGCAGACGTTGCGGATGTGATGGTTGACACCGAAGATCTCCTGGATGACGACCAGCGCGCCCTTTGCAGTTCCGGTCGGATCGGCGCGGTAGGCGCCGAGCTGGAAGCCATCAGATGCCGTCAGCTTGATGTCTTGTCCCACGTTCTGTCCTCTTTGCGGTCGTCAGGCGCGTGTCAGCGCCACATCCAATTGGTGCCGTAGTCCTCTTTCCAGCCGGTCAGCCGTCCCCTGCGGAACTTCAGGTAGAGGCGGTGATGGTGCGAGACCAGTCCGCTGCCGCCGAGATTGCGCAGTGCCAGAAAGGTCTCGTTGCCGGGCGTGCCGTTCAGATAGATCAACGGCTGCTCCAGCACGCGCGATGTCTCACCGACATCCATGCCGAAGGCAAGCGGCGTGACGTTGGATGACGTCGCTGTGAAAGGCGCGTCGGCGACGCCCAGCGTCTGCCCTGCCGCGGCAGGGGGAACGGCCGACAGGCTCGGCAGCATGGCCGCAGCCAGGCACAGCGTCATACGTGCGGATGGTCTCATGGGCTGAAATCTCCTTTCGCTGTCGGCGTTGGCTGCACCTCTTCCTAGCGTGCCCGGCGCCATCAGCCCAGCATCGTTCGCGCTGCACAACGTAAAATGCCAATTCAATTCGCAAGCCGGCGGTCAAATCCCGTTGCGTCGTCGTGGCAACGCGATCATTCTTATGATGGCTGGCATCTATCCGGTGGGTCCCAGCGAATCGATAAAACCGAACTTCGCCCTAAGCGAAGTCGCACGCCGGGCGGGGAAGAAACCAAATGCCCAATCTCACCATCAACGGGCGGACCATGTCCGTCGACGCGGCGCATGACACGCCGCTGCTATGGGTCATCCGCGAGCAGTTGCAGATGACCGGCACCAAGTTCGGCTGCGGCGCCGGGCTGTGCGGCGCCTGCACCGTGCATGTCAACGGCGAGGCGGTGCGCTCGTGCCAGACCATGGTCGGCGACGTCGCGAACAAGAAGATCACCACCATCGAGGGGCTGTCGCAGAAGGGCGATCATCCGTTGCAGAAGGCGTGGATCGCCGAGCAGGTGCCGCAATGCGGCTACTGCCAGTCCGGCCAGATCATGCAGGCGGCCTCGCTGCTCGCCAAGACCACGAGCCCGACCAAGGAGGAGATCGTCGCGCATATGGACGGCAATCTCTGCCGCTGCATGACCTATTCGCGGATTCAGAAGGCGATCCAGCGCGCCGCGTCCGAGATGCGCACCGCGTCCAACACGAGCGACCGGAGGGCGACATGAACCAGCATGTGAAAGCATCGCCGACGATGGCCACCGATCTCAGCCGCCGCTCCTTCCTGGTCGGCACCGCCGCCACCGGCCTCGTGCTCGGCTATGCCGGGCTGCCTGGTCACGCGCTCGCAGCAGCGGCACCTGCGAACTTCGAGCCCAGCGTGTGGTACGCGATTGCGCCGGATGGCATCGTGACCGTGACCTGCGGCAAGGCCGACATGGGCCAGCACATTGCGTCGACCATGGCGCAGATCGTCTGCGAGGAGCTCGGCGCCGCCTGGAAGGACATGCGGGTCCAACTCGCCTCCAACGATCCGAAGTACAACGATCCCGTGCTCGGCGCCCAGATCACCGGCGGCAGCTGGAGCACGATGATGAACTTCGACGCCATGAGCCGCGCCGGCGCCGCCGGCCGCATCGCGCTCACCGAGGCGGCCGCGACCGCGATGGGCGTGCCGGCAAAGGAGCTCGTGGTGCGCGACAGCGTTGTCATGCATCCGAAATCGAAGAAGCAGATGACCTATGCCGAGATCGTCAAGAGCGGCAAGATCACCAAGAGCTTCTCAGCCGACGAGTTGAAGGCGCTGACGCTCAAGACGCCCGATCAGTACACGATGATCGGCGTCTCGGTGCCACAGCTCGACATCCCCTCCAAGACCAACGGCACGGCGAAATATGGCATCGATACGATGCTGCCGGGCATGGTCTACGGCAAGGTCGTCACGCCGCCGGTGCGCTTCGGCGCGACGGTCACGGCGGTCGACGACTCCGAGGCCAAGAAGGTGCCGGGCTTCATCAAGGCAGTGACGCTCGACGACAAGACCGGCTCGACCTCGGGCTGGGTGGTCGCGGTCGCCAATACCTATGCCAACGCCAGAAAGGCGGCGGACGCGCTCAAGATCAGCTACGACAAGGGCCCGTATGCCAATGTCAGCACCGACACCATCATCACCGAGGCGATGCGGCTGCAGGCGCAGGACGACGCCGGGCAGTTCTTCGTCAAGGACGGCGATGCCACGGCGGCTTTGTCGGGCGCGGCCAAGGTGCTGGAGGCGGAGTACACCACCAGCATCAACATCCATGCGCCGCTGGAGCCGATGAACGCGACCGCCGAGTTCAAGGGCGACATCCTGCACATCTACACCGGCAATCAGTTCGCGACCCGCTCCGGCGCGATCGCGGCGGCTGCGGCCGGGATCGATCCGAAATACGTCGTGATGCACCAGGCCTGGCTCGGCGGCGGCTTCGGCCGCAGGCTCGATGCCGACATGATGGTACCGGCGGTGCAGGCGGCCAAGGCGGTCGGCAAGCCGGTCAAGGTGATCTACTCCCGCGAGAACGACATGACGATGGACTACTCGCGGCCGCTCACCTACCAGAAGGTCAAGGCGGGCCTCGACAGCAATGGCAAGCTCATCGCCCTGAGCCATGACGTCGTCTCGGCGTGGCCGACGGCGCGCTGGGGCATCCCCGACTTCCTGTCGCCCTCGGTCGACAAGAAGGGGCCGCTCGACTCCTTCACGGTCAACGGTGCCGACTTCTTCTACACGGTGCCCAACCACCATGTGCGCGCGATCAAGAACGAGCTCGCCCACAATGCGACGCCGTCCGGGCAATTGCGCTCGGTGGCGCCGGGTTGGACGTTCTGGGCGGTCGAGAGCATGATCGACGAGATCGCGGTGGCCTCGGGGCAGGACCCGGCGCAGTTCCGCATCGCGCTGCTCGACGGCAAGGGCAAGAACGACGGCGGCGCGCAGCGGCTGCGCAACACGCTGCTGGCGGCGATGGGCCTGTCCGGCTACGGCGCCAAGAAGCTGCCGCCGGGCGAAGGCATGGGCGTGTCCTGCGTGTCGTCGCAGGAGCGCGCCACCGCGAGCTGGACGGCGTGCGTCGCCCATGTCGCGGTTGCCCCTTCGGGGGCGGTCACGGTGAAGAAGCTCACGGTGGCGACCGACGTCGGCACGCAGGTCCATCCCGACAACATCCGCGCCCAGGTCGAGGGCGCGGCGCTGTGGGGCTTGTCGCTCGCGATGTACGAGAAGGCGACCTTGAAGGACGGCGGCATCGAGCAGACCAACTTCGACAGCTACACGCCGCTGAGGATGAGCCAGGTGCCGGAGGTCGCGATCGCCGTGATCGCCAATGGGGAGAAGGCGACCGGCGTCGGCGAGCCCGCGGTGACCGTGGTCGCGCCGGCGCTCGGCAACGCCATCTACAACGCCTGCGGCGCGCGGCTGCGCTCGCTGCCGATCACCGCCGCAGCGGTCAAGGCGGCGATGAAGGCGTAGCGTCGTCGCGAGACCATCGCCGTATCTGGGAACCGCCGGAGCTCGTCTCCGGCGGTTGCTTTTTGCGCCGCAGTCACATCCCCGCGCCGCACGATTTGAACGATTCCCTTAACGTCTCGCTCACCTGAAACGATACAGCTTGAATGATCGGCTTAAGCCGCGACGAACCCGTATGCCGGTAACTTGCATGGGCAGCAAACCGCAGGGGGCGAGCACGTATGAGCGCGACAGCCAAGCAGACCGTGACCCAGACCGCGACCAGGCGCCATCTCCTGCTCGCGTCGGATCGCGGTGACCAGAGCAGCGAGCTGGCGCGCATCCTGCGCTCGGTCGGCGATGTCGACATGATGCCGACCACCGAGATCCCCGAGAACCCCGGCAACCGCTTCTCCGGCGTCATCGTCGACATCAACCTGCGCTCGCCGGAGAGCGTGCAGCGGGTGCGCAAGAAGCTCTCGTCGCGCGCCTATAGCGAGGTGCCCCGCCTGTTCGTGCTCGCCGAGGCGCTGCACCATGCCACCATGCAGGCATGGGCGCTGGGCGCCACCGACACCATCGCGCGTCCGTTCAGCCCCGCGGACGTGCTGCAGCGCATCCGCTCGGCGCTTCCCGCCGACGACGGCTATGACGAGACCGATCGCGGCAAGCTGCTCAATCGCGGCGTCGAGGCGGCGCAGGCCGTCATGGTCAAGATCTTCGAGAAGCTGCCCGCCGGCGTCCAGTTGACGATGGAGGACATCGTCGCGGCCGAGAACAAGATCCTGAAGGCGATCAAGCACTCCTCGCTGCGCGAGTGGATGACCGTGGTCGGCTGCCATCACAACGACACCTATCGGCATTGCCTGTTCGTGACCGGCCTCGCGGTCGGCTTCTCGATTCATCTGGGCATGCGCGACGACGATCAGCGCCGGCTGGTCCGCGCGGCGCTGCTGCACGACGTCGGCAAGGCGTTCATTCCGGTCGCCGTCCTCGACAAGCAGGGCAAGCTGACGGCGGAGGAGATCGCGCTGCTGCGCCAGCATCCGCGCCGCGGCTACGAGGCGCTGTGGCGGCAGGGCGGCTTCCCGCCGGAGATGCTCGACGTGATCCTGCATCACCACGAGTTCCTCGACGGCTCCGGCTATCCCGACGCGCTGCACAACGAGCAGATCAGCGACATCGTGCGCCTCACCACGATCGTCGACATCTACGCCGCGCTGATCGAGCACCGCGCCTATCGACCGGCCTTCACGCATGCGCGCGCGTTTCAGATCATGGAGAACATGGGCCCGAAGCTCGACCAGCAGCTGCTGCAGGCGTTTCGCCCGGTCGCGATGGGCGCGCATTAGGACCGCGTGTCGTAACCTCGGTTCAATCCAGCAACTTGCGCAGCTCGGCCTTTGCGACCTTCTCCAGGGTCGAGCGCGGCATCTCGTCAACCAGCTTCACCTCGCGCGGCACCTTGAAGTCGGCGAGGCCGGCGCGGCAGGCGGCCAGCACCTTCTCGGGCAGCTCCTCGCGCGCGACCCCGACCTGCGGGATGACGAACGCAACCGGCACCTCGTCCAGCATCGGATGCTTCTTGGCGACGACGGCGGTCTCGCGCACGCCGGGCACGGTGATGATCACCTGCTCGATCTCGGACGCCGCGACGTTCTCGCCACCGACCTTGAGCATGTCCTTGGTGCGGTCGCCGAACTTGATGAAGCCGTCGGGCAGGCGCGTGACGCGATCGCCGGTCAGGAAGAAGCCGTCGGCATCGAAGCTCGTGCACGTCGCTTCGGCGTTGTAGAGATATTCAGCGAACAGCGACAGGCCGGGCACGCCCTTGATGGCGAGATTGCCGGTGGCGCCGACCTCGGTCGGCCGGCCGTCATCGTCGGTGATGCGGATGGTGTATTCCGGCGCGGCGCGACCGATCGACATCGGCGCGTTCGGCTGGTCGACCTCGCCGACGATGCCGTGGGTGATGGTCTCGGTCATGCCCCACCAGCCGATGATCTTGATGCCGAACTTGGCGAAGGCGGGCGGCTCGGACACCGCCGTGCCCCACAGCCGGAATTTGTGATGCTTCGGCACCTCCTGGTCGAGCAGCGCCTTCATGCAGAACGGGATGGTCGAGGTCCAGGTGCAGCCGTGCTCGAGCGCCACGCTCCAGAACCGGCTCGCCGAGAAGCGCGGCTGGATCACGCAGGTCGCGCCGACCCAGAGTGTGGCAAGCATCGAATAGGCCAGCGCGTTGGTGTGGAACAGCGGCAAATAGGTCTGGTGCACGTCGCCCTGATGCAGGTCTTCATGAGCGGCGTTGACCTTGGCGCCCCATAGCGCGTTGGCATGCGTCCACAGCACCGCCTTCGGCCGAGACGTCGTGCCCGACGTGTACTGCACGCTGCACGGCGCGAGCGGATCGACCGCGCGCCGCGGCCGGTCGGCGCTGTCGGCAAACAGCGATTCGAAGCGCTCGCCTCGCCCGACGTCCGACGCCTCCGCCTGACCCGGATCGTGCGAGATCACGGCCATCCACTTGAGATCGCGGCAATGCGCCGAGATCATCTCGGCATCGGCCGGCTGGGTGATCGCGGCCACCGCACGGCAATGGTCGGCGAAGTAGCTCATCTCGGCGGCCGCCGAGCGCGTGTTGGTGGTGACGGCGAGCGCGCCGAGCTCGACGCAGGCAAACCAGGCAAGCATCGCCTCGACGCAATTGTCGAGATGGATCAGCACGGCATCGCCGGGCTGGACGCCGCGCTTGACCAATCCTGCAGCCAAAGCACCGACACGTTCGTGAAACGCGCCGTAGGTCCAGCGGCGCGCCGGTGCATCGAACGGCGCGGAGATCAGGAACGGATGGTCGCGCCGGGTCTCGCTGCGCAGCTTCAACAGCCAGGGCACGTCCATGCCGTCGAACGGCGTCACGGTGCCCGCTGCCATCGTCGTTCCCTTCATCTTCGCTCCCGTCGTTCTTGAGTACGGCCTGTCTCCGGCCGCTTCGTTCTCGTCGTCATCTTCTGCCACCTTGCGTCGCTGCGATCAAATCGGGATTGAACCCGTCTCCGTTCGCGGGCGACCAATGGCGCGGCAAGACACGCCCGGAGGTTTGCATGCAGGCCGAGCCACGACCATGGCGGCTGCCCGATGCCCGCTATTTCCAGATCGCGGCATTGGCGACGCTGCTCACGATCAACTTCGCCGTGATCGATTTCGGTGCGCGTCCCGCAGCGAGCGTGATCGCGGTCGCGGCGGCGCTGCTCACGCAGGCGGCCTGCTGCCGCATCTCCGGCGCGCCGCTCGATCTCAAGTCACCATTGATTACCGGCCTGTCGCTCAGCCTGCTGTTGCGCGCCGATGCGCTGTGGCTGCATGCGGCGGCGGCAATGATCGCGATCGGCTCGAAATTCGTGCTGCGCATCGACGGCAAGCACGTGTTCAACCCGGCGGGGCTGGCGATCGTGGTGCTGCTGTTCAGCTCCAAGGGCGTGTGGATCTCGCCCGGCCAATGGGGGACGGAGATCTGGTTCGCGAGCCTCGCCGGCTTCTTCGCGATCCTGGTGCTCAGCGCCTCCCGGCGCGCCGACATCGCAGTCTATTTCTTCGCCAGCCATGCCGCACTGCTGCTGCTGCGCGCCGCCTGGCTCGGCGATCCCCTGGCGATCCCCGTGCATCAGCTGCAGAGCGGCTCGCTGCTGATCTTCACTTTCTTCATGATCTCCGACCCGCGCACCTCGCCGGACTCGCGCGTCGGCCGGCTGCTGTTCGCGCTGAGCGTTGCGGTCGCTGCGTACTACCTCACCTTCGTCCTGCAGATGCGGCCGGCGCTCTACGTGTCGCTGATCGCGCTGTCGCCGCTCACGCTGCTGCTCGACCGACTCGTCCCTGAGACCCGCTTTTCCTGGCGTTCGTCCGTTCCCGAAGGAGTGTCGACATGACCCTGCGTTACAGCAAGCTCTTCCGCACCGGCGTCGCGGCCATCGCGATCCTGGCGAACGCGGCGATGGCGCCGGCGAATGCGTTCTGCGGCTTCTATGTCGCCCAGGCCGACGCGAAGCTGTTCAACCAGTCATCGAAGGTCGTGCTCGCCCGCGATGGCGAGCAGACTGCGATCACGATGGCCAGCGACTTCGAGGGCGACGTGAAGGAGTTCGCGGTGGTCGTCCCCGTGCCGACCTTCATCGAGCGCAAGCAGATCGGCGTGGTCGAGCCGAAGACGATCGACCATCTCGACAAATACACCGCGCCGCGGCTGGTCGAATATCATGATGCCGATCCATGCGCGCCGGTCGTCGTTGCGGCGCGGGCGATGCCGGCGGCGCCGATGATGGCAGGCGCTGTCTATGAGATGGCCCGGCGGAACTATGGCGTCACCGTCGAGGCCAGCTACGACGTCGCCGAATACGACGTGCTGATCCTGTCGGCGCAGGAGAGCGACGGGCTGACGCGCTGGCTGACCGACAACAATTATCGCATTCCGCAGGGCGCGGACGCGGTGCTCGGCAGCTATATCAGGCAGGGCATGCGATTCTTCGTCGCCAAGGTCAATGTCGAGCGGATGAAGAACATCGGCAACGGCACCCTGCGGCCGTTGCAGGTGCGGTACCAGAGTCCCAAGTTCATGGTGCCGCTGCGGCTCGGCACGGTCAACGCCAGGGGACCGCAGGACCTGATCATCTATGCACTCACCAGGAGTGGCCGCATCGAGGCGGCCAATTATCGCACGGTGAAGATCCCATCCGATATCGATGTCCCGCTCTATGTGAAGGACGAGTTCGGGCCGTTCTACAAGGCGCTGTTCGAGCGGGCCGTCGCGCGCGAGAACATGCAGGCGGTGTTCGTCGAATATGCCTGGGATATGGCCTGGTGCGATCCCTGCGCCGCCGACCCCATGAGCAACAAGGAGCTGGTCGAGCTCGGCGCGCGCTGGATCGGCAGCGACGATGACACCGCCTTCAGCCTCCGCCGGGGCGCGGCCGGAGCCAACGCCTTCGTGACCCGGCTGCACGTGCGCTACGATGCGAAGTCCTTCCCCGAGGACATCGTCTTCGCCGAGACCAAGGACCGCAGCAATTTCCAGGGCCGCTATGTCCAGCGCCATCCCTGGCGCGGCGAGGCGTCCTGTGCCGCGGCGAAGACCTACCGGGACAGTCTCGCCGCACGTTTCGCCACGCAGGCGACGGATCTCGCGCAACTGACCGGATGGTCGCGCAGCGAGATCGTCGCGAAAATGGACAAGAGCGGCGAGACCGTGACGAAATGACCTCAGGGCGGCCTCGGCTCAATCCTGATACGAGGAGATCTCGATCAGGCTGCCGTCGGGGTCGCGGCAATATACCGAGCGCAGGGTGCCGCGTGCGCCCTGCTTGGCGACCGGACCTTCCTCGACAGCGATGCCGAGCGCCGTGAGATGCGCCACCACCTCGTCTGGGGTGCTGGCGGTGAGGAAACAGAGGTCGTCGCTGCCGGCCGCTACATGGTCAGCCGTGAACCAGTCGACCTTGTCCGCGTCCTTCGGTCGCACGTTGATCTTCTGGTTCCCGAACAGCAACGACGTGCGCCTCACCTTGCCTTGTCCGGGATCGAACACCTGGACCGTCATGCCCAGCACCTGTTGGTACCACGCCGTCGTGCGGTCGACGTCGGCGACATTGATGACCAGATGATCGAGCGCATCGACCTTGATCGGCATGGGGCTCTTCCCTCCTGATTGGATATCGATCTCGCCGCCATCGCGGCACTCTGTTACAGTCGATCCCGGCGGCTCGTTAGCCGCCGCTCAACGATAATGCCTGAGGAAACGCATGATTTCACGTCGTACCGCGCTTGGTCTGATCGCCTCCGCCGTTCCGTCCATCGCTGCCGTTGGCAAAGCGTCCGCGGCCGACTATCCCACCCGTCCGGTCCGCTTCGTGGTGGGTTATCCTCCGGGTGGCGCGACCGACATCCTGGCGCGGCTGATCGGCCAGCGGCTGTCCGAGGCGCTCGGTCAGCAGTTCATCGTCGAGAACAAGCCGGGCGCCGGCAATAATATCGGCACCGATGCCGTCGTGAACGCGGCGGCCGACGGCCACACCGTGCTGCTGGTCAATCCGGCCAACTACATCAATGCGAGCCTCTACACCAACCTGAAGTTCAATTTCGTTCGCGATATCGCGCCGGTGGCCTCGCTCAACCGCGTCCCCAACGTGATGACCGTCAACAAGGACATCGGGGCCAAGAACGTCGCCGAGTTCATCGCTTACCTGAAGGAGAACCCCGGCAAGGTGAACATGGCCTCGTCCGGCAACGGCACCTCGGTGCATCTGTCGGGCGAGATGTTCATGGCGATGACCGGCACCAAGATGCAGCACGTGCCCTATCGCGGCGCGGCGCCCGCAATCACCGACATGCTCGGCGGCCAGGTGCAGGTCATCTTCGACAACATGCCCTCCATCATCCAGCACATCCGCTCCGGCTCGTTGCGGGCGCTCGGCGTCACCACCCAGCAGCGTTCGCCGCAATTGCCGGACGTCCAGGCCGTCGCCGAGACCGTGCCCGGCTACGAGGCGAGCGCGCTGTTCGGCATCGGCGCGCCGAAGAACACGCCCAAGGAGATCATCGAGAAGCTCAACAAGCAGGTCAACGTCATCCTGGCCGAGCCAGAGATCAAGGCGCGTCTGGTCGACCTCGGCGGCGAGCCGCTGATCCAGTCGCCGGAGCAGTTTGGCGCCCAGATCGTCGCCGAGACCGAGAAGTGGAAGAAGGTCGTCGAGTTCGCCGGCCTGAAGGTCGAATAGGACGAAGCGACGCAATCGCTGGTCGGCCGCCGCAACATGTTCTCGATGCGGCGCCGGCCCGCCAGACGGGAGTCGAGGGCTGAAGGTGACGCGCCGCGCATGCGACACGTCACTGCCTTGGTTGGTGATCCGTTCCGCCGATTTGTCGTTTTTTGACCATGCCGGTGTGGTGCAACCCTCCGGCCAGAAGAGGAACAGATCATGCGCAAGGTGATGATGATGGCAGCCGGCCTCGTCGGCGTTGCACTTGGCGGCGCCGCCGCGCCGGCCTCCGCAGGCGGTTACGACTATCCCTGGTGTGTGCAGGGCCGGGGCGTCGGCTATCCCGGCGACTGCTCCTATCACACCTTCGAGCAGTGCCGGGCGAGCGCCTCTGGGCGCAATGCAGGCTGTGGCATCAATCCGCGCGTCGCGTTCGATCCTGCCCGCCGCGGCCCCTCGGTCTATGTCGACATGCCGCCGCCGCGCCGCGTGCACCGCTATTCGTATTACTGACACCCTCGACCGAACTCGGCACGCGCGGCCGATCGGCTGACGCAGGCGCGCTCCGGGTTCGCGCGGGCTTGCATCGACTTTGCGTTCGTATATACTTTGTATTGCAAAGTTGAATGAGCCGGTCCCGGCTTCAGGTGAGACATGCGCGACCTCGACAAGGCGCTGGCGGACATCATTGCGATCCGCAGCCAGCTTGCGGCGGGCACGGCATTTCGCGGCTACGGGCCGGCGACGATGGCCGCGACCTCGGCCGTTGCGCTGGTCACGGCACTGCTTCAGCAGCTGTTTCTGCGCGACCCGACGGCGGACGCGTGGACGTTCCTGCTCGGATGGGCGGCGGCAGCCTGTGTCTCGCTGACGATGATCTGGTTCGAGATGCGGGCGCGGTCGCGCCGGCATCATTCCGGCCTTGCGGACGCGATGATCCACCAGGCGGTCGAGCAGTTCCTGCCGGCGGGCATCGCTGGCGTGCTGCTCGCGGTGCTCTTGTGGAAGTTCGCGCCGGAGGCGCTGTGGATGCTGCCGGGCCTGTGGCAGATCCTGATGTCGCTCGGCGTGTTTGCGTCGGTGCGCTCGCTGCCGCGCACGGTGGCGCTGGCCGGGGCGTTCTATTTCCTGGCCGGCTTCGCGGTGCTGCTGGTGGGCAGCGCCACGCATGCGCTGTCGCCATGGACGATGGGGCTTCCGTTCGCGATCGGACAGGGGCTGATGGCGGGCATTCTGTATTTTGCGACCGGAGAGTCCGATGTCGAAGACTGACGGCAGCGCGCCGTTCTCCTATGACGGCCTCGATCGCGTCATCCACGAGAAGGCCCGGCTCGGCCTGCTCACCTCGCTGATGGCGCACCCCAAGGGTCTCGCTTTTGCCGACCTCAAGCAGCTCTGCGGGCTGACCGACGGCAATCTGTCGCGGCACCTGCAGGTGCTGCAGGAGGCCGGCCTCGTCGAGGTCACCAAGGGCTATGAGGGCAATCGCCCTCACACCACTTGTCGGCTGACCAAGGCGGGACGCCGCCGCTTCCTCGATTATCTCGCCGTGCTCGAGCGCCTCGTCCGCGACGCCGCGGCCGCGGCCGGCAAGGAGCATACGCCATCGTCGGTCGGCCTGATCCCCGGCCGCGTCTGAATCGCGCATCGCATTTTTTTGACCTGGAGCTTTGCAATGCAAAGTAGTCTGCAACCGAAATCGCCTGCTGTGTCGGATGGCCTGCATGTCGGCATCATCATGGACGGCAACGGCCGCTGGGCGACGCGCAAGGGCTTGTCGCGGCTGCGCGGGCACGAGGCGGGCGTCGACGCGATCCGTCGCGTCGTCGAAGCCGCGCCCGACCAGGGCATCGGGACGCTGACGCTGTATGCGTTCTCCAGCGACAATTGGCGACGCCCGCGTGCCGAGGTCGCCGCCTTGATGGCGCTGTTGCGGGTCTATCTCGCCAGCGAGGTGGAGTCGCTGGTGCGCAACGGCGTCCGCCTCTCCGTGATCGGCCGCCGCGACCGGCTGCCCGGCGGCATCGCCGACGCCATCGGCCGGGCCGAAGCGGCAACCCGCAATGGCAGCACCCTGCACCTGCGCATCGCCGTCGACTACTCGGCGCGCGACGCGATCCTCGAGGCCGCAGCGAAGGCCCGCGAGATCGACGGCCTGACGCGTGCGGCGTTCTCCGACCTCGTGACGGGCGAAGCCGGCTTGCGCGACGTCGACCTGATCATCCGCACCTCCGGCGAGCAGCGCCTATCCGATTTCCTGCTCTGGGAAGGCGCCTATGCCGAGCTGCATTTCACCCAGCGGATGTGGCCCGATTTCGATGCCGCAGATCTGGCGCAGGCGCTCGCCTCGTTCCGCGGCCGCGAGCGTCGCTTCGGCGGCCTCGAGGCGGTGCCGCTGGCGCCGGCACCGGTCTCCTGACGCCCACGCAATCTTTCCGCGCATCGGGGAATCATCTACCGCTTGCAGCACGAGCGCAGAGATCCCCTGATGAAGCACAAGCCGCGCCGGCCCGCCGGCAAGCCCCCGGTCAAATCCGGATCGATGGGCCACAGCGATACGCCTGATGCGCTGTGTGCCGCCGCCTTGCGGCTGCTGCGCGCCGGACAGCTCGAGCAGGCCGAGGATGCGTGCCGCCGCGCCCTGACGCTGGATGCGGCTTCCATCGACGCGCTACGTGCGATGGGCCGGGTCTGCCTGGCGCTCAGGCGCGCCGATGATGCGATCGAGTGGTTTGCCCGCGCCGTTCGGCAGGACGTTTCCGCAGCGGAGTCCTTCGTCGGCTTGGCGCAGGCGCTGCGGGACTCCGGCCGCGTCGATGAAGCGATCAAGGCCTATGATCGCGCGCTGCAGCTGCAGCCGGATGCGGTGGAGAGCTGGGATGCGCTTGGCGAACTGCTGCAACTGAGGGAGCGGCACGCCGAGGCGGCGCTGGCCTGCGATCGGCTGCTGCAGCTCGCGCCCGATCGTGCCGCGACGTGGTTTCGTCTCGGCGAGGTGCTCGAAGCCCAGGGCCGGCGTGACGAGGCGGCGCTGGCCTTCGATCAGATGGCACAGCTCAAGCCAGATCATGTCGAGGCGGCCAACAAGGCCGGAGCGCTTCATTTCGATGCTGGCCACTACGAGCAGGCCATCTCGCGCTTCGGGCAGTCGCTGGCGGTGATGCCGGATCAGGCGGGCGTGCTGTACCTGAAGGGCATCGCGCTGCGGCGGCTGCGCCGCTACCAGGAAGCCGAGACTCTCGGCCATCGCGCGCAGGTGCTGGCGCCTGACAATCCCGACTTCGCCAATGGCTATGGATGCATCCTGCAGAACCTCGGCCGTCATGATGACGCCGTCGCCATGTTCGACAAGGCGATCGCGCTGCGGCCGCAGACCGCGGATTTCCACAATCATCGCGGCACGTCGCTGGCCGAGCTGCATCGCTTCGCAGAGGCGTTCGAAAGCTTCGATCGCGCCGTCGCGCTGCGGCCTGATCTGGCCGATGCGCATTGGAACGCGGCGCTGTTCCGGCTGTTGACCGGCGACTTCGCCCGTGGCTGGGCGGCGCGGGAATGGGGACGCAAATGCCGTGCCGTCGGGTTTGTCGAGCGCAGCTTCGAGGCGCCGCTGTGGCTTGCCGACGCGCCCCTCGCCGGCAAGACGATCCTGCTCCATAGCGACGAGGGGCTCGGCGACACGATCCAGTTTTCGCGCTACGCCACCCTGGTGGCCGCGCGGGGCGCGCGCGTCGTGCTCGAGGTCGACGCGCCGCTGCAGCCGCTTCTGTCCGGCCTGGACGGCGTGGCGCAGTGTCTTGCCCGCGGCATCGATGCGCTGCCTGCCATTGACTATCACTGTCCGCTGTCGAGCCTGCCGCTCGCGTTTGACACTCGGCTCGACACGATCCCTGCCGCGCCGTGCTATCTGCCGCGCCCTCCCGAGGCGCGCCGGGCGATCTGGGAACAGCGACTCGGTCCGCATGACCGCTTGCGGGTGGGCCTGGTCTGGTCGGGCAACCCCGCGCATCTCAACGATCACAACCGTTCGATGCCGTTGCCGACGCTCGCGCCGCTGTTCGAGATCGGCGCGCGGTTCGTCAGTCTGCAGAAGGAGCCTCGGCCGTCCGACAAGGCCGCGCTCGCCGCGCGCGACGATATTCTCGATCTCACCGCCGACATCGGTGACTTCGTCGATACCGCGGCGCTGATCGATAATCTCGACCTCGTCATCACCGTCGATACCAGCGTGGCGCATCTGGCCGGCGCGCTGGGCAAGCCGACCTGGATCATGCTGCCCTTCACGCCGGACTATCGCTGGCTGCTCGGCCGTGACGACAGTCCGTGGTATCCGAGCGTGCGGCTGTTCCGCCAGGATGCGCGACGTGACTATGCCGACGTCGTCCCGCGCGTTCGCGAGGCGCTCGCCGCACAGCTCGCGACGTTCAGCCCCTGATGAACGCTTGAGCATCAACCAACGCCATAACTGAAATGTGATTGGCTGGCTGAGCCGCCGGCGCGTGCCGCCTGATGGCGATTGAGCTGCGTCAACGGATTTCTGCGTGCGTATGGCAAACGGAACGCCTGCTTCAGCGACGAAGGCGTTTTTGGAATGAATCAGCAGGAATCCGAGCTCGTCAGCGACATCCGGCCCGTTCAGGACGTGCGTGCTGAGCCCGGCGCTGTCGTTCCCGCGTCGGCGGTGCCTGTTCCCGTGTCCCATCAGCCGCGGCGCAGGTGGGCGTTGTGGCCGCTTCTGCTGCTCGTGCTCGCCGGCGGAGTCGCCGGCGGTGGCGGTTATGTCTGGTGGCAGCGGCTGCATCCGCCGCTGCCGCTCGGCATCAGCGTCAGCAACGGTCGCATCGAGGCTGACCAGATCGACATCGCGACCAAATTTGCCGGGCGCGTCGCCGAGCTGCGCGCCGATATCGGTGATCGCGTCGAGGCCGGGCAGATCGTGGCGCGGATGGACACGAAGGAGCTGCAGCAGTCGCTGTCGAAGGCGCAGGCCCAGGCCGAGCAGGCGCAGCACGTCGTCGATCAGGCCCGCGCCAATCTCGCGCAATTGCAGGCGCACAAGACGCTCGCCGAGCAGGAGATGGAGCGCACGCGCAGCCTGCTGCAGAACGGCTGGACCACACGCGAGCTGGCCGATCAGCGTCAGCAGGCGCTCGACAATGCCACCGCCGGTCTCGCCGGCGCGCAGGCGCGAATTTTCGAAGCCGAACGCGGGCTCGAAGCGGTTCGTCACGACGTCGCGCTCTACACCGTCCAGATCGCCGACAACTCCCTGATCGCGCCGAAGCCCGGCCGCATTCAATATCGTCTCGCCAATGTCGGCGAAGTCCTCGCCGTCGGAGGCAAGATCTTCACCATGCTCGACATCGGTTATGTCTACATGGACGTGTTCCTGCCGACCGAGGAGGTCGGCAAGGTCAAGATCGGCACCGAGGCGCGCATCGTGCTCGACGCCTATCCGGATCGTCCGATCCCGGCGAAAGTGTCGTTCGTGGCGAGCCAGGCGCAGTTCACGCCGAAGACGGTCGAGACCCGGAGCGAGCGCGACAAGCTGATGTTTCGCATCCGTGTGCGCGTCGATCAGGATAGATTGGCCGCGCACGCCGATGCCGTGAGGAGCGGGTTGCCGGGCGTGGCGTATGTCCGGTGGAATCCGGACGTCGCATGGCCGGCGCGTCTGCACGTGTCGCCATGACGGCTGACACGATCGGCGATGCGCCTCCGGTCGCGATCGTCAGGAACGTCTCGCAGCGCTATCGAGACGTCGTCGCGCTCGACGATGTCTCGATCGATATTCCCACCGGCCGCGTTGTCGGGCTCATCGGTCCCGATGGCGTCGGCAAGTCGTCGCTGCTGTCGATCCTGGCCGGCGCGCGCGCGATCCAGGACGGCCAAGCGCGCGTGCTCGGCGTCGACATGGCGGACCGGCGCGCCCGCACCCAGGTGTGTCCGCGGATCGCCTACATGCCGCAGGGCCTCGGCAAGAATCTCTATCCCGATCTCAGCGTGCGCGAGAACATCGCGTTCTTTGCCCGGCTGTTCGGCCAGTCGAGGTCCGAGCGCGAGTGGCGCATCGCCGAGCTGATGGAAGCGACGGCGCTGTCCGATTTCGCCGACCGGCCGGCGAAAAAGCTGTCCGGCGGCATGAAGCAGAAGCTCGGCCTGTGCTGCTCGCTGATCCATGATCCCGATCTTCTCATCCTTGACGAGCCGACCACCGGCGTCGATCCGCTGTCGCGCCGGCAATTCTGGGACCTGATCGACCGCCTGCGCGCGCGCAGCACGGCGGGCATGAGCGTCATCGTCGCGACCGCCTATATGGAGGAGGCCGAGCGTTTCGACTGGCTGATCGCGATGAACGACGGGCGCATCCTCGCGACCGGCACGCCAGCGGAGCTCAAGGCGCAGACCAAGGCGGCGTCGATCGAGGACGCGTTCGTCGCGCTGCTGCCCGACCGCCCGGCGCGCGACCGGGCCGAGATGCCGGCGAAGTCCGAGCTCGACGGCAGCCACGAGACCGTGATCGTCGCGCGCGACCTGACCTGCCGCTTCGGCGATTTCACCGCGGTCGACCGCGTGAATTTCCAGATCCGCAAGGGCGAGATCTTCGGCTTCGTCGGCTCGAACGGCTGCGGCAAGACCACGACGATGAAGATGCTGACGGGGCTGCTGCCGCCCACCGAAGGCGAGGCGCTGATCTTCGGCCGCTCCATGGAGGCCGGCAATCATGAATCGCGCAGCCGCGTTGGCTACATGTCACAGGCCTTCTCGCTCTATGGCGAGCTCACGGTGCGGCAGAACCTGGTGCTGCATGCGCGGCTGTTCCATCTGCCGCTGGCCGCTGCCGGGAAGCGGATTGCCGAACTGGTCGAGCGCTGCGACCTCACCGACCATATCGACAGCCTCGCGGCCGATCTTCCGCTCGGCATCCGCCAGCGCCTGTCGCTCGCGGTGGCGATCGTCCACGGACCCGATCTGCTGATCCTGGACGAGCCGACGTCGGGCGTCGATCCGGTCGCGCGCAATCAGTTCTGGCGCCTGCTGATCGAACTTTCGCGTCAGGATGAGATGACGATCTTCGTCTCCACGCATTTCATGAACGAGGCGGCGCGGTGCGACCGGCTGTCGCTGATGCATGAGGGGCGGGTGCTGGCGACCGATACGCCGGACGGGCTGATCCGCGCCAAGGGCGCGCAGACGCTGGAGCAGGCGTTCATCGCCTTCCTCGAGCAGGATGCCGGCGTCGCCGATCCGCCGGTCACGCTGACCCAGGCGAAGCCCGATCCGCGTCTCGTCGATCGGCCGCAGGACGACCGGGGGCAGGCCGCCTTCAGTCTGCGGCGGCTGCTCGCCTATACGATCCGCGAAGGTCTCGAGCTGATCCGGGACCCGATCCGGCTGATGTTCGCGCTGTTCGGAACGGCGTTCCTGATGATCGTGATCGGCTTCGGCATCTCCACGGACGTCAACAACCTGACCTTCGCCGCGCTCGATCGCGATCAGTCGCCGGAGAGCCGTGCCTATCTGTCGGAGCTCAGAGGCTCGCGCTATTTCGTCGAAAGGCCACCGCTCGCGGACTATGCCGAGCTCGAACGGCGGATGAAGAGCGGCGACATCAAGGCCTCGATCGAAATCCCGCCGAACTTCGGTGTCGACATCAAGCGCGGCCGGCCGGCCTTCGTGTCGGCCTGGATCGACGGCGCGATGCCGTTCCGCGCCGAAACCATTCGCGGATATCTCGAGGGCACGCATCAGCTCTATCTCTCCGATCCCGCCGTCAAGACGACGCAGCCGTTGCCGGCCTCGTCGGTCAATGTCGAGATCAGGTTCAAATACAACCAATCCTTCGACAGCATCTACGCGATGGCCCCAAGCACGATCGCGCTGCTGCTCGCGCTGTTTCCGGCCATCCTGATGGCGCTCGCGGTCGTGCGCGAAAAAGAGCTGGGGTCGATCACCAATCTCTATGTCACGCCGGTGACGCGGCTCGAATTCCTGCTCGGCAAGCAGCTGCCTTACATCGCCGTCGCGCTGGTGAACTTCGTGCTGATGTATGTGATGGCGACGGTCCTGTTCCGCGTGCCCCTCAAGGGGGCCCTTCTGCCGCTGATGGTCGGTACGTTCGTCTATGTCGTCACCACCACCGGCTTCGGCATGCTGATCTCGACCTTCTGCCGCACCCAGATTGCGGCTCTGTTCGGGACCGCCATCCTCACCGTGCTGCCCGCCACGCAGTTCTCGGGCATGCTGGTCCCGGTGTCGTCGCTGTCCGGTGTGGCCAAGCTGATCGGCATGGTCTTCCCGATGACGTACTACCGCCCGATCGCGGTCGGCACCTTCACCAAGGGGCTGGGCTTTGCCGATGTCGGCGCCGACATCCTGATCCTTTTGATCTTCATTCCCGTCCTGACCGGGTTCAGCCTGGCGATGCTGCCAAAGCAGGAGGCGTGAGCCATGATGCGCTCGCTCTCCAACGTGTTCTGGCTCGGAACCAAGGAGCTGCGCAGCCTGTTCGGCGACGTCGTGCTGATCGGGCTCGTGATCTATTCGTTCACGGTGGCGGTGATCAGCCAGGCGCAGAGCAGCTCGCAGGAGCTGCATCGCGCCTCGATCGCCGTCGTCGATGAGGACAGCTCCGAGCTGTCGCGTCGGATCGCCAGCGTATTCCAGCTGCCTTACTTCCAGCCGCCTGTCTACATCAGCCAGGGCGAGGTGGAGCGGCTCATGAACAGCGGCCGCTTCACGTTCGTGCTCGACATCCCGCCGAACTTCCAGCGCGACGTCCTTGCCGGGCGGAGGCCGTCGGTGCAGCTGAACGTCGATGCGACCGCGATGATCCAGGCGGGAATCGGATCCGGCTATGCGCTGCAGATCATCAACACCGAGGTCGCCTGGTTCGTGGCCCGCTCCGAGACATCCTCGCCCTCCCCGGTCAATCTGGTGACGCGGATCGCGTTCAATCCCAATGTCACGACCGCCTGGTTCGAAGGCGTGATGGGCATCATCAACAGCGTCACCATGCTTGCGATCATCCTGGCCGGCGCGGCGCTGGTGCGCGAGCGCGAGCATGGCACCATGGATCATCTGCTGGTCATGCCGCTGTCGCCATTCGAGATCGCGATGTCGAAGATCTGGGCCAACGCGCTGGTGATCGCGGTCGCCGTCGCCATCGCGCTCTATGCCGTCGTGCGGTGGTATCTGCACGTGCCCATCATGGGCTCGATCCCGCTGTTCATGGTGGGCACCGTGCTCTATCTGTTCTTCGCGACCGCCGTCGGGTTGTTTCTCGGCACCATCGCGCGATCGATGCCCCAGCTGGGCCTGCTCTATATCCTCGTCGCCGTGCCGATGAACCTGCTGTCTGGCGGGATGACGCCAGTGGAAAGCCAGCCGGTGTGGCTCGCCACGATCATGAAGGCGTCGCCGTCGACGCATTTCGTGTCGTTCGCCCAGTCGATCCTCTATCGCGGCGCCGGCATCGATGTGGTGTGGCCGCAATTCGCTGCGGTCGCCGCCATCGGCGCCGTGGTCCTGGCGCTGACCTTGCGGCGCTTCCGGGCGGCGATCGCGGCGGCCTGACCTGCCCTCGACCCCAACAAAAAAGCCTCGGCACTGGGCCGAGGTTTTTCCTTGAATGGCGTCGCTATGGATGACGGCGATCAGTAACGCGCGGCCACCGGGCCACCAAACTTGTAGTTCACGCCGACCCGGACCGTGTGGAATGAGAAGTCCTGGGACAGGCGCTCGACGTAGTTCGAGCCGGGCGGGGCGAAGGTGCTGCCCGGGACGTAGGCCGAGGTGTAGTTGATGCTGCCGAGGTCGGTGTAGAGATACTCAGCCTTGACGGTCCAGTTCGGCGCAAACGCATGCTCGACACCGGCGCCGACCGTCCAGCCGACCCGCGTCTCGTTGGCCGAGGCGGTCTTGGTGTAGCCGTTTGCCGAGGTCAGATCCCAGCTGCCCTTGACATTGCCGACCGCGAGACCGCCGGTGACGTAGAACAGCGTCGTATCGACCGCGTAACCGGCGCGGCCGCGCAGGGTCATGAACCAGTCGTTCCGGATGCTCTCGTTGAAGGTGCGGGTCGTGGGCGGGTTGGCCGCCGTGTAGACTGTCCGTTTGTTGAGGTCCGATCCGTTGATGTCGGCCTCGATGCCGAAGACGCCGGCGCCGCTCTGCCAGTTGTAGCCGGCCTGCAGACCGCCGAGCACGCCGGCTGGATTGAGCCGGTTGTTGCTGATGTTGACGAACTGATTCTGGAAGGCGGCGCCTTCGACCGCCCAGCTGCTGGTCTGGTCCAGCGTCGTGTTCAAGTTCGACCGGCCCCAGCCGTAGCCTACGCTGCCGCCGAAGTAGAAGCCGGTCCAATTGTAGATCACGGCCGGGGGAGGAGCCTTGGTGTAGCGGGCCGGCAGATCCGCGGCGAATGCGCCGAGCGAGCTGGCGAGGAGCAAAGAGACGGCTGAGGCAAGGGTCTTCATCGGTCACAATCCTCAATTAAAATGTGCAACATTGAGACAAGCTTTTCTCACAATTTGGCCTGTTAGGCTGTAGTCCAACTACAACACTCGTGATCGTAGGTGTCTGTGACGGCGTCACTTTCTGCGCGTACGGTCTTAACCTTAAGTCATTGTAAATCCGGATGGGCGGTCAACTGATACCGACCTCTTTCCACGAACCGGACAATCCGCCGCAGTGCGTTAGGCAACGATTCGCCAACCATCCGGACACGCTGTCCCGCCCGCTAACGATTTCGCAAAGCGCGCACGTGCACCTTCGGCGCGTCCTGGAGGACGGAGAGGGGAGTGCATCATGAACGGGGAAGCGGTTCTCGAGAACGTAAGGCGCTATCGGACCATCGCCTCCTTGTACCGCCAGACCGCGGCATTTCGCCCGCATCAGCGCGACTCGCTGCTGATGCAGGCCGTCGAATGGGAAAGCCGTGCGGTCGCCGAGCTCGAGGATTATTTCGTCGCTCGCCAGGCGCCGTCGCAACCGCCGGCGAACATCAACTACAATATGAGCCATCACGGAGCCTCCTCCCGGCCGTCGCACCTGCAGATGGCGGCCGCGTAGTTCTTCGGACACAGCGCGTCATTCCCGCGGCGCGATCGGCGCCCGAACTACAGCGAGGGAGTTGTCACAGCGCGTCTCCATTTCATCTGCCGACCGGGGTCTGGCGCAGGACTTGCTGGGTCTGATTTCAGCCTCCGCCATGGATGGACCTGAATGAGATCGCTCGGGCGCGACCGCGGCATGTGTGCCTGGGATGATTTCGCCCGGTCGTCGACCGATGTCCGGCTGTCGCTGGCGCAGGCGCGATCGGGGCAGATTCCGCCGTTCCTGCTGCTCTCGGTGCCCGGCATGAGCGCCGGCGAGCATCGCCTTTGCTCCGAGTTGTGGACCCGCGACCGGATCGCCGCCAGCGGCGCCGAGCGGGCGCGGCTGGATTTTCGCTTCGATCTGACATTCCGCGACAAGCTTCGTGTCGGATACCTTTCAAACGACTTCCACGACCACGCCACGGCGCATCTGCTGATCGAAGCGCTCGAGGCGCATGACCGCGATCGCTGCGAGCTGCACGCCTTCTCATTCGGCGCCGACGATCGCGGCGCCATGCGGGGCCGGCTGCACGCCGTCTTCGACGGCTTTCATGACGTGACCGCGCTGAGCGACAGCGCCGCCGCAGCCGCGGTGCATGCCGCGCAGATCGATATTCTGGTCGACCTCAAGGGCTATACGCGCGGTGCCCGAACCGGAATCCTGATGCTGCATCCGGCGCCGGTCCAAGTGAATTTCCTCGGCTATCCCGGGACGCTGGGCGGCGGCATCTGCGACTACATGATCACCGATCCGTTCATGACACCGCTGGCCGTTGCGGCCGACTATTCGGAGAGTTTTGCCTACATGCCGCATTCGTACCAGCCGCACGGCCGGGCAGCGCTGGGCCCGGCGCCGACCCGTGCGGAGGTCGGCCTGCCGGACGCCGGCATCGTGTTCTGCTGCTTCAACCAGGCCTACAAGTTCACGCCCGCGGTGTTCGACCTGTGGTGCCGCCTGCTCGACGCGACGCCGGACAGCGTGCTGTGGCTGCTGGCGTCCGATCGGGCCGAGGGTAATCTGCGCGGCGAGGCGCTTCGGCGCGGCGTGGCGCCCGGTCGCCTGCTGTTCGCGCCGGAAACGACGCAAGGCGAGCATCTGCGCCGGCTCCAGCTCGCCGATCTCGTGCTCGACACCGCACCCTATGGCGCCCACACCACGGCGAGCGACGCGCTGTGGGCTGGCGTGCCGATCGTGAGCTGCGCCGGGGACACGTTTGCCTCGCGGGTCGCCGGCAGCCTGTTACATGCGGTCGGATGTCCCGAGCTCATTGCATCGGACGAGGCCGACTATCTGGCGGTGGCGCTGACGCTCGCCGCCGAGCCGGATCTGCTGCAGGCGGCCAAGGCCAGGCTCTGGCGCAACCGGCTGGCCGCGCCGCTGTTCGACGCTGCCGCCTATGCCCGGTCGCTGCAGGATCTCTACGACCAGATGTGGCGCCGCCGCCGCAGCGGCGGCGCGCCAGGGCCGATCTGGGCGTCGAAGTCTTGAGCAGGGACGAGGCGGGCTTGCTGCGCCTTACTGCGTCGCCATGCGTGCGGCAGCGAGGATCCCGATCAGGGCCGTCAGTGCGCCGACGCTGGTCGCGTTGATCGCGACGAGCGACGCGAAATTGGAGTCGGCGACCTTCATCAGCGGCTCGCCAAGGCGGGGATCGATCAGCAGATAGGACACGAATGGCAGTCCCAACAAAGGCAACGACATCAGGCGCTCCGCTGGCCGGAACAGCAGCGCGCCGAGCAGGGCGCAAGGCAGCAAGAACAGCTCGACGCCGCTCTGCGCGCCGAACAGCTTGACGGAGAACACCGTGTTGACCGTGCCGGTCAGGACCATCAGGGCGCGGCCGGCGAACGGATTGCGCCGCGCGAGCATAGGCGCGCTGGCGAACAATGGCGCCGTGAGCAACGTCAGCCAGGCCGGCCACGCCGCCGTGCCCACGATGGCATGGAGATAGAGCGGATAGAACGGCTGGTTGGAGACGATGACCAGCGCGACCTTGGCGGCGATGTCGGACTGCGGGTCATCGGCCGACGCATAGGCCTGCACGGCGGCCAGCCCGCGTGAAAACATCTCAGCCATTCAAGTCCCTCAGCTCCGCAAGAAGGTGCGCATCACCGCCCGGAAACGCGCGTGCCCAAGCCGGATCATGCGTCGCGCATCGCACGGTCAAGAGTTCAGTGCGGTCCGCAGCATGCGTGCGAGATCGGCGCTCTGATACGGCTTGGTGAGCAGCAGCAGGCCGGCATCGAGGCGGCCGTGGTGGACGATCGCGTTCTCCGTATAGCCGGACGTGTACAGCACCTTGAGGCTGGGACGCCGCTTCAGCGCCTCGATCGCGAGCTGGCGGCCGTTCATGCCGCCGGGCATGATGATGTCGGTGAACAAAAGATCGATCCGCGCCGCGCTATCGATGAGCGCCAGCGCCTCGTCGGCCTTGCTGGCCGCGAGCGTGGTGTAGCCGAGCCGCTTGATCTGGGCGATGACATATTCGCGCACCAGCGAATCGTCCTCGACGATCAGGATCGTCTCGTCGCCGCGCTCCATGCCCTCGGCGCTGACGGTTGATAGTGCCGCATCCGCATCGGTATTGGCCTGCGGCAGGTACAGCTTGACCGAGGTGCCGTGCCCCGGCTCGCTGTAGATCTTGATGTGTCCGTTGGACTGCTTGACGAAGCCGTAGACCATGCTCAGCCCGAGGCCGACGCCCTTGCCGACATCCTTGGTGGTGAAGAACGGCTCGAACACCTTGTCGAGCAGGTTGGCGGGGATGCCCTCCCCGGTGTCGCTGACCGCGATCATGACGTAGTTGCCGGGGATCACCTCCGGGTTCATGCGCGCATAGGCGGCGTCGAGCAGGACGTTCTTGGTTTCCAGGGTCAGCTTGCCGCCGTCCGGCATGGCATCACGCGCGTTGAGCGCGAGGTTCAGGATCGCGGTCGACAGCTGGCTGGGGTCGATCATGGCCGGCGCCGAATCGTGCGCCAGCATGGATTCGATCTCGATCTGCTCGCCGAGCGTCCGGCGCAGCAGGCGGGCGGTGTCGACCACCATGCCGTTGATGTCGACGCTGCGCGGCTGCAGCGGTTGGCGCCGGGCGAAGGCGAGCAGATGGCGGGTGAGATCGGCGCCGCGGGCGGCCGCCGAGTTGATCAGGCTGGTGATCTGCACCAGCTGCGGACGGTCCTTCACCGCGTCGGCCAGGATCTCGATGGTGCCGGTGATCACGGTCAGGATGTTGTTGAAGTCGTGGGCGACGCCGCCGGTGAGCTGACCGATCGCTTCCATCTTCTGTGCCTGCCGCACCTGCGCCTCGGTGGCCTCGATCTCCTGGAAGCGCTTGACCATGGCTTCGGCGGTGCGCCGCTGCCGCGTCTCCTCCTCAAGCTGCGCATAGGCGTTCCGCAGATCGGCGCGGGACGGCATCGTCAGCACCCGCGGCAGCATCAGCAGCAGCGCCGAGGCGATGCCGATCGACATGAAGGCCAGGAAGCCCTTGGTGGCCGCCTCCAGGCTGTAGGCCGGAACCCAGATCGTGAGCACCTCGATCAGTCGTGTCATCCCGCAGACGGACACCCACAGCGCGAAGGCCCAGAAGATGTAGCTGAACTGAAAGTCGCGGCGGCGATAGACGATGAAGGCGAGCACAAACGCGATGGTGAAGAAGGCGAACGAGATGAGGATGTCGGACACCGTGTTCACCCAGATCAGCTCAGGTGTCCACAGCAGGCACTCGCCATGCGGCGTGAGCATCGACATGTCCGATATCCTCAAAAGTGTAGCCGGCGGACCGTGTCGCCCCCGCGGCGCGGTCGGTTCCCTTAGCAGAACATCGAATTTCCGCTGAGCACACAAGGGTTCTGACTGTCGCGGCGCGCGCATTCGGTAGAGGGGCACCGCCGGCATAGGCCTTCGCACGTCCACCGGATTGCATGCGGCCGAGCTTGTGCCGGGAGCTCCGCTCGACATAAGCGGCTTGACGATCTGTACCAATCAGTACAGAGTATGCGAGATGGTACACAAGGAGATGTCCCGTGAGCACTCTCGCTCCGCCGTTTACGCTGCAGACCGCGACCCAGAAGGTGCGCATGGCCGAGGATGGCTGGAACAGCCGCGACCCCGAGCGCGTGTCGCTGGTCTACACGCCCGACAGCCGGTGGCGGAATCGCGCCGAGTTCATCACCGGCCGTGCCGAGATCGTCGCCTTCCTCACCCGCAAATGGGCCAAGGAGCTCGACTACCGCCTGATCAAGGAGATCTGGGCCCACAGCGACGACCGGATCGCGGTGCGCTTCGCCTATGAGTGGCACGACGACAGCGGCAACTGGTTTCGCTCCTATGGCAATGAGAACTGGGAGTTCGATGCGCAGGGGCTGATGCAGCGCCGCTACGCCTGCATCAATGACCTGCCGATCAAGGCGGACGATCGCAAATTCCACTGGTCTCTCGGGCGCCGGCCGGACGATCATCCCGGCCTGACCGAATTGGGACTTTGAAGCAGGCAGAGCCATGCGGACGCTCAACGAGCGCGCTGACGTCATCCCGCTGATCGCCGAGGTGTTCCGCGAGTTCGGCTTCGAGGGCACCTCGCTCAGCCGGATCACCGAGACGACGGGACTGGGCAAAGGCAGCCTCTATCACTTCTTTCCAGGCGGGAAGGACGAGATGGGGCGCGCGGTGCTGGCGCATGTCGATGCCTGGTTCGAGCGCGAGATCTATGCGCCGCTGCGCGATGATCCGCCGGAGCAGTCGATCCCGCGGATGTGGCGCGGCGTCGACGACTACTTCCGCTCCGGCCGCCGCGTCTGCCTGGTCGGGGCGTTTGCGCTCGACGAGACGCGGGATCGTTTCGCGGCCGCCATCGCCAGCTACTTCACGCGCTGGATCGAGGCCTTGCGCGAGGCGCTGGTCCGCGGCGGCTGGCCGGCGGCGCGGGCCGCCGATAGCGCCGAGGAGGTGGTGCTCGGCATCCAGGGCGCACTGGTGCTGGCGCGCGCGACCGGTGATGCGGCCGTTTTCGGCCGCGCGCTGACGCGGTTCCAAGCGCGCCTGCAACGATCATCTGTCATCTGACTCCCGAAACGCCGGCGGCGTCTGCCTCCGCAAGCGGCAAATGGCGGGCTGAAATATCGGCGCGCGGCTCTCGTGAAATCGTGGTTGTCTTGGGCAACGTCTCGCGCAGCGGCGACATTCTGGGAGGTCCGGCATGAACGGCTTAGGTGGTCTCAACAAATCCGACAACGGCGTGGTCATCGGGCTGGTGCAGCTTCAGCTTCCCGTGGTCGCGACAAAAGAGGACCTCGCGCGGCAGACCGAGAAGATCGTCTGGATGGTCGGCAAGGCCCGGCGCAATCTCGGCACCATGGATCTCGTCGTCTTCCCCGAGTACTCGCTGCACGGCCTGTCGATGGACACCAATCCGGAGATCATGTGCCGGCGCGACGGGCCTGAGGTCGCAGCCTTCAGGCAGGCCTGCATCGACAACAGGATCTGGGGCTGCTTCTCCATCATGGAGCACAACCCCGACGGCAACCCCTACAATTCGGGTCTGATCATCGACGACCACGGCGACATCAAGCTGTATTACCGCAAGCTCCATCCGTGGATTCCGGTCGAGCCATGGGAGCCCGGCGATCTCGGCATCCCCGTGATCGAGGGACCGCGTGGCGCCAAGATCGCACTCATCATCTGCCATGACGGCATGTTCCCGGAGATGGCGCGGGAATGCGCCTACAAGGGCGCCGAGATCATGATCCGCACCGCCGGCTACACCGCGCCGATCCGCGACAGCTGGCGCTTCACCAACCAGGCCAACGCGTTCCAGAACCTGATGGTCACCGCCAATGTCTGCATGTGCGGCTCCGATGGCTCGTTCGATTCCATGGGCGAGGGCATGATCGTCAATTTCGACGGCAGCATTCTCGCGCACGGCACGACGGGGCGGCCCGACGAGATCATCACCGCCGAGGTGCGCCCCGATCTCGTGCGCGAGGCCCGCATCAACTGGGGCGTCGAGAACAACATCTATCAGCTCTGGCACCGCGGCTATGTCGCGGTGAAAGGCGGCGCGATGGACTGCCCTTACACCTTCATGCACGACATGGTCGCCGGCACCTATCGATTGCCGTGGGAGGATCAGGTCAAGATCACCGACGGCACGTCCTGCGGCTTCCCGGCGCCGACGCGCGTGTTCGGCAAGCTCGGCAAGGCGGCGGAGTGAAGCGCACCGGATGCGGCGGGTCGCGGATGACGCTGCCGGAACCTTGACAAGCCGATCGATCGCCAATTATTTTATACTTAAAATAATCTGGCGGACAGGTCCATCATGAGTGCATCGGCCAAGGTGATCCCGCGCGACTGGCTCGACTGGCCGTTCTTCGAGCCGCGGCATCATCGGCTGTGCGAGGCGCTCGATCGCTTCGTCGGCTCGGGCAGCCTCGACGATGTCGATCACAGTGACGTCGATTCCGCCTGCCGCAAGATCGTGCGTGCGCTCGGCCTAGCCGGGCTGCTCGACAGCGCGGTCGTCGCGCCGGACGCGGACGCTACCGCGATCGACTCGCGCGCAATCTGCCTGTCGCGCGAAACCCTCGCTTATGCCGACGGCCTCGCCGATTTCGCCTTCGCCATGCAGGGCCTCGGCTCCGGCGCGATCGCGCTCGGCGGCTCGCCGGAGCTGCGTGCCAGCGTGCTGCCCAAGGTGCGCTCCGGCGAATGGCTCGCGGCCTTCGCGCTGTCCGAGAAGGAGGCGGGCTCCGACGTCGCCGCGATGGCCTGCGCGGCGCGGCTGGACGGCGATACTTACGTGCTCGATGGCGAGAAAACCTGGATCTCCAATGGCGGCATCGCCGACGTCTACACGCTGTTCGCCCGCACCGGCGAGGCGCCCGGCGCACGCGGCATCTCCGCCTTCGTCGTTTTCCCGGACGACCCCGGCTTCTCCGTCGCCGAGCGCATCGAGGTGATCGCACCGCATCCCCTGGCGACGCTCCGCCTGCAGAATTGCCGCATCCCGGCCAGCCGCCGGCTCGGCGCGCCCGGCGGCGGCTTCAAGCTGGCGATGCAGACGCTCGACATCTTCCGTGCCTCGGTGGCGGCTGCGGCCCTCGGCTTCGGTCGCCGCGCCCTCGACGAGGCGCAGGCGCATGCCTCGAGCCGGCAGATCTTCGGCGGCGCGCTGGCCGACCTGCAGATGACGCAGGCCGCCTTCGGCGACATGGCGACCGAGACCGATGCCGCAGCGCTGCTGACCTACCGCGCGGCCTGGCGCCGCGACGTGCAGAAGCTGCCGACCACGCGCGAGGCGGCGATGGCCAAGCTCGCCGCCACCGAGACCGCCCAGCGCGTCATCGACCGCGCCTTGCAGATGTTCGGCGGTCGCGGCGTCCGCAAGGGCGAGATCGTGGAGAGCCTCTACCGCGAGATCCGCGCGCTGCGCATCTACGAAGGCGCGACCGAAGTGCAGAAGCTGATCGTTGCGCGCGAGTTTCTGAAGGCGCGGGCCGGCGTGGTGCGTGGTTGAGGCGCGCTGCGCGTCGGGCCCGCAGACGCAAGGGCGCCTGCCAGCCGGGATCCCTGTCGCACGCAGCCTCGCCCATGGTCACGCGGCGGCCTCGGTCGTCACGCAGCAGTTGGATTTCGATCTCGTCGAAGGCGAACCGAGCGATCACCTGCAATGGGTCGACCACCCGTTTTCCGAACGTCCACGGATCGGAGACCGAGAAGCTGAGAGGAAGGGCCGTCGTAAGAGGCGGCGCCGGAACAGCAACTCGAACTGTTGGCCTTCTTGGAGGCATTCTCACCTACGCCGTAGAATTGGGAATTATCGCTATTAATCCGGCGCATGGAATTCGAAAACCGAAAGACAACGTGCGAAAGAGACGCCTTTGGAGGCGGAACACCGAACGTTGGGTCGGATGCTACGAGAAGCCGTCGGGGAGAAATACGTAACGTTCTTGGACATCGTTCGGCAAATTGCGCTGACCGGCTGTCGACGCAGCGAGATGATCAATCTGAAATGGACGGAAGTTGACACCGAGTCGAGTTGCTTGCGGCTGGAGGACAGCAAGGAAGGAGCATCTATCCGGCCCATCGGCCTACCCGTTGTCGAATATCTCGAGGTCGAATATCTCGAGCGCCAGCGCAAGGATACTTCATGCACATACGTGTTCCCGGGGCAAGGCGATGACAATGCGTTCGGCAGCTTCCCAAATCAATGGAAGCACATCTTTGAACACTCCCCGCTATGGGACATCACCCTGCACGTTCTACGTCATAGCTTCGCGAGTATCGCCAACGACCTCGGCTTTACCGAGGTAACCATTGCTGCGCTCGTGGGGCATGCCAAAGGTTCGATGACCAGCAAGTACATCCATACGCTTGATACGACGCTCATCATGGCGGCAGACACAATCTCTGGCTACATTCAAGGCGTCCTTGGCGGAACGGAGTTTAACCAAACGGCGCATGCTTTGGACCGAAGTTCTCGAAAAGCCGCTCTCGTCCGCTTCTTACAGAGGCTTCTTCGTGCAGTGAACTCGAAGCGACCGAGGGAGAGAGCGACTTAGCCGCATAATCCAACACGTACAACTTGGTAGCTGAGCCAGCGCGCCGTGACGCTGCGACGTCGAGATCCGCTGTCTCGAACCCGACCGCGTCTTCACGTGGAAGTCGGAGGCGTACCTCCTCTGGATACTTCGCCCCCGACCTCTTTCGCAGGAAAATATTTGAGCTCTCCGAGGGCTTGCGATCAAGAAATCTGCGGATCAACGGCACCATCGCCTCCGCTTTATCCTTAAGCAACGTGCGACGCTGAGGTCTCTCCAGGTCGGAACGGCGACGGCTGAGCTCTCCGGTTTGAACAATCATTGCGCGGGATGAGCCGTGGTCTGCGGGTGGTCCTCGCCGGTTGGTTCGGCACGGGTTGGTTGCTCCCCGCGCAAATTCGCGACCGCGCGGGTGGCCGGTTCCCCTTCCGCGCGGCTGCGTCCTTTTCCGGCTTGAAGATCCTCCGGATCCGCAACCATGCCGCCAAGGGCCGCAGCCGTGCTGCAGCCGAGGGCCGGATCGGCAGCATTGTCGGCGAAGATGCCGCGATTGAAGCTATCCGACAGATGGCAGCGAACGGAGCTGATGAGCAGGCGATCGATGTGAACACGCGTCGCGTGGTGCATTGCCGAGGCAACGTCATGCCTGACGTGGGAGCGATCCACGCCGGCTCGGATGATGGAATGCTCGATCGCCGCCGTGCATGGCCCCGGCGGTCCTTCGATCCAGGCACGGACGCTTTCAGGGCGGCCATTCGCCGTCGCGGCCACGAAGTGTTCGACGCCGGAACTCGCCGTAGAACAGCGTCCTGCAGGTACATCGTAGACGTAATGAACGGTCTCACCTGCGAGCTGCGGTGGCGGTGCCGTCCGGTCCACAGCGCAGCTTGCAGCCAGCACCGCGAGGGCGATGGCGAGGCCGCTTCTGATCGGTGCCATGTTTATCGCTCCTTGGAGGACCGTCATTCGATCAGGAAGCCGGCATCGCCACGCAATCTCCGGCCCGGCACCGGCACCTCGATCGGGCCTGCCCCGGGGCGGGTCGTTCCAAGACGGCCGAATATGATGCGCTCAAGCTCGGAAGGCGGCCCGACGAAGTCGGTCGGGACCGGTATGCGTGCCGATTCGCTGATCGGGCGAACGATTGTCGGCGTGACGATGATGATTAGTTCGGATTCGTTCTTCCGGAACTGTGTCGACCTGAACAGAGCCCCCAGTACCGGCAGGTCGCCCAGCCCCGGCAACATGTCCAGGCCGGTGTTGAACTTGTTCTGCAGTAGTCCGGCGATTACGAAGCTCTCCCCGCTGCCGAGCTCGACTGTGGTCTCCGCCCGCCGGGTAATCAGGCTCGGGACGCGGGCGCCGTTCATGATCAGGGCGCCTTCGTTCGAGAGCTCGCTGACCTCGGGCTTGACCTGCAGGTTGACCAGACGATCGGAGAGCACCGTCGGTGTGAACTCCAGTCCCACGCCGTAGCGACGAAAGTCGATCGAGATGCGGTCCAGCCCTTGGGCGACGGGGATCGGAAATTCGCCGCCTGCCAGGAAGTTCGCCTTCTGACCCGAAACAGCGGTGAGCGTGGGTTCTGCCAGGATTGAAACCAGTCCCTCCTGAGCGAGCGCATCCACGATGGCAGTCACGCTGTAGCTGCCGTTCGCTGGCGTATTGATCCTGCCTGAGGCCGCCGACGAGAGCCCAAAGCTGAAGCCACCGGCCGAGCCTGCCGCCTCCCAGTTGACGCCGAGTTGCTTCACCGCGTTGCGCGAGACTTCGGCAATACGGACCCGCAGGTTCACCTGCGTGCTACCGCCGATCTTCAACTGATTGAGCAGCACCTCGTCCTCGCCGAGGAACTGCGCGCAGGTGGAGCGGACCTTCTCGGCGATGTCGGCGTTGGGCACCAGCCCGCTCAGCACCGCGCCGCGCGGCGTCCGCGACAGCCTGACGTCGAGGTCTGCGAATTGAGCTCGCAGCAGCTGCCGTAGATCACTCTCGTCATAGGCAATCGCAATCCGGAACGTCGCGACGGTCGCGCCGGATTCGTCGAGCGCGAAGAGCGTCGTACGGCCGGGCTTTTTGCCGAAAACGAAGACGCGGTTGGCGGCCGCGACCTGGACGTCCGCAACAGCCGGCTCGGCGACGAAGACCTTGGAAGCCGGACGGGGCAAAGTCAGCATCTCGCCCTGAGACGCGTAGATCCGCACCTGTTGCCGCGCGTTGGATGACGCCGGCGCGCAATGAACCAGCATCATAAGGATCACCACGATCGAGGTCAGCCAGGCGGATGGCGAAATTCGAAACGGTCCCATCGTCAGCGCCGCATCGCCGAGAGCATCTTGAGATTGAGCCTCACGTCCTCTTCCCGAAGGTCGACCCGCGCAAGCTTGGCGGCGCCATCGCGATCTCCGCTCAGCGCCATAGCGATCACGAGGTTCTGGCGTGCACGAGGCGAGGCGCTCTCACCGAGCGCGATCGGCCGCAGAACCGTCATCGCGTCGGCGTACCGGCCCGTCAAGGTAAGCGACAGGCCCAGATTGTTGCTTGCGATCATGTCGGCGGGAGCGATTGCGAGCACCTGACGATAGGCTGTCTGAGCTTCGTCATGGCGGCCGAGCATGTCGAGAGCCACTCCGAGACCGTTGAGCGCCGGAATGTTCTCGGGGTCCGAGGTGAGCACGCTGGTGAAGATTGCCAGGGCGGGCTCGGCTTGATGTCTGGCGAGCTCGCTTCGCGCTTTTCTGATTCGATCGTCCTTGTCTTCCATCCCGGCGACTTGGTTGGCGGGAGCTGCTGCGGCTGCCGTGGAGGCCGGGAGATTGCGACCCTCGACCGAGGCGCGTGCGGTCGTGGGCGTCGGCACCGGTCCGCCAATGTCTGGGCTCAGCGACGAACAGGCGCAGAGCAGACCGGCGATGCTGCCAGCCAGCGCCATTCGCCTGCAAACACCGGCACTTGGCTTCAGATGGTTGTTGAACGCGGTTTCCCGGCCTTCAGAGCTACGCATGTACTTCCTACGGATATTGCACTGTCTTGTAGTTCAGGTCTCGAAACCTCGCAGGTGTCGTCGCGGGTTGACTGGTTCATTGCATCGCCGGGATCGGGGAAGGTTCAGCCTGCTCGCGTGATTCATCCAATCCAAGGACGGCGATCGGCTCGACCCGAAAGTCCTTTGAGATTTCCTGATAGGAGAGCACGACCACATTGAGACCGGACGGCGCAAGCAGCGTCCAGACCACCCGGCGCAGGTCGGCGGAGGCCAGTACAATACTCGGCGATGCGGCAAGATGATCGACGTCGGCAAGCTGCCGGGTCAACGCATCAAGCAGGCGCGTGCTGACGGCAGGATCGAGAGACGTCTGAGCGTTTTCATCGAGGGCGTGCACGGCCGTTCGGATCGCTTCCTCTGTCCGTCGATCAAGCACGAAGCAGCGCAAGGTCCGATCAAAGCCTGAGCTTTCGAAGCAGATCTGCCGGCGCAGCGCCAGCCGCACGTGCTCGACCAGCATGACGCTGCTCTGCTCCCGCATTCCCCACTCGGCCAGCGTCTCAAGAATCAGCCGCAGATTGCGGATGGAGACCCGCTCGTCGAGCAGCCGGCGAAGGACATCGGTGATGCGCTGTGTAGGGACCACACGCAAGGCCTCGCGCACCAAGTCGGCGTAGTCAGCCTCTAACTGGTTGAGCAGGCGCTTGGTCTCCTGTATGCCGAGGAACTCCGGCGCATAGCGGACAAGAACGCGCCGCAGCTCGGCATCGACTGCGGAGATGGCCGGTCCCCCCGCCGTTCGGGCTGCCGGCTGATCCAGTTCACCGGACGAGAGCAGAAGAGGCACGCCATGCAGCTCGATCCTGAAATGACCGGGCGCCAGGTCGCTGCTTTCGTCGACTGCCGCCCCTGGACAGGCGCATCCGAGCCAGTCTGCCACGTCCTGTCGTGTCCGCCTGATCCGATCATGAATACCGGCTCCCCGCAGTTCATCGCACAAGGCGGCTTCCGCGAGGATCATGATCGGTGCAGACTTGGCCGCCGGGATAGCGATCCGCGAACTTCTCGCGGGCTCTGACGGGTCGGACCGTTGCGCCGTGCCGGAGGTTCGTTGTGCGCGCCGCCGAGCCAAGAGCATCGCAACGCCGGAGCCGCCGAACACGGTGGCCATAAAAAGGAAAATCGGCGCCGGAAAACCCGGTACGAACGCCAGCCCGAGCATCATGAGACCGGCCAGTTGCAGGGATTGCGGCTGCGACGTGATCTGCTCCATGATCTCGGAACCAAGATTGCTCGGCGCTTCTGTCGCAACCCGGGTCACGACCGTTCCCGCCGCCATCGACACGAACAGCGCCGGGACTTGGGAGACCAGGCCGTCGCCGATCGTCAACAACGAGTAGAGCTGGATCGCTTCGCTGATACGCAGCCTGTGCTGCACGGTGCCGACAACGATGCCGCCAACGAGGTTGACGGCGATGATGATGAGACCGGCGATCGCATCACCTTTGACGAACTTCATGGCGCCGTCCATCGCTCCGTAGAGCTGGCTCTCGCGCTCCAGCCGGCGTCGGCGGCGCCGGGCCTCGGCCTGGTTGATGTCGCCGTTGCGAAGGTCGGCATCGATGCTCATCTGCTTGCCCGGCAGCGCATCGAGCGTGAATCGGGCAGCAACTTCGGCGACCCGTTCAGATCCTTTGGTGATGACGACGAACTGGACGATCGTGATGATCAGGAACACCACGAGCCCAACCACGACGTTGCTGGAAACGACGAACTCGCCAAAGGTCTGAACGATGGATCCGGCATCGGCCTGGCTGAGCACTAGGCGCGTAATGGTGATGGAAATCGAGAGCCGGAACACCGTGGATATGAGAATGATTGCCGGAAGTGCGGAGAATTCGACCGCGGCGTTCAAGTAGAACGCCACCATCAGCAGCAGAATCGACGCGCCGATGTTGACGGACACCATGACGTCGACGAGCGCCGTCGGAATCGGCAGGATCATCGCCATGATCGTGCTGACGATCAGGATGACGACGAGAAGCTCGCGCTTGTCGTTCGACCAGCGGGTCAAGCTCTCGACAATGGCCGTCATAGTCCGCAGTTCCATCCGAGCGGGATCGAAACCTTCGTCACATTGATCGAAACGCAGAGCGGCATGGTCTTACAAGCTCACGGCGAGCAGGTCTGCGCCGCGACGCAATACGACCCGGTCTTGTTCGATTCGATCGACGATCCACCCTTCGCTGATAACGGCGCCTGCGAACAGTTTCTGACCGCGTCCATCAATGACATACGGCCCATTTCCGGCCCAAATCGCCTGAACGGTCAAAGGGGCGCTACGCTTTACAGACTTCGCCTCAACCTGGCTCGTCAACACGATGGCAATGCCGAACGTGCCGTCGAACCATCGCTCAATGTCGCGCCACTTGCCTAACGCCGCGGGTTCAATGTTTCCTCTCGCCGTGATGGCGCTTGAGTCGCTGACAATCTCGACGGTCGTGAGGCCCGCAGTCAGCAATCGCTGGCGCAGCGCGTCCGCCGCGCCGTTCAAATCCGCCACCGGCGCGCCGGGCTCCGCGCCGGCCCGTCCCGTTCTGTCTTGGCCGGGCAGTAATGCGGGGGTAAGGGTGGGGGCGGGCGAATTGGGCGCGTGCCTGCTCGGATATTTCGTCGAACAGTCGGAGTCGCAGCGCGGGGATCTCAGCCGCTCAGCTGTGGCATAGCCGCCATCGCCGGGCACCTTGTCCGCACCAGCGGGAAATCCCTGCAGAAGCAGGGCTAGACAGACCAGGATCGCGGCGGTCCCGAGTCCATACCTCAAGAAGGTATAGCGGGTCGTTCTGCGCTTGCGGGTGCAGCGGAGCTGAATTCCATTCAGAACGATATCGGCCGGATAACGACTGATCCGTGCTTCTCCGGCACCGAGCAGGGTGCCGTTCAGCAGAACATTATCTGCGGTGCTTTCGATTTCGCAACAGTCCGCCTCTAGCGCGAACCGCGCGTGCAAAGGAGCCAGACAGTCATCCATGAGAACGACATCGGCGTCCATCGAGTGACCCACCAGATAGGTCCCGGCGTCGAGTTCTTGCCGGACGCCGGCATGAAGGCCCGATCGGATCGTGAGTTCGAATGGGGACGGTGATGCCGGCATTCTCTGCCTCTCCATCAGGACCTAGCAGCCATGTTGGCAGCGGAGCGCTCGGTACGAACGCCCCGTGCCGTAAGCGGTTGGTAGCTGTCCGAGGGCGATCGCTGGATCAGCCGACGTTCGGGCGCTGCTGCGCGACCGTCTCGATCGATCCCCAGTGCGTCTTCTTGGTCGTGATCTCGGCATTCGTCTTGATCGCTTCGTCGAAGGCACTCTTCATCTTCGCGATCGCGCTGTCGATGCTCGAGTTCGATGACGTCGTCGAAGAAACGGAGCCTGTTGAATGGGACATCGCTTTATCTCTCTATGTTTGTGTTGCGTTGAGGATTGGGCTGTCGGGGAATGCCCTCCAGCCGGGAGGTGATCGTTCGCGTTGTCCACGCTGATCACCTCTCGGCTGAAGCGGCGGCTTGGATCCCGTCCCGAGGCGCACCTTGCGAGGTGCGCCTCTCGCGGCTTCCTTCAACGTCCTGGTCTCATCGCCCTCGTCGCGTTGCGAGAATGAGGCCTCGTTGCTTTACTCAGCTCTGTCGGTGATATGGTTGTCGGCCGAGAGGTGTCCCGCGGAGCGGTCGCATGGCGATCCCGAGCTTGAATCCGCGAGTTGCAGAATGATCGAGGAAAGCTTGTCGAGGATGTTGTTCTTCGTCGCTTGGTCAAGGCCCTTTGCCTCTGAGACTTGGCTGACGAGCTGATTCAGCGTCTTGAGTATCGAGCTGTTCGCGCCGGGTTGATGGGATGGGCCGGACACGAGTTGCTTCAGGATCTTCGCGATCCCGTCGAGCAGCTGACCTTTGGCGGGATCGCTGGGCCCAGTGGAATTCGTGATCTGATGGGTCAGGTCACCAAGGATCTTGGCAACGCGGCCGCTGTTCCGCGCGTCGCACTGGCCCGGTCCGCCCCTCAGGATGCTGATGGCCGCCGAGATCAGAGCCGCCTTGTCTGCAGGTGTCTTTGCGTCCCCGACCAATCCAAGAACGTCCGATGCTATGGAAGACGTCCGCGGATCTTGCTGCTGCGAGGCGGGCGGCATCGACGACTGCCACCAATCCCCCGCATCACAGCGATGAGCCGGATGAGCTGACGACCCGCCGGACGTGGGCTGAAATCCTGCAAAGCCGGGCCAGGACGACGCGTGTCCGTGCGGACCCATCATGTGACCGGTGTGAGCTTCACGTGAGGATGATGCGTGGGAGCTGACCCTAGACATGCAACTCTCTCCTTGTTTGCGATCCGATGTCTTATCTGTCTTGTTCTGAGCAAAGGGCATAACGAGGCGTCGGTCGGCATGCTCCGTCACGGATCCGGGGTTGCACTATTCTCGTCGCCGACGGATGCCATCTCCTGAATACCGTCCTGAGCAACAGTCATGAGCATGAACGCGGCCGCCTGCGGCATTGCGCTGAGAAACGCCTCCTCGAACTTTGCTTGATCCTCAGCCGAGACTGCCCCGCTGCTGCTCGGGGCGCTTGCCGTCGCGGTCGTCATGCTCGAAGCTTCTACGGCCATTCTGACACTCCTTTGATCCGTCCGGTCGATCTGGCAGGACTTGCGAACCCGTTGATTTGCGTCATGGCACGTCGCCTGGAGCGTTGAGCTTGACCACTTGGACGTGCTCCCCGCGATAGACGGTGACTGACGATGGCTGGTCAGCTCGAGGCTGCAGTGCTGCGAGCGTACGCTCCACCGTTTGGATGTATTGCGGGGGACCCGAGACCAGGGCCATGTTGGCCTGCTTGATGGATCTGAGTGAGAATCGCGCGTCGGAGAGCGCGAGATCGCGAAGTGCGGCTTCGAGACGCTGGAGCGGCACGGCACCGAGTTGAACGAGCCTGCTCGAAGCTTCCTTGTTGCTGGTGACATAAATCCGGAAGCCGTCGAAATACCAGTCGAGTCCGTAGTTCCGGGATAGATGCTCGATGAATTCTCTGGCCTTGAGTTCAGGCAGAGGCCCGCGCACACGTCCCCGTACGTCCGGGCTCACCTCTAACCGCAGGCCGGTATTCCGTCCGAATTCCTGAAGAACGTTGCCAAGGTCTTGGTCGACGATGGTGTACCTGTAGGACTCGGTCGGCCAAGCAGGTTCACCCGCGTCTGCGGACGTGGCGTGGATTGCAGTCGCCGAGAGCGTCAGGCAGACGGTCGCGATCGCAGCCACGCTGCGCAATGGGACCAGAACCAGAGATGCCAAATGGTCGCATGGGAGAACGTGGCCTTCGTGCGACCTTGTCGCGGAACAATCGTGGCAATCGTGTAGTTGATCGCGCGTACCCACGAGCAGACTCACATGTACTTGTTGCTATCAGCTCGTCTCATTCAATCACAGCGGTCGCGGGTGCGTCGGAGAATATATTAGGAAAATATTATGCTCTGCCCGGCTGGGTGCCGTGCAAAGCTCTGTCTGATCTGCCCGGCTGTCCTTGTGAGTCACTATTTGTTTGGAGTGAGCAATGGCGAAAACACGAGGAGTCCTGAGACGGCCTGGAGCGGCGACATGATGACGGTTGCGCCGTTGGGTGGCGTCACAGCCTCCGGAACAGTTGGTGTCAGTTTCGGAGCCGTTGAGCCCGGAGCGGCCGCCCAGCAGTCGTTTCAGGACGCTCTGCATAGATCGGTCACTAAGCTGCCTATGGAGCCTGAGCACGCCGTCGACCAACTCGGCGGCAAGGTGATGGAGTGGATGGAGAGCTCGTACGAGCGGGTCCAGCGCAATGCCGCGCCCGAGCTCAATCTCATGCCGGAGCCGGCAGCATCCGGTCCAGCATCTTCCAACATTGGCGGAGCGGCCCTGGGAGTGGACAAGCCAGACGCGGGCCGTCAGGCCCTGCAAATGCTGGAGCACGCATTCTCGTTTGCCATTGAGGCGACGCTGATGTCGAAAATCTCGACCGAGTCGACCCGAATCTTCAACACGTTCTTGAAGGGACAATGAGAATGGTCGGTTGCGGCAAACAATGGCTGGCCGCTCGAGGGCACGGATTGAATTTGGCGCTGGTGCTGGGCTTGGCGTTCATGCTGAGCGGTTGCAAGGGTGAGCTCTATAGCCGCTTGAGCGAGAAGGAGGCTAATCTGATGATGGCCCTTCTGCTGCGCAACGGAATCGCCGCCGACCGACTCCAGGCAAAGGACGGTAGCAATACTGTCAGGGTCGAGCAGGAGCGATTTGCCGACGCTGTGACGCTGCTGAATGCGTCCGGGTTGCCGCATGCGAAGTTCGAAGACATGGGCAGCATATTCTCAAGCAACGGTCTGGTGTCGTCACCCACAGAGGAGCGAGTCAGGTTGATTCACGCGCTCAATCAAGAGTTGGCAAGGACGATCATGGAGATCGACGGAGTCATCTCTGCCCGAGTCCACGTGGTGCTGCCTAAGATAGACCCGTTGCGTCACGATCAGGTTCCGTCGTCGGCGGCATCGGTGTTCATCAAGCATGACGCGCGCGCCGAAATCGCCGTGCTCCTACCGCAGATCAAGACCCTCATTGCCAACAGTGTCGAAGGACTGACGTACGACAGGGTGGCCGTGGTTTTCGTGCGTGGCAGTTCGGATCCCGTCGAGGTCAGCCCTTCCACGTCGATCGAGACGACGGCATCCGTTCTATCTCACGACGGATCTGCCCTGCGTGACGGTCCGCTCATCCTGCTGGTGTCAGCCGCGGTAGGGGTGGGGCTGCTGGGATCGATCGGAATCTTCCAGCTCTGGCGTCGGGCACGCGTGGGATATGCGCAACGCAACGCGCCGCGTCGGGAGGCGCGAAGGCCGGCGCGCGATCCGCTGCGTGTCGTATCCTAGTGCGATTGAAGTGGGCGTGGCCGGCAAATGAGTAGGCTTGTGCAACCTGGAGCATCCCTTGGTTTGCGTGATCCGAAGGTCGGCGGTGGCTGCGAACCCGGCGCGCCGGTGGGGCATCGGCCGGTGATCGATATGGACACGTTTTGCCGATTGCCGGCACGCTACATCCACGTTGAACGATTTCTCGCGTGCGTACCGGGCGTTTCGCCCGGGCTTGCCGCACGGATACTCGCCTGCGACCGACTCCACCGAGATATCTCAGAGCGGATCGTTGTGCATTATGAGCTTGATTGCTGCACAGCAGCCGACGTCGCTGACACGCGCAGTCGCATTGCGCTTCTCGACTGCGAGCAGCTATGCCGCGTCGGTGAGCTGGCCGGCGGTGTTTGGCATGCCCACGCAATTCGTTCCACGGTCCTCAAGACTACGCTCCGGGAGCATCTCGGAGAATTCGATTCCCGACTCCACAAGGTCGCGCTCGCCAATATCGATCTGTCGCCTAAACCCGATCGCCCCCCGAATCCATCTGCGCTTGCGGACGTCATCCGAGGTGATGGGATGCAATGTCTCAATGCCGCAATCTGGCGACTCCCCGCCACCCTGCGCAGCCGCATCCTTCTTCGATTTCCGATTGACTCGCCGCTGGGCTCCTCGGTCTCGCGGCGACACCAACAGCTTGGTCCGGAGATTGTTGATCGCGTTCTAGCCGATGGGATGGTGCCGTGAAAGCCCCCGAGAGTGACAAGCCTGCCGGCACGTTCCATCCGCTCGGACCCGTGGTTCGAGCCGAAGAGGCGGAGACCTGGTTTTCCGCGGCTGCCTCTCTTGCCGACGCCCGGCGGCAATGCGAGCAGATCGCCGCGCAGGCCCGGCTCGCGTTCGAAGAGCAGCGCATGAGAGGCTTCGAGGATGGTCGTCTCGCGGGAGTTGAGGAGGCGGCCCGCCTGATTGCGGAAACGAAGGTCACGGTTGATGATTTCGTCGCCGATCTGCAAGACGAACTTATCACGCTCGTCGTCGAGATCATCAGGGAGATCCTCGGAAGTTTTGAGCCGGACGATCTCGCCGCGCGCGCCATCACCAGAGCACTCGAAGAGATGCGTTCCGGTACGGCTCTCGTGCTGATGACTGCGCCGCAGGAGATGGAGTCCATCCGTGGACGAGTGGCCACGCTGCTGGAGGATGGGGCCGACCAGCTCACCATCGTGTCGGACCCGCAGTTTGCGCCGGGGCGCTGTATGCTTTGGAGCGAGTTCGGGCAGATCGATGTTTCCGTTGACGCTCAACTGGAGCAGTTCGCCTTGGCGCTGCGTGCCGGTTTCGAGGGGGTGGAGCCATGATGCCGGCAGGCTCTGCCACGCACCGACTCGCGCGAATCCTGCCGCAGTTGCGTGAAGCTGCAGGCCGTTCGCAACTGCGCCCGATCCGCGGGCGCGTGATTCAGGTGTCGGGGACCCTCATCAGGGCGATCGTTCCCGATGCGCGTGTTGGCGATATCTGTTTGCTCCGGTCTGCCCATGCCTCGGCTGATCTGCGGGCCGAGATCGTGGGCATCGAAGGCGGTGTCGCGTTGCTGACGCCTCTCGGAGACGTGGCGGGTCTCTCAACAAGAACGGAAGTCGTCTCGACAAGGCAGGCCCTCGGCATCATGGTTGGGCCAGCGCTGCTCGGCCGCGTCGTCGACGGGCTCGGGCGCCCTCTCGACGTTCAGGAACGAGGATGGCCCGAGTTCGACCAGATTCGACGAGTCCGCGGAGCTGCGCCGGCGCCCTTGGCACGGCGGCTCGTTGACGGCCCTTTGTCACTTGGCATCCGGGCGATCGATGGTCTGCTCAGCTGCGGCGAGGGGCAGCGGATCGGCATCTATGGCGAACCCGGCGCGGGCAAATCGTCGCTTGTCGCCCAGATCGTCCAGAACGCGGACGTCGACGTCTGCGTCGTCGCACTGATTGGCGAGCGTGGGCGCGAAGTTCGAGAAATGGTCGAGCGCTGCCTGGCCGGAGCGGCTCGGGCGCGATCAGTCGTGATTGTCGCAACCTCCGACCGGCCGCCGACGGAGCGCGTCACGGCCGCCTATGTCGCCGTGACGATCGCGGAGTACTTCCGGGATTGCAACGCACGCGTGCTCCTGGTGCAGGACAGTGTCACTCGCTTTGCGAGGGCATTGCGTGAGATCGGACTGGCCGCGGGCGAGCCGCCGACGCGCCGGGGCTTTCCGCCGTCGGTGTTTGCGGCATTGCCCGAGTTGCTCGAGCGGTCCGGTCCCGGAGTCGCCGGCTCAATCACTGCATTTTACACCGTGCTGGTTGAGGGGGATGGTACCGCGGATCCGATCGCGGAGGAGACGCGCAGCATTCTGGACGGGCACATCGCGTTGTCACCTAAGCTCGCACAGTCAGCGCATTTCCCTGCGATTGACATCGTGTCCAGCCTCAGCCGCGTCATGGATCAGGTCGTGACGAGCCGTCATCGCTCTGCAGCCAGGAGGGTGCGTGAACTCATAGCTCGCTATGCAGAGCTTGAGTTCCTGCTGCAGGTTGGGGAGTACAAGGCCGGATCCGATCCGATCGCCGATGAGGCGATCGCCAAGCAGGATGCTATCAAGTCCTTTCTGCGGCAGGGCCTCGGCGAGGTCGTTCCGTGGGATCGCACGATCCATCAACTCGAGCAGCTCGCGTCATGAGGTACGATCCACTGCTCACGCGCATACGCAGGATGCGGATCGTTCTCGGAGAGAGGGAGCGGCGGGCGAATTCCGCGCTTCAGCGCGGCGTGGAGGCACAGGTCGAAGCGGCTGCAGAACTGACGCAGATCAATCATGCGGTTGCGTTGCAAGCAGCGGCGCGTGGCGCACGCGAACGTCAGATCTACCAGCAGATGGTAGGGCGTCCAATTTCCGCGCGGGAGATCACCCAACTTGACGCGCAACTCAGGCGCCTCGAGTCGCTGGCAATGGCGCTTGCCGAGCAGCGCCTTGCGAGCATCCGTACGCTCGACCAGGCGCGTAACCAAGTTCAGGGTCTGCGCCTCGAATTCATGAAGGCTCATCAGAGGCGTCGCAAGTGGGATGAGTTATCGCAGCAATCACGTCGCCGTCGCGAGAGCCGTGAGACGTTGCTAGAGGAGATCGCTGATTCGGACGGCAGGGCGGCGGGGCGGCAAGCATGAACGCGCCATTCCCCGCTCGCAGGCGCGGAGCGCCTGACGGTGAGATCACCGAATTTCATCCGGACGTGCTATCCATTGCTGATGCTCTACGTGCCCGTCGTTGGTGTCGGCGACTGGCTGAACTCACCTGCGAGTTGGCGGGTCTGCCGCTGCGGATCTCCTTCTCGGGCGCCTCCTCGGGCGTTTCGAGCCGGCCGGCGTGTCGTCTGCATTTTACGATCGGCGGTGATCCATGCGCCGTAAGTCTGCCTGTCGAGGTGATCGATGCAACGCTGCAGGCGATTGAAGGTCCACCTCGAACTACGCTCGCCGAGCCCGATCTGCTGCTTCTGATCGAGTTCGCCTGCGCCGCCATACTTGATGCAATCGAGGAGACGCTCGGCCTCCCCGTCATCCTCACGCATGCTTCCTTCGATGGCAGCGTTCCGGACTCGAGCGGAATCCTGTGTCGCGGCAGGTTTGGCGAACGATCGTTCAGTGCTTGCCTGTCTTTGCCAGAGCCATACGAATCCCGTTTGGCAAATCAAGTTCAAGCATTGGGTCCGGCTGCTGCCGCTGGAGTTCCGATCTGCGCGGCCTTCCGGCTTGGTGCTACGCGCGTCAGCGCCCGCTTGCTTGCGAGCTTACGGCCGGGAGACGTCGTGATCATCGAACACGCGATGCCGGATGGACGCGTCGCCGCCGTCTTCGGCGAGCGTCGTCTCACCTCATGCCGCTTCGAGGGAAGCGACGCGACAGTGGTGGACACGTTGCACCAGATCAGAGGCGATCTTCATCATCATTGGATGGCTGTGGACATGAAGGCACATGAAAGCGTCGATACGGGCGCAGACGATGTGAGCCTGGACGACCTCCAGATCAAGCTCCTATTTGAGATCGGCCAGCTTGAGATACCTCTCGGCGAGCTGCGCATGATCGCGCCCGGCTATGTCTTCAATCTCGGTCGGGATCCGCGACATGCAATTGAGATTCACGCGGGGAATCGGCGGATCGGGCAGGGCGAGATCGTCAGGATCGGCGAGGCAATCGGCGTGCGGATCAACAGATTGTTCAATCACGAATGAGCTGAAGCCGTGACCCAGTTCAATTTGTTCGCTGTTCTCGCGGTCATCGCCGGACTTGGCCTTGTCATCTTTGTCGTCGTGACGATGACATCGTTCGTCAAGATCGCCGTGGTCCTGTTCCTGATCCGGAACGCGCTGGGAGTGCAGCAGACGCCTCCAAACCTCGTGCTATATGCCATTGCGCTGGTTCTGACGGCCTATGTCAGCGCGCCGCTAGTGCAGACCGTGTATGAGCGCGTCAATGATCGTCCCAGCGAGTTTCAAACCTTTACCGACTGGAAAGATGCTGCTGAGCGGGCAGGCCAGCCAATTCGCGAACATCTGAGCCGGTTCACGACGGTCGCGGAACGAGAGTTCTTCGTCACTGCCACTGGCAGCTTATGGCCCGATAGCAGCAGGGCCAAGCTATCGAGCGAAGATCTCGTTATTCTCGTTCCCTCCTTCATGAGCTCGGAGCTCAAGCGCGCCTTCGAGATCGGCTTCCTGCTCTATCTGCCCTTCATCGCGATTGATCTCGTGGTGTCCGCGGTTTTGATGTCCCTTGGCATGTCGATGGTGCCGCCATCGACGATCTCCGTCCCATTCAAGTTGTTCTTGTTCGTGATGGTCGAGGGCTGGTCCAAGCTGATGCATGGCCTGGTGTTGAGTTACGGATAGCCTGCGAGATGGGTAGGGGAAGCAATGGGCCAAGCGACAATCGTCGATCATCTGGTCAGGGGTCTGACGGTCGTTCTCATATTTGCCATGCCTCCCCTGGGTGTGGCGATGGTTGTTGGCCTCCTCGTCTCAATTCTTCAGGCCGCAACCCAGATCCAGGATCAGGTGCTGCCGCAGACGATCAAACTGATCGCCGTCGTGGCCACGCTGGCGGTGTTCGGCGCAGTGTTGGCGGCACCGCTGATCCAATATGCCGATCAGATCCTTGTAGATTTTCCTGCACTGACGCGTTGACGGGCCTTCCCTTCATCGTGCTCGGAGGGGCATGGGCGACGCGGAGTGGCGATGGGGCTTGACCTCATGCCGTTGGACAGCATCGAGGCGGGGGCCAATCTCGTCTTCCGTCATCTTCTTTCGTTGGCGCTCGCCATCGCGCGTCCCAGCGCCTTCGTCATGACCTTTCCCGTGTTTGTTCGCCTCGGGCTGACCGGCTTGATTCGTGGTGCCTTCGTGGTCGCGATCTCGCTACCGGTCATGACCGGACTTGTTGAGGTGCTTCCTCCGATCGGCACGCAAACATTGCGATTGGTCGCGGTCGGGTTCAAGGAAGCGATCATCGGAGGGCTCCTTGGTCTGCTGCTTGGGATCCCGTTCTGGGCCGCCGAGGTCGCGGGCGACCTGCTCGACTACGAACGTCAGGCGCCCGATGCCCAGCTTCAGGATCCCAACGCCATGACCGAGTCCACCGCGTCTGGTACGCTTTTTATGCTCGCTGCGGTGGTTCTGTTCGTCGCAGCCGACGGCTTTCATAGCGTCGTCGAAGCCCTTTATGGCAGCTACAGGCTCTGGCCGGTCATTGAGCTCGCGCCTTTGCTGCGCGCGGAGAGCGGCCTATTGGCGCTGGAAATGCTCGTCCGCGTGCTGCAGTTGGCATTGATCCTGGCATTTCCAGTGCTGGCGGCCATGTTCGTTGCGATGTTCGCGCTGATGGTGATTGCCCGTTTCGCACCGCAGTTGAATGTGTTCGATCTTTCGATGGCGGCGCGCAACCTGGTCTATTTCCTGGTTCTGCCGCTCTATGCGGCCTTTCTGCTCGATCACTTCGGTACTCAGCTTGGAGAGTTGACCGGAATCTTGGACCAACTAGGGCAGTTCCTGCGATGAGTGAGGATGGCGGCACTGAGGAGCGGACGCTGCCTCCGAGCGAGCGGAAGTTACGTAAGGCGCGCGAAAAGGGACAGGTCTTTCGCAGCACCGATATGGTCGCCGGTGCATGCCTGTCGTCCATGCTGCTCTATCTCTGGCTGATCTTGCCGGAGCTTTTCGCGCGGTTACGGGGAGCCATGATGCTCGTGGGCGATGCGGGCGGGCAACCGTTTCGGGAAGCTGCGGGCACGATCGGAACGATGATGTACGAGGCCGCCGTGCCATACCTTGCAAAGGGGGCGGCCATCGTCGTCCTAATGTCCCTCGTCGTCAACGTCGCCGTCACCAAGGGGATCGTCTTCAGCCTTGACCCTATCAAGCCCCGCGCGGAGCGCTTGCATCCCGCAAAGGGTTTGAAGCGGATTTTCGCGCTCAAGAGCCTGATCGAGCTGGTGAAGAGTCTGGTCAAGACGACCCTCCTCGTCACGATCTCGGTTTTCGTCCTCGAGATGTCGCTCAACTCCCTGGTTCACACGCCAGGATGCGGTCTTTCGTGCCTCGTGCCAGTGACCGGGGCGGTCATGGCACCGCTCCTCGTCGCGGCAATAGTCATGCTGATGGTGGGCGGCCTTATCGACGTTCTGGTGCAGCGCGGACTGTTCATGCGCGAGATGCGGATGACACGAAGCGAGGCGAAGCGCGAGCGGAGAGACCAGGAAGGCCTGCCGGAGGTGCGCTCTGCGCAACGCCGTCAGCGGCAATCGCTGGCGCACGGTGGAGGGCGGGGAGGAATCGAAAGCGCAACAGTGGTCATCGAGGGCGACGATGTGATGGTCGGGCTGCGTTATGTTCCGGGCGAGACACAGGTCCCAAGGCTCGTGTGCAAAGGACGTTCCGTCCGTGCGCACAATCTCACCGAAGCTGCGGCTGAGCTTGGCATTCCTCGTTTCCGCAATCCAGACCTCGCAGAGGAACTCGATCGCCGTATCGCTCAGGACCATTACATCACCGAGGAGTTTTTCCAGCCGGTGGTGTCGGCCTTGCGCGCGTGCGGCATGTCCTGAGTGTAGCCGTGCTGCCCCACAGTATTTTCACAATATATTTCGGATCGGCCGCCGGCTGATGTCCTAAACTGTCGTTCGGACATGATCGCCGAGCGGGCTGCATGGCTGACGAACTGCGTCTGCCAGAGCAGAGCCGCCGCCGCTAACGGGGAGACGCACGAATGCGGATAGATGACGCAGGTGGCTCGGTTGTCGCCAGTCCTCCTCCTCCGCCGCCGCCCCCACCCCCACCCCCGCCTCCTCCCCCGCCACCGCCGCGGCCGAAGTCCGCGGCATCGTCGTCGGGCATGCTCGATCGCAATTCGGCGCGCAGCGTTGGATCATCATCGACCGCACCTTCGCCGCTCTTTCAGCCCCTTCGACCTTTCATAGGTCCGGTTCTGCAGCCGACGCCTGTGTTGCTTGGCCCGCCTGCTCCGCCGAAAGCGGCGGCAACATGTCCGGGAGTTCCCGCCCCGGCGCCGGCGGCGCCGGTCCCGGACGCAGTTTCGCAGGCAAAATCTGTTCAGACAAAAGCGCAGACCACTCTCGACGGTGATGCTGGAAAGCTGCATAAACTGCAGACCGAACTGAATGATGCACAGGGAACGAAGGCTCCGATCGGGTACGGTCGCGGCGCGGGCGCCGCGGTGGCTGCGCATCAAGCCCATATCAGCGATCTGAAGAAGCAGGTTGCGGCCGCTCAGCAGCAAGTCACCGCCGACCAGGCGGTGTTGAGTTCGGCCAAGAGCAATCTGAGTGCCGCACAACGCATCGACGCCGCCGCAGCGAACTACAAGCCGGCACCGCCGCCGGTCACCGTGAAAGATCCGGTCGCGCGGAAAGTTGTCCCGCTCGTCGACGCGGCCTCGGCCCAGGTTTCCGCGGGAAAGGCCAAGGTCACCGCCGATACGGCTGCTCTCGAACAGACCAAATCGCAGCTCGGCCGTCTGGACACCGAGATGGATCGGGGGATCAGCGCCGGAACATTGCACCGTCTGTCGTTGCTGAATCAGCAGCAGGATGCGCAGCAACACAAGCTGGCGACGGACCAGCGCAAGCTTGATGCCGCGAGCGCCGACCTTGCGGCAGGGAAAAGCGTCGTCTACGGGCAGCAGGCCGCGGCGGACAAGAAAGAGCTCGAGAGCGCTTCCACAGCGCTGAAGAAAGCCGGTGTCACGATCGACCAGAACGACAATCCGACCCAGGCGAATTTGACGCCATCGCAGCTGCGCGCCTATGACGACTTCACCGTCGCGCGGAGCAAGCTCAACGCCGATGTCGGCATGGTCGCGCAGGGCAAGGCCCAGCTCCAGTATTATGCTTCGAATTCCGAGAAATACGGGACGGTTGCGAAGGATGCCCAGGATCGGGTGAACGACGCTCTGCATCCATTGGGGTACACCATACGTGCAACGCGCGGCAGCGATCCGCAGCAGGCATCGCTCGATCTCAAGCTCGCGAACGGGAACGCTGATTACCAGAATGCAGGCTGGGCCGCAGCTCAGCACCGGGTGGCATTTGCGGCGGCAGCGCAGACCGATCTTGAGGCAGCGCAGGACTCCGATCTTGCCAAATTGTCCCCGCAAGCCCGGCAGACCGCTACCACGGCGAAGATCGAATACGATCAGGCAAGCGCCTATCAGAACAAAGTCGGGACCGACCTCGCCCTGATCAAGGGCCACCAGGCCGTCTCGGATGCGCAGGCCGCCTATATCAAGAATCCGACGGCCGCCACGGAGCTCAAGCTGAACCAAGCGCAGCATCAGTTGCGCGAGCTCTCGACAATGTCCGACATTGCGACGGCGGGCTTCAAGTCGGCAACCGGGCTTGCCTACGCCGACCAGCGCAATACGACATTGGCTAATCTGGAGCAGACCTATAGCCATGTTCCCTTGCCCTCAAACTCGCCGGTGTTGCAGCAGATAGCGCAGGCAAGAACTGACGCGGCATCGGCCGGCCTGATCACGAAAGAGCTGGCTGCAACGACCAACAGGCTTGTTCAGGATTATCGTGTCACACAGAGCGAGGCGGCGGTCGCAACCGCGCGGCAGTCCGCCAACACTGATTCGGTACAAGCTGGCAATGTACAGGCTGTGGGTTTCACCAAAGCGAGCAGCGCCCTGACGACGGCTCAGCAATCGCTTCAATATGCAAAGCTTCAACAGAAGCTGGCTCAATATCAGCTGCTGGACTCCCAGTTTCGGCTGACATTGCCGCAAAATCTACTTGATCCGCAAACGGTCTCTGACCAGAGCGCGCTCTCGCATGCGTACAATACATTCTTTGCGCAGCATCCGGGTGCCTTGAGCGATGGCGCGGTCGCTGAGCAGCTTGCGAGCCTCAAAGACGCGAACGCGCGAGTGGATATCGGTCAAGGGCTACATGAGCTGCAGGATGCCATCGACAGGGAAGACAAAGCGCTCGGCAACCGCAGCCTTCTGCAGAAGGGCGGCGATTGGGTCGGGGGGCTGTTCGGTGCCAACCGGTCTGAGCTCGAGTCGGATCTGCAGGACAAGAAAGAGGCGCTCACGGCCCTGCAGAAAAATCAGGGAGGGATGACTGCCCAGGAGGTCAACGGCGAGTATCTGAACATCATGGGTAATCTGGCCACCCAGAATGACCGGATGTTCGAGAACGAGCGCAAGACCGACGCCAATTGGTCGAGTGCACAGGAAGTCGTGCGCGACGTCGCGATCGCCGCGGCTGCGACCGCGGTTACGATGGCCACGGCCGGAGCCGGCGCGCCGGTATTGGCCGCCCTTGCGGCGGGCACATTGGTGGGAACGGGAACGGCCGAAGCCATCGACACGGCCCAGAATGCAGCAACTGTGTTCGGTGGCGGCGACATTCACAGCGATCCTCACATCTCACTCGACGCAGCGCTGACCAACAACTTCTTCAAGGGTGGCGGCAGCTGGGATGAGGTGAAGCAGGCGGGCGTTGATGCGACCGTATCGGGCGTGCAATCCCTCGGCGCAGCAGGGGGGGCGTTGACGGGCGGAGCCACGGAGGCCTTCCTTACGCGCGGCCTCGACCAGGCTGCAAGCTCGGTCGTCTCGAAGCTCGCAACCGGATCAACGGTCATGGTTGCCAATCAGGGGGTGATGGGTCTCGGCAACGTGGCGGGGACGTATGTCGAGTCCCAATATCAGCTCTCGGAGGGACGGCTCACGCAGGATGAAGCCCAGGCGCAGATGAAGGATGCGTTCTCCGGATACTTCAAGAATCTCGCGGTGGCCGGCGTGACGGGAGGTCTGACGAAGTTTGTCGATGGCAAGGTCGCCGTGCGGACCGCAAGCGCGGCACGGCCGAATGGCCTCGTGTCGAACCCGCTTTATCAGACGGCCTCCCAATTGGGCGCGAATACCATGTTGACTGCCGGCCCCGGGCTCCTTTCCGGCAAGGCGCCGACCGCCCAAGACTATCTGTCCATCGGTCTCAATACGGTTTCCGGTGTGGCTTCTCATCACTATCAGCAGAGCAGATCCCGCACCGTGGCCGAAACGGGCCTTGCCGGTCAGCCCGCCGCGTTCGACGCGGGAAGGAAGGTGTTTGACGCCTATCAGAGTCAGGCGAGCGGGACATCGCCGAATGGCATCCGGCTGCAGGCCATGGATCCCGCCGCTTTCGCCCGTGCATATCAAAAAGCCGGCGGCCAGCATGATCCGGTGGCGGTCGATGCTTTCAGCATCTCATCGGATCAGGGGCATCGCGTCTATGTACGGACCGATAGATTGAGCCCGGACGTGGTCGCACACGAGGCGGTGCATGCACTGACCTCGGAGTCGTTCAAGAAGCTCGCAAGCACGTTGGTCATTGATTCAAGCCGGCCGCATTCGAACTTGAATGAAGGTGTGACCGAGCTTCTCGCCTCGCAGGTCGTGCCGCGCCGCGGCACATCGGCCTATGCGACGGAGGCAAAGATCGCGGAGGCCATTCGCGACCGGATGGGGGAGACCGACTTCCATAAGGCGGTTTTCGGAGGCGATCCAGCGGCACTCGCATCGTTCCGGCAGACCGCTTTGGCGTTGCACGAAAGACCTGTCAGCGAAGACTCGGCTGCAAATTGGGCCCTAGCCGCCTCGACGGCAGCCCAGCCCGCGGGTGGTGGCGGCGGCAAGCCGCCCGCGAGCGGCGGTGGTGCGGTCTCTCCGGCCTCGCCCCCGCCGGCCTCGAGCGGCTTGACTCTTGTGCTCAGCCCGAAGGCATTCGAACGATTTCAGGACCGGGTCGCTCTCCAACCCTCCAAATACGGCAGTAGCGCCGACAGGTATATCTACGTTGTGGAAACACGAGGAAACAAGCCAAGCCGACCGTTCGCCATGAACGACGCAAACATCAAACGACGAGGAGTGATCGGAGCAACAGACCGCTTTGTTGACTGGGGCGGAAGTCCGCCGCAATCAGCCAAGACATACAGCCGACGCTACGATCTACCGAAAAAGGATTTTCGTGTCGTGGTCACGGATCAGCCCTACACGGGAGTGGGCGATCGACAAGTGGCACCGCGCAGGTCAGGCCTCCGACAGGCTCTGCCCGTTGCTGCAGGAGTGGCCTCCGATGCGGTTGCCCTTGCAGCAGCCGCGCGGTTCGGATCTCTAGGCATGCTGGCGGCCTGGAACGCCACAGTTCGTGGACCGCTGAACATCGTTCAGCTCAAGCCGAAATTGGCTGCCAAGTTGAGAATACCCGAAAAAGCAGCCCCGTATTTGCGAACCGCAACAGGTGTGAGCTTCATTGCCAACGGCATGGCAAACGACATCGTCAGTGTGACGAGCGGCCACCTGCTGAGCTTCCAATATGGTGGAGCAGCTGTCATCGGCTCCGCGCAAATCGTCTTGGGAGCGCGGAGCTATTTCAGTGGCTATGGCGCGCTTAGATCGCGTGGAGCTACCGATACGGTCCGGTCAACCGACACCAGTCTGAGCGAAATCGCGGACAGGAATAACGTACCGGACGAGGTGATCGGACGCGTCAATGCGAGAGATCCCGCGCATCCGCTTAAACTAATTAATCCAGATAAGTCGATCTCCATCAAGAGCAACGATGAGCAGCTCACTTTCCGCCAGATCGCCAGAAAGGAAAATAAGTCCGTCAGGAAGGTGCTCGAGGATGTCGGGCGTCGCGAGAAACTGGCAATTCCCGGGCGATTCACGTCTAAGGGGAGGCAGATCACCGCTCGGATCAAATCAGGCGAGGACCTGGATGCCTTTGCAGCGAGAAATGGCTCCTCCGCGCGGGCGATCATCAAGGCGCACCGGGATCGGATTCCAAGCACGTATACAAGCAATCCCGATTCGCATGCAGTTTGGACCGGCGCGGGGTTGAGGATTCCCGGGTCGTTTGACAACTCGCGAGGCCTATCTTGGACAGGAATTGCCTGGCGAACCGGCCGTTCTGCGCAGCAGTTGAAGTCCCTTAATGGGGCGGCCAGCGGAACCAACAGCAGAGAGACGGCTCCCGAAATCGTACATATCCCTCCAGCATCTTCCTGGGACACGACTCGACTGTCTCGCCGCATGCAGATAACCGGAAGTGCCGGTTTGATTGCTGGCAATGTTACTGAGCTTGTCTACGATATTCACGGTAATATCGGGGCTATCCCAGGCGCGGTCGGCGTCGCGGTTGGATCCGGCTTATCGATCTACGCGATGCTGCGCCGCAGAGCTCCGGCGAACTATCAAGTAGTAACGTCTGTTTCCTTCTCGCTGAAGGGGCTCAATCGCGCTTGGCCCGCTTTCGGGCACGTCAGCGATGTCGTTGTGACCTTCGTCAAGGATAAAGGGCTGGAAGGACTGAGTTGGTTACAGAGGTGACGGATCCCATGCGTCTCCTCTCTGCAGGGACGCCGAGTGGCGGGACGTCGTGGCGACAACGCGCCCTCGGCAACATTGACATACGCCGAGCACCCTCGGCCTAAGTGACCTCAAGCCGGCGACCCCGACGTCGGTGCAGACGCACGAGCAATTCGTCTGGCGCGCTCGAAGCGCGACGATTCGCGTATATGGTTCTGTAATGGGAGAGATACGCAGTCCGCCCGGAGCGCCCAGCCCCGGCGGCTGGCAGGTTTCAATCGACCACACCTTCCCGGCGACCGCAGTACGTCGACGTGTGCCGCGCAGGGGAGCGACGCCCTCGTAAGATTGCTTTAGCCGACTCTCACCAAGCGTGGCAGTCGTATCCTCCCGGCAACCTTTCGGAACTTCACTTTGACAACAACAGCCATGATCGCATCTGCAGGCGAGGGCGCTAAATCTCGCCACAAACGCGAGACGCGAAGCAGGCATCGTCAAGAAAGCGACTCAATGATGGTTCGAACCTCAGTTGAGTCGATTTATTGAAAATCGTAAGGGTTGTGGGCCTTCGGAGCAGGCAATCATTGGCTGAAGTTGACATGGAGATCGTCATCGATCTCGATCCTTCGACTCTCGCTGGTCGCCATTGCGCGACAGTCTTCGCGAGATGAGCCCAATGTGCGCAGCGCAACATTGATTTGCCGCTTGGTATTATCGTGCCGAGCTGATATTTTCTCAACGCAATCTTAAGTTTCGTGGGCGGTTGAATCGCACAGGCGGCAGTGCGTCTTGCCGCAGCCATGAAAAGAGTATCGTGTAGGTTGGCTATTGGTTAGCGCATGAGGGATAGCGGTGTTCCGCTTATAGGAAGGGACCAGGAGTCGAACCGGCTTCGCGGGCTTCTCCCGGACAAGAATGGACGCGCTGTTGGTGCGGTCCTAGTAGGAGAGGCTGGAATTGGCAAGAGCCGTCTGGTCGAGGCACTGGCCCAAACTGCGAAGCAGCGCGGCTTCTGTGTGGCGAGGGGGGCCGCCTACGAGATGGCCGAACCTCTGCCATATGGATTGTTTGCCGACACGTTCTCCCAATGGGCTCGCGAGCAGCCGACACTCCTCAACCATGCTCGCAATGACATGATTCGGCCGCTGTCTCGCGTGGTGCCGGCGTTCGCGGCCGCTGCGGATCTTCCTGCTCTCAAAGGACTCTCCGGACCGGACGAGCGGTTTCGACTGTTCGAATCCGCGGTTCATCTGCTTCATGCGGTTGCAGTCGAGTCTCCACTACTGCTCGTGCTCGAGGACCTGCACTGGGCCGATCGCGAATCCTGGTCGATGTTGCTGCATTGCTTACGCTCGACGCGATCTCTGCCGCTGCTGACCGTCATCACTCTCCGTCCCGACGAGACCGGCGGCGAGCCTCTGGAACTCAATGCGCTGATGCGCGAGAGCGAGCTTCATCGGATCGCGGTTCGCTCGCTCGAGCCGGCGGACACGATGCGCATGCTGGAGTCATTGGCAGACGAGCGGCTGCCTGCATCGCTTGCCACGGCAATTCACCGTGAGACTGGCGGCAATCCGTTCTATGTGCGCCAGCTCTTCAACCACCTTGTCGAAGAGGGAAAGCTTGCTGGGCGCCAGGGCCAATGGCCCGCCGATCTCGTGAACAACGGTATCGGCATCCCGGCCGGACTGCGTCCGTTGCTGTCGCGACGGTTCGCGCGGCTCTCGGGGCCGACCTTGGGAATGCTGCGGATCGCTGCGATATTTCCCGAAGGGTTCGATCTCGGCCGATTGCAGCTTCTGATATCGGATTCCGAAGAGACGATTCTGGACCATATCGACGAGGCGATGAGGGCTGGGGTACTCGTCGTTCGCGGTGATGGCTACGTCTTTGCGCATGCGTTGTTGCGGCGCGCCTTGTACGACCAGCTGAACCCCGATCGGAGAGCGATTTTGCATCGACGCGCGGCGACGCGTCTCGCTGAGCTCGATGCCGATCCTGGAGAGATTGCGCATCAGTATCACGCTTCGCAGCGCATCCCGGGTGCTGAAATCGGCGAGGTCTTCGCACTGAACGCAGCCGAGCGCGCGCGAGCGAACTATATCAGCGAGCACGAAGCTGTATTCCTTCGGATCGCTTGCGATCTCGCAGGCGATGCTGTCTCGGACGAGATGCTCCGTGATCTCGCGCTTGCGCAGGCTGCATCACTCGACGTCGAAGCCGCCGATGCGACGACGCGCTTTCTGTTCAGCCGACGCTGGGAGCGGCGGCCATCATGGACCATGAGTTTCCTGGTGGCGATTGTCCGCAGGCTGCGGGACGCCGGCGCTCCCGCTGAGATGTGGCAGCCTCTGGTGGAGCGCGGACTGCAAGCCTGCGATGATCGCCGAGATTTGCACTGGGCTCGATTGGAGGTGCTCCGACAGGACTGGCGGTGCCGATGGAATGACGGGACGTTTGAGGCGATCTACCACGCGCCGGATCCGCGTGCGCTCGATCTCGTTCGTCAGCTTGGAGACGAAGAGGATCGTGCCTCGGCGCTCGACCTGTATGCTCCGCGATCCATCGAACAGACAGAGCAGGTGCAACGTTGGGCCGCCGAATGGCAGAATCCGGCGGCCATCATCCGGGCTCGAGAGGTCGTGACCCATGATTGGATCTATCGGCATGGGCAACTCGCCATGGGGGTCGAAACTGCGCACGACCTGTTGCGGGATGCCAAGTGTTTCGGGTCGCTTCCTGGTCGGATCGAGGCTTTAACCTCTCTCGCGATTGCCGAGGCGAGCCTGGGTCATTTGGCAAGCTCAGACGCGGCGCTGCGCGACGCGCGTGCGCTGGCTGTCCGATTGGGACCGTGGCACCGCTTGCATCTTGCCCTGGAGCTTTCCGCGGTCGCATGGCGTGCCTATTTGTATGGTGGCGACTGGCCGGCGATTGGCCGAGTCGCTTCGCGTGCGCTGCAGATCGTCAAGGATCATCCGGTGCGCCTTGGACAAATCGTGCTTGGCTTCGCCGCTCTGACTGAAGCATTCTTGCCTGGCGAAAACGAATATGACGTTCGCATTGAGGCGCTGCTCCGATCCTTGGAGAACACGAATTCCGACAGACAGCTGTCGGATGATGCCCTTGGGCTCGGAGTCTGTGCCGCTTGGCAGCGTGAGGACGTCAAGCGTGCGCGCCGGTTCGAAGCGTTGGTCCGCGCTCCAAAACACGGGAACACGATCGGTGCAGCCGGTGAATGCCGTGAATTCATCCTCGGACGCCTCGCGGCCCTTCAGGATCACACGGTTGCGGCACGCACACACTTCGCAAAGGCCCGCGGCGATCTTGACCGGGCAGGCCAAGTCTGCCTCCGAGCGCTCGTCGATCTTGATGAGGCGACCGTTGCGGGAACCTCAGGGGACAAGCCGTCATCGCGTGCGCTGCTACAGCGGGGACGCGAGCAGTTCGTAGCACTCGGCATGCGAAGCTGGCAGGAGCGCGTTGATCGAGCACGGATAGAGGGAGTCGAGGTGGAGTCACGCAACTTATACGCGCGAGGTCCTGATGATCTCTCACCACGAGAAATGGAGATCCTCAGCAAGCTCGCTGCCGGCAGCCGCTCCAAGGCCATTGCCGCGGAACTACGCCTCAGTGTGCCGACCGTCAATCGGCACATTGCGAACATATATATGAAGATCGGCGTGAGCTCGCGCGCCGCAGCAACCGCTTACGCGATGAGACACCGTCTCAGCATGCTCCAGTGAAGCAGTACACATCGATTGCATAGTTTTTATGATGGTGACGGCTGCAATGAGTGCGTAAGCTTACGGTGTATAAAAAATGAAAGTCATGGGTGGACAACGAGTAGCAGGGCAAGGAGTCGACGTCGGGCGTCGTCGAATCCCTTCGTGCGTGCTCGTCGGCGCTGTCGGAGCATTCCGGGGACGAGTCAGACGCCTCTCGGGAGCTACGTCTGCGGCCGGCAAGTTGCGTCGCCCAGGGTGGTTCAAGGGGACGTGGCATGCGTGATACCGACGGGGATATCAGCAAGGTAGACACCGCTTACACTAAGCTCAAGGACCTCGTCATCCATTATGATCTGGTCCCTGACGGCAAGGTCCGGGTGCTTCCGGGAGAGCATCTGCATATTGACGATCTGGCGGATCGCGTCAATGCGAGCGCCACGCCTGTGCGCCAAGCGCTGGAGCGCCTACAAGGCGAGGGGCTGATCGACAGCATCGCGAAGCGAGGCTTCTTCTCCAAGGTTCCGAACGCGTCCGAGCTGCAGGATCTGTATGAATTTGCCCGGCTGGTTCTTGAGCACAATATTACGAGGCCACTCGATCCGTCCTCGGTTGCGCGTCTCGGCCGGGGTTTGATGAAAGTGGAAGCCGTTGCAGTGGGCCACTCGGCAACGAAGTGCGTCAAGCATCATGCGATGACCATCGAGAGCGTCTTCGAGCAGATCACGCAGCTGTCGCGAAACGGGCAGATGCTGAGAATGATGCGGAACTTCAATGATCGCAGCCGGTATGTCCGATGCCTCTCGATCTTGCAAAGCCCGGATCACGGCGCGCAGGTACGAGAATGTCTCGAGCTGATCGAATTGCTCCGCGATCAAGATCCGAAAGGTGCAAGCGCTAAATTGGAAACGCACATGTGTCGGATGATCGTCGATCTGCCCGAGCTCATCAGGGACGCTAGGTCACGCTGGACGATGGCCGCGGCCATATAGATCTCGTTTGACGTTTGATTGTAATGCCCATGGGTACATCGACCTTCGACCTGTGAGAGGGTCCAAGACCCCGGTTGCGAGTGAAGCTCTGGATCCGGCATGCGCGGGGAGAATTCGCGGGGCGACCGAAGCCAAAATCAGGCCCATCATTTGAGCCCTGGCGTGAGCGAGAGGGTGGCGATGTCGGCGTGGTTTTCGAGCCGACTAGGCTTGCCGGGTGGGCTCTCAAGGGCTTGGCCGGCTATCGCCGCAATTGCTGTCCTGGCGATCGTGGGAGTCGCGCTGCTGTCCTACCGATTGGCCCTGAGCGCTGGCCTCGCGCAGATGAGCCGCGACTCCGACGATCGGCTTACGTTGATCGCCAGCACGTTCGATGCAACCGTTGCCCGCTTCCGATATCTGCCCACGGTTCTTTCACTCGCCGATCCGGTGCGCCGGCTGTTCCGGACACCGGGCGATGGGGCAGTTGTCGAAGCTGCCAACCGTTATCTTAAGTCGCTAAATCAGGCCGCGGGATCGGCCGAGCTCTACGTGCTGGACACGGCCGGGGTGACGCTGGCAGCAAGCAACTATGATGGAGCAAAGAGCTTCGTCGGGCATGCGTACGACTTTCGCCCCTATTTCCAGAGCGCAATCCGTGACGGGGAAGGGCAGCTCTATGCCGTTGGGGTGACGACCGGCTTGCCTGGCTACTTCTTGTCGCAACGGATCACCGAAGGCGAGCTTACGATCGGGGTCGCCGTCGTGAAGATCGATTTGACGCCGCTGGAAGCCGATTGGGTCAGGGCCGGTGATCTGGTGGCCATGGAAGATGAAGGAGGCGTGCTCATCCTGGCCAGCCGCGCGCAGTGGAAATATCATCCGTTGCGAAGGCTACCCTCGACCGCGGTCGCGCGTCTGAACGCGTCCCGGCAGTTCGGCGACACGATCGAGAATGCTCCGATCCTCGGTTCGTCGGCCGAATCGGGCGAGGTATCGGTCGAACTGGGCGACGACGATGGCGTCCACGAATATGCGCTGCGTGCGCGGCCTCTGCCGGCGCATGGATGGCAGCTGCTCATTTTTTCGGACATCGGGGAGGCTCGTCGGCATGCAATGACCATCGCGGTCACGGCCGGTTTTGCCGTTCTCACGGTACAGCTGCTTGGGCTTGTCGCTCATCAATGGCGGCAATCGATGAAAGCCAAGGGCGAAGCTAACGAGCTGCTGGAACGAAGTGTTGCGGAGCGCACGATGGAGCTGCGCGAAGCCAATCGTCAACTGACAAGTGAAGTCCTGGAACGGACGCGCACCGAGCAGGAATTGCGACAAACCCACGAGAGCCTGGTGCAGAGTGCGAAGCTTGCCAGTCTTGGACAAGCCCTGGCGGGAGTGGCGCATGAAATCAACCAGCCACTCGCGGCGCTCACCACTTACATCGCAAGCAGCCGAGTCTTGTTGCAACGCAACGAGATCGAACGAACGGCCCTGAACCTCGACCTGATGTCATCCATAGCCGAGCGAATGATGGCATTGATCGGTCACTTGCGCATGTTTGCCCGCAAGGAGACCGGTGCAACCAGCAGAGTCGATGTCGGTGTGACACTCGGCAATGCGATGCGGCTCCTGCAGTACCGGATCAGAAATGAAGGTATCGAGGTTGTCTTGGACTTGCCCGCGGAGCCGGCTCACGTTGAGGCGAATCCGATCCGTCTCGAGCAGGTCTTCGTCAACCTGCTCTCGAACGCGGTCCAGTCGATGCGTGATCGCCCGCGCCGAGTTCTCAGCGGTTGCATCCGGCGTGCGGAGAGCACGGTTACGATCGAGGTCGCAGACACCGGGAGCGGAATCTCCGCGGATCACATGAAATCGCTGTTCGATCCGTTCTTCACCACCAAGGAAATCGGCGAAGGGCTCGGCCTCGGCCTTTCAATCAGCTATGGGATCGTGAGGGAGCTCGGAGGCACGATTTCGGTTGAGAGTGAACTGCAAATCGGAAGCCGGTTTCGGGTGACCTTGCCGACGCCGCCCGAGCCGGCCTAGACTTATCGGGGTGTGTGGATGAGCAAATCGATTCTTGTCGTTGACGACGAGGAGATCGTTCGCAGCTCGATCAGACAATGGCTGGAGCTGGGCGGCTTCGAAGCGCGCACAGCCCGAAATGCTGACGAGGCGCTGTCGATGCTTCAGGCCGAGCTGCCTGACGTGGTACTGACCGACTTCCGGATGCCGCATCGATCCGGCATCGAACTCATGCGCGACGTGCAGCGAATCGATCCCGACATTCCGGTCGTCCTGCTCACTGCTCACGGCGACGTTGCCCTCGCGGTTGCGGCCATGCGCGAGGGCGTCTACGACTTTTTGCAGAAACCTGCCAACCCGGATCATATGTCTGCCGTGCTGGCACGGGCGGCAGAACAATCAGGATTGAAGCGTCAACTCAGGCATCTCACGAGCCGGCTCGGCGCCGAAGGTGAGCTGGAGCGACGTCTCCTCGGGACATCGCCCGCGATGGCCACGCTGCGAAAGTCCGTTGGCGAGCTCGCCGAGCACGACCGGGATGTGATCCTCTTCGGCGAGAGCGGCACGGGAAAGGAGGTCGTCGCTCGCGCACTGCATGACCTCGGTCCGCGGGCACGAGCTCCATTCGTTGCGGTGAATTGCGCGGCTATACCCGCCGAGCTGTTCGAGAGCGAGTTGCTGGGTCACGAGGCGGGCGCGTTCACTGGTGCACGCGGGGCTCGCATCGGGAAGTTCGAACATGCCAGCGGCGGAACTCTCCTGCTCGATGAAATTGAAAGCATGCCACACGCGTTCCAGGTCAAGATCCTACGCGTTCTGCAGGAGCGCGTGGTCGAGCGGGTGGGATCGAACCGGCTGATCCCGGTCGACGTCCGTGTGATCGCGGCCGCGAAAGCCGATCTCGCCGCGGACAGCCGCAGCGGCCGCTTTCGGGCCGATCTCTACTTCCGCCTGGCAGCGGCTGAGATCCGTCTCCCGCCGTTGCGCGAACGGGGCAACGACGTGCTGCTGCTATTCCAGCATTTTGCCGGGGAAGCTGCCCGGCGCAGCGGCCGTGACCTGACGCCACTCGGAGCCGAGGATTTCGATGCACTGCTGACCCATGACTGGCCTGGCAATGTTAGAGAACTGAAGAACGTGGCTGAACGCTACGCGCTCGGCTTGGCCGCAACGGGTCGCCGCGTCGCGGAAATTCTGCGGCGAGCCCAGGGAGCGGGCGCAAGGCGCTCGCTCTCTGAGCGTGTCGCAGCTTATGAGCGCATGCTGATCGAGGCGTCTTTGCTGGAGCACAACTGGTCGGTTGTAGCGGTTATGGAAAGTCTCGGCGTGCCACGGCGGACGCTCAACGAAAAAATGGCAAGGTACGGCTTGCTGCGACCCAGCCGAACCTCCTGCTAGGCACGAGGCGGATTCCCGCTCACGCTCCGACACGGATCGGCGGAATTCCGCTTAGCGCGGCAAGCCCGTTTCACGCGAGGCGCATGCAACCATCTGAGATGGCTTTGTTTGGCGGCGCGATCGGCGGCCGCCGCCGGCTGGCACGCGGGTTGCTCAGGCATGAGCACGATTGGCCTTAGAGCCTAAGAAAACGTGCACTCGGAGGACGCCATGAAGTTTGAGCGAGCTATCAGCCCCACCCTCGTTGCGGCCGCCGATGAAGCACGCCGTGACGGCCTTGGGATGGGTCGCCGCTTGCGCGCGATCTTCGTCGGCTCGATCGGAAATCTGGTGGAATGGTATGACTTCTACGCCTATGCCGCGTTTGCGTTGTATTTCGCCAAATCGTTCTTTCCTGAGGGCGACGAGGTCGTGCAGCAGTTGAACGCCGCGCTGCTGTTTGCCGCCGGCTTTCTTGTCCGCCCACTCGGAGGCTGGCTATTCGGCCATTTTGCAGATCATCATGGCCGCCGTAATGCCTTGACCTTGTCGGTCTTGATGATGTGCTTCGGCTCGCTGATCATCGCCGTGACGCCCACCTATGCGTCAATCGGCTTTGCGGCGCCGGTCCTGCTTGGTTTCGCGCGAATCGTGCAGGGAATTAGCCTAGGCGGTGAATATGGCGCCAGCGCAACTTACCTGAGCGAGGTCGCGGACGAAAAGAACCGCGGATTCTATTCCAGCTTCCAATATGTGACGTTGATTGGCGGCCAGCTCTGCGCGATCGTCGTTCTCTTGGTCCTGCAGAAGGTGCTTCTGACGGAGGAGCAGCTTCGTGGATGGGGCTGGCGTACTCCGTTCGTCATCGGCGCGCTGCTGGCCGTCGTGGCCGCCGTCATGCGCCGCAACCTGCACGAAACGGATGTATTCACCCGCGCGAAGTCGGCAAGACAGGGGAGTTCGCTGCGCGCGCTGGGTCAGTTCCGACGCGAAGTCTTGCTTGTTGTTGGACTAACAATGGGGGGGACTGCGGCCTTCTACACCTATACCACCTACATGCAGAAATACCTGAAGCTCTCCGTCAAGCTGACCGATGATCAAACGACCATGGTCACGGCCTGTAGCCTGATCTTCGCAATGGTGCTGCAGCCGCTCTATGGCGCCCTTTCCGATCGCATCGGACGCAAATGGCTGTTGATCGGGTTCGGACTGGGCGGAACTCTGTTCACGATTCCGCTTCTGAACACGCTGCAGGGAGTCCACGACCCGTTCACCGCATTCCTCCTGATCGCGGCGGCGTGGTTGATCGTATCCGGCTATACCTCGATCAATGCGGTGGTCAAGGCCGAACTGTTCCCAACTGCAATTCGAGCAACGGGCGTAGCGCTGCCATATGCATTGACCGTTTCGATCTTCGGCGGCACGGCAGAGTCGATCGCGCTTTGGTTCAAGTCGATCGGTCACGAAAGCTGGTTCTATTTCTACCTCACCGGCTGCATTGCGACCTCTCTCGTCGTCTATCTCACCATGCGCGACACCCGGCGGCACTCGGCGATCGATCGTGAGCAGAAAGCGCGATGAGCGACGCGTCGCATGAGCGCGCGACGCGCCGCGCAGCCTTCGGCTCAAGCCCGCCGGATCAGCAATCCTCGCGCAGCAGGTATCGATATGGACAGCGAATTCAATCGAGTCGATGTTGCCTACGCCCGAATCAAGGAATTGGTCACACACTACGAGTTGACGTCGGAGTCGAAGATCATTTTGCCAGGCGAGCACCTGCGCATCGAACAGCTTGCTGATTATGTCAGGGCGAGCGCGACACCGGTGAGACAAGCTCTCGAGCGTCTTCATGGCGAGGGGCTGATTGATATCGTTCCGAAGCGAGGCTTCTTCTCGAGGGTCCCGGACGCAGCGGAGCTGCAGGACCTCTATGAGTTTGCTCGGCTGGTGCTCGCGCATAATCTCAGGAAGGCTTTGGAGCCATCGTCGGCCGTACGCTTTGGCCGAAGCGCGATGAGAATGGCGGCGCTTCCGCCCGCGAATTCGGCAAGGAATCGCGCCAAGCATTATGCTGCCGCTATCGAGGGGGTGTTCGAGCAGATCGCGCAGATATCGAGGAACGAGGAGATGCTGCGAATGATAAAAAACTTCAACGACCGCAGCCGGTATATTCGATGCCTCGTCATCTCCCGAGACGCCGATCCGGACTCCGAGCTCCGTGACTGTCTTGATATCGCGGACGGCGTCCGCAGCCAGAACGCCGCGCGCGCGTGCGCACGCCTGGAAGCCCACATGCACCGAACGACTGCAAATTTGCCAGAATTGATACGGGAAGCCAGATCTCGCTGGGCCATTGCCGCCGCTGCAGGCTGAACCATCCCACCTAATGGTCTCGCACTCACGGCGCCCGCGAAGTTCGATGGTCGATCGTTGCCATCGATCGAGCTGGTGGGTCGTTTGCGTTCGTGTGGACTGGCAAACTAGTCTTTAGCTGCAGTCTCGTGCCGACCTAACTCGACGTTTGCGGACGTGTGCAGCCGACCGCAAGGAGCCACTCCTGATAGTTGCGCTCGAACCGTTCACGGTCGGCGAGCAGCGGCCGCGGTTTTCCGCGAGCAAGGTAAGCCCCCGGCGACGGCCGCCTTGCGTCGGAGCTGACGCTTGTTGAAGCCATAGGACTAGTCCTGGAGCCAGTCCTATGGCTAAAGCGGAAGTGGAAGTGATCACGTCGGAGCGGCGACGGCGGCATTGGTCGCGGGCCGATAAGGAGCGTGTCGTTGCTGCAGCGTTAGAACCGGGAGCGACGATCCTGGAGGTGGCGCGAGCGTTCGGGGTGCATTCCAGCCAGGTGTTTCGCTGGCGCCAGCAGCTATGCGGCAAGGAGGCTGCCGCGCCGGGTTTCGCCGCCTTGACGATCGCAGCCGATCCTCACGCGGCGGCAGCTCCAACGCAGGGGCTGATCGAAGTAGAGCTCGGGGCGGAGGCCAAGATCCGGATCAGCGGCGCGGCGGATGTCGCGACGGTGACCGCGGTGATCGCGGCGCTCCAGGCGGTTCGCGATGACGATCCCGATCCCCTCCGGCACCCGGGTCTGGCTTGCGACAGGCCATACCGACATGCGCAAGGGCTTCGACGGTCTGGCGCTCAGTGGAAGGTGATCCAGCATGTACGGGAGAAGTTCTCCTGCCGCGCCTGCGAGGCGATCACGCAGCCGCCGGCGCCGTTCCATCCGATCTCGCGCGGACGCGCGGGACCGCGCCTGTTGGCGCACATCCTGTTCGCCAAATACGGGCTGCACGGCTGCGCGCAAGCCGGGCCCGATCATTGAGGTCGGCTGCTGGGCGCATGCACGGCGCAAGTTCTTTGAGATCGCACGGCTGAAGAAGGCGCCGATCGCGATCGAAGCGATCGCGAAGATCGACGCGCTGTTTGCGATCGAACGCGAGATCAACGGTCTACCGGCCCACGAACGCAAAGCCGTGCGCGACGCACGCAGCTGCCCACTCGTCGACGAGCTCCACGGCTTCCTGCGCGAACGCCGTACCAAGCTGTCCGGCAAGAGCGAGACCGCAAAAGCAATCGACTACAGCTTCAAGCGCTGGGAGGTGTTCACAATACGGCCGAGCGCGAGCTGCGCGCCGTGGCCCTCGGCCGCAAGAATTGGACCTTCGCCGGCTCCGACGAAGGCGGCCGCCGCGCTGCCGCCATCTACACGCTGATCCAGACCGCCAAGCTCAACAACGTCGACCCGCAGGCTTGGCTCGCCGACGTCCTCGCCAAGCTACCCGATCATCCGGCCAGCAAGCTCGCCGATCTGCTTCCCTGGAGCTGGCAGGCCGCCCAGACATCGGCCGCCGCCTGATCGAGCCGCTCCAGACCGTCCAGAGCAGTCGCTCGGCCCGTGGCCTTCACCGGACGCCCACGCAATTCAAGCACATCACTTGGCTTCTGACGACCAAATCCAATCGGGGCGAAGGCGCCTTTGGCGCTGAACGCAAAATACGGTCAGTAGCTGCGGGGGATGTGTCGCGGGCTCTTCCCGACTTCCGAGAGAGCTATTGATTGAGTGGCGCACCCGACACGATTCGAACGTGTGACCTTTGCCTTCGGAGGGCAACGCTCTATCCAGCTGAGCTACGGGTGCGTACGGCAAATCGTTTAGCCGATTGCCCCGGCGACGGCAACGGCCTTGGATGCTCCCGGACCGGGCGGACGGCCGCTCGCGCCGCGAGGCACGCGGGCAGTTCGGCGGGGGGCGCGGCCGGCCCGCTCCCGCCGACCGCCCTACGCCGGCACGATGGTCTTGCCGATCGGCCACAAGGCGAGCCCGGCGAGCTTCAGATGGGCCCAGGCGAAGGGCAGGCCGATGATGCTCACCGCGAGCACGATTGCGGTCAGGAGGTGGCCGAGCGCCAGCCACCAGCCGGCCAGCACGAGCCAGATGATGTTGCCGAGCAGGCCGAGAACGCCGGTTCCGACGTCCTCCATGCCGGTGAGCTCGTCGCGGCGGACCGCGCGCGAGCCGAACGGCAGCAGCGTATAGGCGGCGATGTTGAAGGCGGCGCGGGACCAGGGCAGGCCGACGATCGTGATCGCCATCACGACCGCGGCGACCAGCCAGCCAAACGCCATGTAGGCGCCGCCGCACAGGATCCAGAGGATGTTCAGAAGCAAGGAAACCGGCTGCATGACGACCTGCCAACTCCGTTGTTGCCGCTCCGGATATAGGAACGCCGCGCCGAGGCCGGTAGCGGGCCGGTCGTCGAAATCTGCGTGGCCTCGCGCCGCAGCCACGGCCGGGGCGGCCGGGCGTGGACCGTGCCGTCGAGCCGGCTCAGCCGGCGACCTGCAGGCCCCCTGCCGCCGCCTCCAGGGCAAACAGCTTGCGCAGCTCGGCCGCCGGCTTCGGGGCGCTGAACAGATAGCCCTGCATTTCGGTGCAGCCGAGCTGGCGCAGCGCCGTCTGCTGCGCCCCGGTCTCGACGCCTTCGGCCGTAGTCGTCATGTTGCTGGCGGCGGCGATGCTCACCACCGCCTGGACGATCGCCGACGAGCTGCCGGCGCCGATGTCGCTGACGAAGCAGCGGTCGATCTTGATCTTGTCGAACGGGAACCGCTTCAGATAGCTCAGCGACGAATAGCCGGTGCCGAAATCGTCGAGCGCGATGCGCACGCCCATGTCGTGCAACTGGTGCAGGATGCCGAGCGCGGCGTCGTCGTCGCTGATCAGCACCGCCTCGGTGATCTCGATCTCGAGCCGTTCGGGTGCAAGGCCGGCCGCCGACAGCGCGCCTGCGATCCGCAGCGCCAGGGTCGGCGATTTGAGCTGCACGGGCGAGACGTTCACGGCGATGCGGATGTCGGCGGGCCAATGCGCGGCCTCGGCGCAGGCGGTGCGTAACACCCAGTCGCCGATCTCGTTGATGAGCCCGGTGTCCTCGGCGAGCGGAATGAAGTCGAGCGGCGGCACCATCCCCCGCTCCGGATGACGCCAGCGCAACAGCGCCTCGCAGCCGGTCATGACGTTCTCGCTGAAGCCGAGCAGCGGCTGGTAGTGCAGCTCGAATTGGCCTTCTGTGATCGCCCGGCGCAGGTCCTGCTGCAACTGCAGCCGCGCGCGCGCGTTTTCATCCATCGCCGGCTCGAAGAAACGGAAAGTGCGGCGGCCGCCGGCCTTGGCGGCATACATTGCGAGGTCGGCATTCTTGGTCAGCTGGTCGCGCTCGACGCCGTCCTGGGGCGCCAGCGCGATGCCGATGCTGGCGTCGGTCGACAATTGGTGGCCCAGGCATTTATAGGGCTCGCGGATCGCGTCGAGGATCTCCTTCACGGCCACGATGACCTCGTCCCGGTCCGCAACGGTGGTCAGCAGCACCGCGAATTCATCGCCGCCGAGCCGGGCCACCATATCCTCCGGCGCGAGGCAGCTTTCGATGCGGCGCGCGATCGTCTTCAACAGCTCGTCGCCGACATGATGGCCGAGCGAATCGTTGATGCCCTTGAACTCGTCGACATCGATGTAGAGCAGCGCGAAGAAGGTGCCGTGGCGCACGCGTTCCAGTTCCTCGTCGATGCGCTCCTGGAACAGCACCCGGTTCGGCAGCTCGGTCAACGCATCGAAATGTGCGAGATGGGCGATCTTCTCGTCGGCGAGCCGCCGCTCCGTGGTGTCCTCGATCACGTTGATCAGATAGCGCGGCCGCTGCGCATCATCCGCGACGGCGATGCGCCGCGATGTGATGTAGCGCAAGCCCAGCCCCGGACTCTGCCAGGGATGTTCGGCGAGAAACAGCCCGTCCGACTGCTCCAGAGCCCGGTCGTCGTCCGCCGTCACCTTTTCCGCGACCGGTCGCGGCAGCAGGTCGAACGCCGTCTTGCCGACGATCTCGTCGCGTGGCACGCCGAAGCGCTGCTCGGTCGACTGGTTGACCAGCACGTAGCGGCGGTCGCGGACGTCCTTGACCATGATGTGTGACGGGATGTGGTCGATGATCTCGCGCAGGAATGCGTAGTTGCGGTCGCGCTCCTGCTCGATCCTGCGATGCTCGCTGATGTCCTCGATCGTCGTGACCCATCCGCCCGACGCCAGCGGCTTGTCGATGATGTTGAAGAAGCGTCCGGCTCCGCCCTCCGCGATCATCTGCGAGGTGCCGCCTGCTGCGGCTCTGTCGATGATGTCGGCGCAGAAGTCGGTCACGTCGCCGTTGAAGGATCCGCGCGCCTTGCAGTGCGCGATGACCTCGCTGAGGTGGGCACCGGGCCTGATCGCGTCTCTGGACAGGCCGAGCAGGTCGATGAAGCGCTGATTGAACATCACGACGCATGCGTTCGCGTCGAACGAGATCAGCCCCTGCGTCATGTTGTCCAGCGCAGTCTCGACCCGTTGCTTCTCGGTCTCCAGTTGACGCGTTGCCGCACGCCCCTGTCGCACGATCTGCCGGATCATCAGGCTGAACGTCAGGGCGATGACCGCGATCGCAAGCATCGCCGCACCTACGAGCAGCACCATCTGCGATCGCCAGTCCGCGAGCGCATCGTCGACCAGCCTATTGGCCGAGATGACGAGCGGGAAGCGCCCGATCCTGGAGGCGGACGCGATCTTCTCCAGGTTGTCGACGGAGCTCGTGAGCAGGGTCGTGCGCAGGCCACTCTCCGCGACCCCCTTCAGCAGCTCGTCGTTCCCGATCCTGGCGCCCATCAGGGATTCGGCGTGCGGGTAGCGCGCCAGCACGGCGCCGTCGGAATGGACCAGCATGATCGACGAGCCCTTCCCGAGAGCCATCGATTCCAGGAACGTCTCGTAGGTGTGCGGATCCACCCGGCGGGTCAGGAGGCCGAGGAATTCCCCGTTCGGGCCGTTCAGGCGATGCGCGACGATGGTCGCCCAGCCGCCGGTGACGCGGCTCATGACCGGCAGGATCACGAAGCTGTCCGGCCGCGATGCCGATTGCAGGTCCTTGAAGTAGGAGCGGTCCGCGACGTTGATGGCCGGCAGCGGGTCGTTGGACGACCAGTTCACGAAATTGCCGTCGACGTCGATGATCGTGAGGTCTCCCATATAGGACAGGCCACTGACCTGAGACCGCAGCATCTCGCTGATCTCGGGTTTTGCCATCTCGGTCCGGAACGCCTCCGGCGAACCGATCGACCCGAGCTGCATGCGGTGGATCGCATGCGACACCGCGGTCTCGGCATCTTCGAACTGCTGCGCGAAATGCCGGCTCAACAGCAGCACGGTATTTTCGAGCTCGCGCTCGTTGTTGGCGATCGCACGTGTCCGAAAGCCGCTGGCCATGACGATCGTCCCGATGACGATCGCTGCGGTCAGAAGCGCGCCGCACGCGATCAGCCATGGCACCGGACCGCGCCAGAGGGACGTGCCAATCCGTTCCGGCTCGCTACCGCCGGTCCCTGACGTGTCTGCTGCGCCCTGCATGCCTTGATCGACCCGGGGAGGAAATGACTTGTTGCAAGCAAGCTTGATAACAAGGCACTGGTGCCGGACCGGTTAGGAAATGCGGTTAGCCGTCGCTTAAGGGCGCGTCGAAACTTCGCGGCAAACGATAATTTCCGCATGCGAATACCGTGCGGCCAAAGCTGCGGCGGCGCCGCAGCGCGGAATTTTAAGGGTACTTGCAGCTCAGCGTGTCGCGCCCGGCTTGTTGCGGAGGCGCCCGACGACGCCGGTCGGAAAGAAATAGACGCTGGCGATGAACAGGAGGCCGAGCCACAGCAGCCAGCGGTCGGGATGCAGGAGGCCCGGCAGCAGCGGCAGGCCGGCGTCCGCCGCCGCGGTCGAGGCGATGCCCATCAGGGCCTGGAGATAGTTCTGCGCCAGGATGAAGATCGCCGCGCCGATGATTGCGCCATAGATCGTGCCCATGCCGCCGATCACCACCATCAGCAGGATGTCGAGCATGATCGAGAAGGCGAGCGAGGTGTCGGGGCCGGCATAGCGCAGCCACAGCGCGTTCAGCATGCCCGCGCACGCCGCGATGACAGCGGCGATGCAGTTGGCATAGGTGAGATGGAAGACGGTGCGGTAGCCGAGCGCCTCGGCCCGAAAGCGGTTCTCGCGGATCGCCTGCAGCACGCGGCCGAACGGCGAGTTGACGACGCGCAGCAGCGCCAGGATCATCAGTGCGCAGACCGACAGCACCAGGTAATAGGTCAGGATGCGTCCGTTGATCGGGAAGCCGAACCAGTCCTTGCTGATGAACACGGTGCCCGGGCGCAGGAGCTCCGGCAGTTGGAAGCTGCGGCCGTCCTCGCCGCCCGTCAGCCACGACAATTGCGACGCCAGCACCAGGAAGGCCGAGGCGACCGCGAGCGTGATCATGGCAAAGAAGATCGCCTCGACCCGCAGGGAGAACAGGCCGATCGCGAGCGCCAGCAGCAATGCGAGCGGCAGCCCGGCCGCGACGGCGACCGCGACCGCGGTCCAATTGGGGCCGAGGCCATAGAGCGCGATCGCGATCGCATAGGAGCCGATGCCGTAGAACATCGTGTGCGCGAACGACACCGAGCCGGTGTAGCCCAGCAGCAGGTCGTAGGACGCGACCAGCGCGGCGAAGATGCAGATCTTGGCGGCGACGTTGAGCGCCTTGGCGCCAGGAAAGATGAAGGGTGTCGCCAGCAGTGCCAGGATGATGACGGTGAGCAGGATGGACAGCGCGCGGCTACGCGGTGGGTCGCCGGACAGGATCATCATCGGCTGGTCACCGCATAGAGGCCGCGCGGCCGCCACATCAGCACGGCGACCATCAGCAGGATGTTGGAGACGAGGGCGAGCTTCGGCACCAGGAAGCCGCCATAGTTGGCAACCATCGCGACCAGCATCGCGCCGATGAAGCAGCCGGTGATCGAGCCGAGCCCGCCAATGATCACGACGATGAACACCAGCACGGTGAGCTCGTCGCCGATCGAGGCATGCACCTGCTCGCGATACAGCCCCCACATCACGCCGCCGACGCCGGCCAGCGCCGAGCCGGTCATGAACACGCCGAGGAACAGCCGGCGGATGCGATAGCCGAGCGCCTCGACCATCTCGCGGTTCTCGACGCCGGCGCGGATCAACAGGCCGATCTTGGTCCGGTTCAGCACCAGCTCGATGGCGACGAAGATCGCGAAGCCGACGAGCATGGCCAGCAACCGGTATTTCGAGATCGCGACGTCACCGATGATGAAGGATCCACGCAACGCCGTGGGCAGCGGCATGGGAATGATCTGCGGGCCGAACAACGCATACAGGGTCTGCTCGGCAACGATGAGGCCGCCGGTGGTCATCAGGATCTGCTTGAGGTGCTGGCCGTAGACCGGCAGCACCAGCACGCGCTCGACGACCAGGCCGAGCGCGCCGGTCACGCCCATCGACAGCAGCGCAGCCGGGACGAGGACGGCGAGATTGGTCAGCAGCGAGTCGGACTGGGCCCAGCCCGCCAATGGCAGCAGCACCAGGGTCGCAACGTAGGCGCCGACGGCGATGAAGGCACCGTGGCCGAAATTGAGCACGTCCATCAGGCCGAATACGAGCGTCAGGCCCGAGGCCATGATGAAGATCATCATGCCCATCGCGAGGCTCGCAACCGTCAGGGTAACCCAGGAGCTCGCTGACCCGACCAGCGGGATCATCAGGAGCGCCAGCACGACCGGCAGCAGCAGCGGCGCGATGTCGCGCTTCGGCTTGGGCAGCGCATCGGTTGCCGCGATCTCGCTCATTGATGCGCCTCCAGGCTGAGGCCGAGCAGGCGCTCCTGCAGCGGCACGTCGGCCGCGAGCGCGGCCATCTCGCCGCGATGGACGATGGTGCCGTTGTCCATCACCAGCACCTGGTCGCCGAGCTCGCGCGCGGCGTGAAAATTCTGCTCGACCAGCAGGATCGTGGCGCCACGGCGCTTGATCTCCTTGAGGCATTCGATCAGCGACACCACGATCGCCGGCGCCAGGCCCTTGGTCGGCTCGTCGATCAGCAGCAGCTTGCGCGGCTCGACGATCGCGCGCGCGATCGACAGCATCTGCTTCTGGCCGCCGGACAGGCTGCCGGCGCGCGACAGCCAGAACTTCTTCAGGGCTGGAAAGAAGCCGAAGATCCAGGCGAGCTGGGCATCGTCGAGCGGACCGTTGCGCGCCGCCAGCACCAGGTTCTCCTTGACCGTCAGGTCGGAGAACACCGCCATGCTCTCGGGCACGTAGCCGACGCCGCGCCGCGCGATGTCGGGCGTCGCGAGCTTTTCGATCGCTTCGCCCGCGAGCGTGATGGTGCCGGTCTTCGCCTGCCACAGCCCCATGATGGTGCGCAAGGTCGTGGTCTTGCCGGCGCCGTTGCGGCCAAGCAGCATCGTGGTCTGGCCCTCGGGCACCTCGAAGTCGACGCCCTGCAGGATGTGATAGCGTCCGATATAGGTCTCGACGCCCGCAAGCTTCAGTAGCGTGCTCATGCCGCGCTCCGCGGCGCGACGCCGAGATAGGCTTCCTGCACGACGGGCGAGGCGATGACCTCCGCCGGCTCGCCGTCGGCGACCAGCTGGCCGTTATGCAGCACGATGATGCGGTCGGCGAGCGAGCGCACGACGTCCATCTTGTGCTCGACCAGCAGGATGATCCTGCTCTTGTCCTGCTTGAGCCTGCCGATTAGGTCGAGCACGACCGGCACCTCGTCGATGCTCATGCCGGCGGTCGGCTCGTCGAACATGAAAACCTTCGGCTCAAGCGCCATCATCAGCGCGACCTCGAGCTTGCGCTGGTCGCCATGCGACAGCGTCGTCGCGGTGACGCTGCGGCGGCCGCCGAGCGCGACCTGGTCGAGGATCGCATCCGCGCGCGCAATCAGGTCGCGCCGCGCCATCCAGGGGCGGAGCAGATCATAGTGCACGCCGCTTTGCGCCTGGACGGCGAGCCGCACATTCTCCTCGACGCTGAGATTGGGAAACAGGTTGGTGAGCTGGAACGCACGTCCCAGCCCGGCGCGCGTGCGCAGCGGAGCCGAGAGAGTGGTGATGTCTTTGCCATCGAACAGGATGGAGCCGGAGGACGCACGCAGCTGCCCGGAGATCAGGTTGAAATAGGTCGTCTTGCCGGCGCCATTGGGCCCGACGATCGCGGTCAGCTCGCCCGGGCGGAAAGTGCAGCTGACGCTGTTGACCGCCACATGGCCGCCGAAGCGGATGGTGAGATCGCGGGTTTCGAGGGTGAGGGCCATATCGTCAGCTGTATGACTTCCAAAGTGGACGTGCCCGGCGCGAGGGCCGGGCACGGATGTCAGCATCTCAGCGCTTGTTGCGGATCGGGACGGTCATCTCGTCGATCTTGATCTCGCGCACCGGCTCGTTGACGGCCCAGGCAAGGTTCGGATCGACCTTGACGCGGAAGTGATACATGCTTTGCAGCGCCTGGTGATCCTCTTTCCGGAAGATCATCTTGCCCTTCGGCGTATCGAACTCCATGCCTTCCATCGCCGCAATCAGCTTCTCGGTATCGGTCGACTTGGCCTTGGTCACGGCGGTGACGACCGCCATCGCCGCGGAGAAGCCGCCCGCGGTGAAGAAGTCCGGCGGTGCGTTGAAGCGCTTCTGGTGCTCTGCCACCAGCCAGTCGTTCACGGGGTTCTTGGGAATGTCATAATAATAGTAGGTGGCGCCTTCCATGCCGGGCAGCCGCTTGTAGGCGGCGAGCGCCGGCAGGATGTTGCCGCCGGTCGACAGCTCGATGCCGTAGCGCTTGGGATCCATGTCCTGCAGCTTGGTGAGCGGATCGCCGGCGCCGGCCCAGATCACCCAGATGATCTTCTTGCCGGGCTTGTCCTTCAGCGCGTCGAACAGGCGCTGGCCGACGGCGGTGAAGTCGGTTGTGCTGGTCGGCACATATTCCTCGGCGCCCAGCGTCGCGCCGGTCTTGGCCAGCGCCTCCTTGAAGGCGGCGACGCCGTCGCGGCCGAAGGCGTAGTCCTGCGCCAGCGTGGCGACCGTGACGCCGGGCTTGCCGATCGCGACCGCGTTGGAGATCGCGTCCTGCGAGGAGTTGCGGCCGGTGCGGAAGATGTAGCGGTTCCACTTCTCGCCGGTGATCTGGTCGGCCACCGCCGGCTCGACGATCAGGATCTTCTTGTTCTCTTCGGCGACCGGCAGGTCCGCGAGCGCCGCCGCGGAGGAGGTCGTGCCGATCGCGATGTCGGCGCCATCGTCCTGATAGGCTTCGGAGAGCGCGGCCTTCGACAGATCGGGCTTGCCCTGGTCGTCCTTGGTGATGATGACGATCTTGCGACCGTCGATCATGTTGGTGCCCTTGGTGGCATATTCGAAGCCGAGGCGAAGACCGGCCTCGGTCTGCTTGGCATAGGCCTCGAGCGGGCCGGTCTTGCCGTAGATGAGAGCGATTTTCAGATCGTCGGCCTGGGCGGCGGTGGCCAGCAGGGCTGCAGTCAGCGATGAAACAATGCCTTTGAGAATATGTGACGTCTTCACGAGCCTTCCTCCCAGCTACCGGCGGCTGTTGTCTGCAACTGATAGTGTGCAGGCTCGGCCTGGGTCAAGGCGCTTTCGGCGGCACCCCGTGACGGCTCATTCCTCGGGCCGAGGGCTTTTCCTCCTAAAACTCAGCGCCGATAGCGGCTGCTGCGCGCATAGGCCTGGCGATTTTCCTGCACAGGGCGACTGGCGAGACTGATGCGCGCTTCGCTTGCAAGCGGGGCCGCAGGCTTCAGCTCCTCGAGGAAGATCGGACGCGAGAAGTAGTAGCCCTGCGCATAGCGGATCTTGGTCGCGGCCTGCAGATAGGCGAGCTCCTCGAACGACTCGATGCCCTCCGCGATCACCGTCATGCCCAGAGCCTCGCTCAGGGATTCGATCGCACGCAGGATGCCCTGGCTGCGCGGCCGCTTATGAATGTCGGTGATGAAGGAACGGTCGATCTTGATCTCGTCCGCCGTGATGTCGGCGAGCGCCGACAGCGACGAATAGCCGATGCCGAAATCGTCGATCGAGATGCCGACGCCGATCCCGCGCAGCAGCGGCACGATCTCGTCCTGGAAATGGCTGCGAGTCACGAACGCGTCCTCGGTGACCTCGATCATGAACCGCTTGGGAAAGCCGGTTGCTGCAATCGCCCGGGCGAAGGGCTGCATGAATTCCGGATTCGACGCCTGTTTTGCCGCGACGTTGATGCTGATCGTCGCCTCGGGTCCAAACGCGTCGTTGATCAGATCGATCGACTTGACGATCTCGGCCAGCACGAGATGGGCGAGCTCGTCGATCAGGCCGAGCTCGACGGCGAGATTGATGAAGGAGCCGGGAGCCTGGATCACGCCTTCATTGTCGCGCAGGCGCACCAGCGCCTCGATGCCCTTGATCTCCTCGGTGCGGATGTCGACCTTGGCCTGGAACGCGCAGCAGAAGCGCTTTTCGAGGATCGCGAGCCGCAGCGACTGCTCGACCTTCATGCGCGCCAGCGCCTCGTGCTCCATTGCGCTCGAGAAGAAGGCCAGTGCGCCCTTGCCGCCGTTCTTGACGCGATACATCGCGAGATCGGCGTTCTGGCGCAGCACGTCGTAGCTCGCGCCGTGCTCGGGAAACAGGCTGACGCCAACGGACGCCGAGGCGAATACCTCGGCGCCGTCGATGAAGAAGGGCGCGTTCAGGCGGTTCACCATGTCCTGGAGGAATTCGGCGACCTCCTCGGCGCGCTCGATCGGATGCAGCAGCAGCAGGAACTCGTCGCCGCTGATGCGCGACAGCAGGTCCGATTCGCGCAGGTCGCGGCTGATACGCTTGGCGAGCTCGACCAGCAGCGCATCGCCGGTGGCGTGGCCGTAATAGTCGTTGATGTATTTGAAATTATCGAGATCGAGAAAGGCGAGCGCGAAGCGTCCGTCGACCCGGCCGCGCCGGACCAGATGGTCGGCGCGATGCTCGACCACGCGGCGCATCGGCAGGCCGGTCAGCTCGTCGTAATAGGCGGCCCGAAAAAGCTGGTCCTCGAACTCCTTCTGCTCGCTGATGTCGGCCGAGCTGGAGATGAGGACGACTTGGTCACCGATGCGGACCGGTCGATGCGCGGTCAGCAGGGTCTGCGCGCCGCGCTCGCCTGCCACTTTTTCCTCGCCGATCACCGTTCGCCCCCGGCCGAGGATCTCGCGGCAGGCGGTGCGCCGGTTATGGAGATGCGGCGCCGAGAGGCCGTCGATGCTGTTGGCGGCGGCGCCGAGCTGAACGGCGGCCGTATCGTTGACCAGCAGAAAGCGACCGTGCTCGTCCTGGACCGTGACGCCCGACGGCAGCTGGCTGAGGACGCTGCGCAGGAAGCGCAGCTCGGCCTCGGTCGAGCCCAGCCCCTCGTTCGGCCCGGGGGAAAAGTTGAATCGGTCGCTGCTGTACATGCGCCGATTGTGCAAAGTTCCCGCTTCATTTTAGTTAAGCGCTACGTAGAAACACGGAACGCGCGAGCCAAGTATTGGAAATGACGGAGCTTTGTGCCGCGGCGTCATTAACCGTTCGTGAATCGGAGTAGCGACGCGGCCGCACGCATGCGGCGAAAGTCGTAGGCAGCAATGGCCGCCCGGCGGCCGGCTCAGTTCGGTGGCACGCGACACTGCAAGGTGCAGTGAAGGCCGGATTCGAGAAACCTGGTCTCGGTCCTGCCATCGAACGACGACAGCACGGACTTCAGCAATTTGCTCCCGAAACCGGGCTTGCCGATCGGACCGATCGGTGGACCCCCGGCCTCGTCCCAGGTCAGATCGAGGCGGTCCTCCTGCATCGTCCACGACACCTGAAGGAAGCCGCGCGGCGAGGCAAAGGCGCCGTACTTGCCGGCATTGGTCGCAAGCTCGTGAAAGATCAAAGCGAGGCTGACGGCGAGCTTGGCAGGCAGGAATAGCGGCGGGCCGTTGAGCTCGAAGCGGACATGGCCATATGGTCCGAGCTCCGAGACCAGCAGATCCTTCAGGTCGCAGCCCTGTCCGTCGGCGCGCGCGATCAGGTCGTCGGCGGTCGCGAGCGCGCGGATGCGCTGGTCGATGCGGCTCCACACCTGCGGCTGGTCGTACAGCACCTGATGCAGCACGGCGTGAATGGTCGAGGTCTTGTTCTTGAGCCGGTGATGCAGCTCGTCGACCAGGAGCTTGCGATACTGCTCCTCCTGGGCGAGGCGCCGGGCGATCTCGCGCTGTTTGCCGGCCAGGCGCCGGTAGTGATCGACGCCCCAGATCACCAGCATCGCCACGACCATATACATCGCCATCAGCGCGAGCCGGGCGCCATCGGCCGGACCGCCGCCAAAATCGAGCGTCAGGCCGAGCGCTGCGCCTGCGATCGCCGTTGCCAGGCCGACGCCCGATCCGCCCATCGCGGTGGCGAAGAAGACGGCCGCCATGTAGGGCGTGAAGAACACGTCGGGCCGCAGATGCGCCATGCCGTAGCGGATCGCCGTGGCTGCGAGCAGGCACATCGCTGCAAACATGCAGCTCCATGTCAGGGAAGGCTGCTGCTCGCCGCGCCAGATCCGCTTGATGTCGTCGATGAGTCGCGTCATGGACATCCATGAGCCTCAACTGCGCAACCAAATTAAGGCCGACGTGGCGGTAATTTGTCCGGTTGATGGAAGCCGCCTTGCGTGTGTTGCAGGTTGGCGCGCACGATGATGGTTCCGCGGCGGAACTCAGGCGCTTATTATTCCGTCGCCAAGAATGAGCACGCAGCAACAACGGAAGGAGCAGGGAATGGGACGGTTGGAGGGCAAGGTCGCCGTGATCACGGGCGCGACCAGCGGGATCGGGCTGCGGACGGCGGAGATCTTCGTGGCCGAGGGGGCGAAGGTCGTCGTTGCAGGCCGGCGCAGCGCCGAGGGCGAGGCGCTGGCGCGCCGGCTCGGAGCGGACTGCGTCTTCCGGCAGACCGACGTCACCGTCGACGAGCAGATGCGGGCATTGATCGATGGCGCGGCCGAGCGCTTCGGCCGGCTCGATTGCGTGTTCAACAATGCCGGCGGCCCGGCGCAGACCGGCGGCATCGAAGGGCTCGACGCCGATCGCTTCGACCAGGCCATGGCGGTGCTGGTGCGCAGCGTCATGCTCGGCATGAAATACGCCGCGCCCCACATGAAGCGGCAAGGCGCCGGCAGCATCATCAACAACGGCTCGATCGCCGGCCGGCTCGCGGGCTATTCGACCTCGGTGGTCTACAGCACGGCGAAGGCGGCCGTGATCCATCTGACGAAATGCGTGGCGATGGAGCTCGGCGAGTCCGGCGTGCGCGTCAACTCGATCTCGCCCGGACTGATCGCCACCGGCATCTTCGGCAAGGCGCTCGGTCTGTCGACCGAGGCCGCCGAGAAGACGCCGGAGACGATCCGCAACGCCTATGCCACGGCGCAGCCGATTCCGCGTGCCGGCCTGCCCGACGACATCGCCTACGCGGCGGTGTTTCTCGCCAGCGACGAAGCCAGCTTCATCAACGGCCATGATCTCGTCATCGACGGCGCCATCACCGGCGGCCGCAACTGGAGCCAGCAGCAGCAGGGCTATCAGGCGATGCGCAAGCTGTTGGGGGACGCGGTGGAGTAGGGACGGCGAAGTATACATTTCGTCATGCCCGGGCATCCACGTCTCTCATCTGCGAGTTGCAGCAGGATGGATGGCCGGGTCAAGCCCGGCCATGACGAGGAGGAAGACGAGGAGGAAAGCGTCCGCAACAAACCAAGATCCTTGGCGCCCTTGCTGTATCAATGCGCGCGGGTCACACCGCCTTCAGCATCACCTTCAGCCCGTCGCGCGGCTTCGGGATCGGCCAGACCTGCCAGCTCGGCTGATAGCCGGGGGCGAAGGAGACCTCGAGGTTGGAGAGGAAGTGCCGGGCAAAGCACTTTACCTGCATGTAGGCGAAGTGCAGGCCGAGGCACATATGCGCGCCGCCGCCGAACGGCACCCAGGCGAAGCGGTGGCGGCCGCGCTGGGCCTCGTCGGTGAAGCGCATCGGATCGAAGCGCTCGGGCTCGGGCCAGATCTCCGGCATGTGATGCGTGAACATCGGATTGATGCCGACGCCGGTGCCGGCGGGAATCGCATAGCCCTTGAAGGTGAAGTCCCGGACCGGGCGGCGCGGCAATGATGGCACCGGCGGCATCAGCCGCAAGGTCTCCTGGAACGCCATCTCGGTGAGCTTCATCTTCTCCAGATGCTCCGAGCTCATCGGATCGCCCTCTGCAAGGCCGAGGCTCGCGACCTCGTCGCGCAGCTTCTGCTGCCACTCTGGATGCGCGGCGAGCTGGGCGACGAACGAGGTGATCGACGAGGTCAGCGTGTCGTGCGCGGCCATCATCAGGAAGCTCATGTGATCGACGATGTCCTGCGTCGACAGCAGCGCGCCGCGGTCGTCGGTGGCGCGGCACAGATGCGAGAACAGGTCCTCGCCGTCGCCGCGCGCGCGGCGCAGCGGGATCTGCTCGGAGAAATAGGCGACGATGCGCTGGCGGCCCTTGACGCCGCGCGCCATCTGCGTGCCCGGCAGCGGCCGGCGGATCGGCGCCACCGCGGCCGCGACCATGTCGACGAAGGCGCGGTTGATCGCATCGACCTCGGGCCCGATCTCGCTCCCCAGGAAGGACGTCGCCGCGAGATCCAGCGTGAGCTGCTTGATCGCGGGATAGAACAGCATCTCGCCGGGATTTGCCTTCCACTGCGCGATGCGTGCGGCGATGCCGCGGTCGAGGCCGGCGAGATAGGACTTCATCGGCCCGGCCTTGAAGGCGACCGACAGCGCCTTGCGGTGCATGCGATGCTCCTCGAAATCGAGCAGCATCAGGCCGCGCGGAAACAGCAGATTGAGGATGTGGCCCCAGCCATGGGCCGACGAGAACAGCTTGGTCTGGTCGAACAGCACAAGCTCGTTGGCTTCGGGGCCGAGCAGCACGACGTTGACGTCGCCGAACATGTGGGTGCGGTAGACGGGGCCATACTTCCTGGCGTTGCGCTCGACGTGACCCTTGGGGTCGGCGAGCGTCTCGAATGTCTTGCCGATGATCGGCCAGCCTTCGTCGCCGGGGATATGGGTGAGTGAATTGCGCCGTGGCGGGGTCAGCCTGATCGCTTCAGAGACCACATGCTGCATCGACATCGCGGGGCTTCCTCTCGTCTGATGGCGGTGTCTCGGATCTGACTTCGTTTCGGTCAGTGGCACAGTGACAGACACCGTGGCCTGCATTGTCGGGCGGTTGCGGCCCTGATGCAATACGCTCCGGTGTCTCATGATCCGCCAGTTGTGCTGCGTCGCACGCGGCTGCGATCTCGCGGCGCGTTGATGCGTCCGAGGGATGGAATATTCCGTCCTCCTCCAGTCAGAGGGCACGGGGAATGCCGGGCGCTGGCCGCACCCATGGCCCGCCTGCAGAAAAAAATGCAGGCGGCAGGTACCATAGGTTCAGCCGAGGCATCCCGGCATTCCCCGCGCGATGGTTTGAACGGCTGCTTCGCGTGCTCCCCGGTGCGCCGGGCTTGTTGGTCACCGTTGCCTGCGCGACGCGTGAGCGCCACCGCAAGCGTAACACCAGCATCGGGGTGCCAGGACCACGCGACTTGACCGTGCGCATCGCCGTCGTTCGTCCGCGCGGCGTCAACCACGCTGCGACATCGACACGCCCACCGCATCCCGCCTCAACGTTCGTGACGACCGCGAAGCGCCCCTCTTATCGAGACGGGACGGTGGGAGAGAAGCATGAATTCTGATAAAGAGAAACAGGAATATTTTTGCGGGCAGGACTGGACAGGGGTGATGTGATTGAGGTGGTTCGCGAAATGAGTTTTTCGGCGCGCACCGTCTCGCGGCGATCGACCTGTGATCGGCAGGTCGGCGCGGTGGTGTTTCTTTTCTCAAGATGTTTTGCTGGAAGCGATTTGCTCGTCGGGCCCGACGGTCGCCATCAGCTTCCTGCTGTTGTCGCCGGTGGGCGACGCCGCGATATCGGCGATCGATCGACGCAGGTTCAGCGGATCATGTCTCGCTGCGAGGAGGTCCCGCCACCGCCGGAAGCTGCCACGCGTTCCGACGCGGGCGTCAGGATCATCAGCCGCCCGATTTGTTGATTTTCTTCACCTTGGCGTCGGTTGCCTCGATCGAGGCCGCCAGCTCCAGGATCGCCTTTGCCAGGAGGTCGGCGGCCTCCTTGGGGTCCTGCGACCGTTCGGCGCGCAGCGCGTAGTTCTTGGCTGAGGAGAGTGACATTGGCGATCTTTCCCACGGAAAAGCCCGCCGGGTCGAGACGGCGGGCTGCCTGACGCGTCCTACGCGCGAGCGGTCCCTTGCAAGGCCATGCTCGATTCGCAGTGAGCATGGCAGGCCCGGGTTAAGAAAATCCTCGTGGCGCCCAATCGCCGATGGCCGCCAGGTCGCCACCGACGGCTCGAGGTGTGGAGATCCACTGCTACCAAACGCTGGCGATCAGTCGACCTCAGAACTTGTAGGCGATGCCGACCGTTGCGGTGTGGGTGCGTGTCGTGACATGCGCGGTGAAGCGGTCGTCGAAGCCGACGCCGCCGGTGGTGAAGAAGGGCTGCGTCCAGGTGCCGAAATCGGCGGAGCGATAGTCGGCACGCACGATCCAGTTTCCGCCGACCACAACGGCGCAGCCATCCGCGGCTGCGCTTCGAGGGGCAGGTCGGCTGCCAGCGCCGATCCCGAGTGCCGCGCCTTGTGGACCACGGACGCGGATCATGCTTTCGCGCACGCGCTAGTAGGTCGATTAAAAGAAGATCTTCCAAACGTAGTTCAAGGCATCGCCAAAATGTGCCTTGGCAAAGTCGATTAGAGCCGCCCTCGCCGCCGCAATTGTCCCCTCTTTGATCGTTCCCGCAAACCGCTTGCCGAGCATCCCAAGCCGCTCAAGGGCGATCTTCACGTAGCCAGCGCTGACAATTCGGGATCGCAGCTTGTTGAGCGTCCCTTGGAGGCCTTCCAGAGCAAAGTCGCGTTCTTGGGAGTGCGTGGCGCTATATCCGTTATCAGAACGGACTTCTTCGATAACATTTTCAAGTGATGAGATCGCCTTCTTCGCTGTCGGGTCGTCTTCCTCTAATTGAATGGGCGCCCACTCGCCGTCCGGATTCTCAAAATCCAGGACCTTTATGTCCAAGTTGACGAAATGGTTTTCGAGAGAGATTAGCGCAGGTACAAGCCAATCATTGCTCCGTCCGGCTGCTTCGTAGGTGGAGAACGGAAGATCTTCGTCCTGGATGAGAGTATTCCATACGTCATCGAATTCGGGACTTGACGAAAAAATCGCGGGTCCGAATGGGTCGCGCTTAATCTTGATCATTTCACGTTTAACCAGCCATGCCACCGCACGGTCCCAGATCATCCAACGCTCGATGAGGCTTCCTCCTTCGGGGTTCGGATCATCTAAATCCGGATACCGGCCCTTTATTTTAAACTCCGGAAGAGGAGTGCTCGCTTCGTGCAATGCCACTGCAATCGCCAGGGCATAGTAAATTGGCGCTCGGGCCACGAACTCCGCCTTGTCCATTTCTTTTCCCTCAACCTAAACGACGTATACATTTGTGTTATAAATCGGCAAGAGTATTGGATGATTGCGCGGCTATGTCGGTGACGCGCTAGGACGTATGACGCCAAATATCGCGATAGCGGAGCGCTTAAGCTAGCGGCTATGAGTGCGGATGAGGGCGGTGTGTCATCCCTTTCCGCGGCTGCGAAGCTGTCGCCCAACTGTCGTCCAGACCGGAAGGATCCGCGCGGCCTGCTTGAGGTGCCGGTTTTCAAAGCGCGACGCCATAACGATAGGCGAGCTTGGCCCGGCCCTTTATCCGCATGCCTCGCCGCGAGACCTCGAGAGCGATTTGGTCGCGGTCGATTCGGGTCATCAGGACGCCGCAGCAGTCATAATGCGCAATTCCAATGTCGCGGCCTGTTTCGACGTGCAATTCCATGCGGGCCGGGTCTGGGCCGAAATTGCGCACGATCGCGTCGTCGCCATAAAAGCGCTTGATCGTGTCCTTGATGAAAATGACTTCATCAGCAGACAAGGGAGCGGGCGGCTGCGGAGGGCACTGGGGTTTGGCAGCGGGCATGGCGCTCAAAGTAGCGCCCGGGCAGTTTGGAGCCAAGCCTCGCCTGCCCCATGGTTTGACTGTTCTCACTGTCATCGACGAGCGCACGACCGCTCGCTTCAGGACTAGCCGCGCTCAGAACTTGTAGCCGACGCCGACCGTCGCCGTATGCGTTCGCGTCGTCACATGCGCGGTGAAGCGGTCGTCGAAGCCGACACCGACGCCGCCGGCGACGAAGAATGTCCGCCTCGCCACCGTGCTCGGCCTCGTCGTCTACCCGCAATTCCAGAAGCCGGTCGACCTGCCGGCCCTGCGCGAGACGCTGAAGCAGATAGCGACCATCGCCGACTGCGAGAAGCTCGTCGCGGCGGTGAGGTAGTCACGCGCTCGACCGTTCGAGTTGCGCCTTGCCGCCATATTAGAGTCCAACCATTAAGGCCGTCATGGCCGGACTTGTCCCGGCGATCCACGTCGTTCGAGATAGTGGATGGACGTGGATGCCCGGGTCAAGCCCGGGCATGACGAGTAACTAATTAGCGGCATCGAATGCCGCGATATTGCGCGTGCCACGGAGCGGCTTCGCCCCACGCTCACCCTCGCTGTTTCGCCGCCGCCTCCTGCAGATCCGGGGCATTCACGGCCGGAATCGCGATCCGTCCTGGCCCCGTCTGCGACAGCGCGGCGGCGGCCTTGTCGTTGTCCATGATCTTGGCCATCACGGCCTGGCCCGCGCGCTCGAAGATGGCGCGGTTCTCGATGACGAATTTCTGCGAGCGGCGCAGGCCGTCGATGTAGCCGTTGATCTCCGGCACGACGTAGCGCGCGACCATGTCCCAGCTGCGCCGCGAAGCTTCCGGGTTGGCCCAGTCGTGCACGAAGCCGATGATGTGGCCGACGCCGCCCGACACCTGCATCAGGTTCCTGATCGTCTTGACGAGATCGTCCGGCGTGCCGATCGTCGACGCCGCGCCCTCGACGAAGGCGGTCTTGTCGACGGCCTCGTCCGGCGATGAGAAGGCCTTCAGGCCGGGCCGCATCAGGGTGCCGACGGTGTACTCGTTGTGCCAGCGCATCAGTCCCGCGCCGGCCTCGCGCCGTGCCTGCTCGCGCGTCTCCGCGATGTGCCAGGACAGCAGCACGCGCCAGTCGGCGCGGCTCACTGTCGTGCCGTGCTTCTTCGCCGCGTCCTCGGCAAACTCCCATTGCTGCGGCAGCGCCATCAGCCCCTGCGTCGACATCGAGCCGAGCGAGATGATGCCGATGCCGTATTTGCCGGCCAACGTCATGCCGGACGGCGAGATCTGCGAGGCCACGACGAACGGCATCTCCTCCTGCAACGGCAGGATCTGCAAGGCCGCATCGTTCATCGTGAACCAGTCGCTCTTGGCGGTGACGCGCTCGCCGTTGAACAGGCGGCGGATGATGGCGATCGCCTCGTCCTGACGGTCGCGCTGCGTCATCGGATCGATGCCCAGAGTGTGGGCATCGGAGGCGAGCGCGCCGGGGCCCGAGCCGAAGATGGCGCGGCCGCCGGTCATGTGATCGAGCTGCACCATCCGCTGCGCGACGTTGTAGGGATGATGGTAGGGCAGCGAGATCACGCCGGTGCCGAGCCTGATGCGCTTGGTGCGCTCGCCGGCGGCGGCGAGAAACATCTCGGGGGAAGCGATCATCTCCCAGCCGCTGGAATGATGCTCGCCGCACCAGAACTCATCGTAGCCGAGCTCGTCGAGCTGCGCGACCAGATCGAGGTCGCGGCGGAATTGCAGCATCGGATGCTCGCCGATCGGATGATGCGGAGCGAGGAACGCTCCGAATTTGAGCCGCGCCATGCGTTTTCTCCCAAGCGGAATTCGTTGTTGCTTGCCGATCAGGCTAATTGGCGCATCGGAGTCAGGCAATCACCTTGGCGCGTATGCCGATCGGTGCATGGCTGCCATTTGTTTGTTTACTGATCGCCGATCGGTACGGCACACTTCCCGCTGACATGGTCGATTCGCGATGTGGCTCGAATGATGATTTCCAAATCGCGGTCGTCGGCCTTTGCGGTTGCGGAGTCTGTCGCGTTCACGCCAACGGCGATATTCGTGGTGCTCGGTTCGCATTTCGGTGATTGCTGCGTGAAGCGCCGCGTCGGCGTGGCATTTAGATCGCAGCAAGACCGAAATTCGCAATCAAATTGCTGACGTCCGGGATGGTGTGGGCTTTTTCTTTTGCACTGCAACAACCATCTGGGTGATGGTGGATTGTCTACCCGCTGCCGTGAATACGCGAATGCCTAAGGAGCTGCCGTTGTCCCTCGCCGAAAATGTTGAGTATTTGCGACGGCTGCGCGAGCTGAACAGTATTACCGGATTTGCCGATTTTCATCGTCAGCCGCGTCGCGCTCCAGAGAATCCCCTGATCGAGATCGAGCACTTCGGCACCAACCCTGGGCGCCTGAAGATGTTTGCCTATGTGCCGGCGCAGCGTCAGCCGCTGGCGCCGCTGGTCGTCGTGCTGCATGGCTGCGGGCAGGGCGCCGCCGACTACGATCTCGGCGCCGGCTGGTCGACGCTCGCCAAGCATTTCGGCTTCGCGCTGCTGCTGCCGGAGCAGCAGCGGGTCAACAATCCGCAGCGCTGCTTCAACTGGTTTCAGTCCGAAGACATCACGCGTGATCAGGGCGAGGTCGCCTCGATCCGTCAGATGATTGCGCGCATGGTGGCGGATTGTGCCATCGATCCCAGGCGCATCTACGTCACCGGCCTGTCGGCGGGCGGCGCGATGACCATGGCGCTGCTCTCGGCGCATCCCGAATTGTTCGCTGCCGGCGCTGTCATCGCCGGGCTGCCGTTCGGCACCGCGCGCAGCATGCGCGACGCGATCCTGCAGATGCGGATGCCGCCGGCGCGCCCCGCAGGCGAGCTCGGCGATCTCGTTCGTCGTGCCTCGAACCACCGCGGCAAGTGGCCGAAGCTGTCGGTGTGGCACGGCACAGCGGACTACACCGTGCATCCGGACAATGCCGGCGAGATCGTCAAGCAGTGGCTGGACCTGCACCATCTGCCGCTGGCGCCGATGGCCGCGGCCGAGGTGAACGGCTATCCGCATGAGCAATGGTGGAATGCCGACGGCGAGACCGTCGTGGAATCGTTCACGATCTCCAACATGGCGCATGGCACGCCGATCGGGATCGCGGCCAACGACAAGCGCTATGGCAAGGCCGGGCCGTTCCTGCTCGAGGCCGGCATTTCCTCGTCCTATCACATCGCGAAATTCTTCGGCGTCACCGATTGGATTCGTCCGCTCAAGGCGGCCACGACGTCGCCGAGCACGAAGCTGATCCCGCAGGTGTCGCCGATCTCGGCGGTGCCGGCCTTCACCAAGACCTTGCGACGCGCGGCGGACGCTCCATCGCCCGCTGCGGAACCGGTCGACGTCAAGCCGGCCGAGATCAAGGTGGTCGAGCCCAGAATGTCGCCGACCGGCATGCTGCTCTCTGCACCGGCATCCGCTGCGGTCCCGCAGCCCGAGGTCGAGCCCCAGTCGCCGTCGCGGAAAGCGGCCAAGTCCAAGCCGGACCAGAGGCCGGAGTCCAAGCCCGTGGCCGTCTCCAAGCCCGTGGAGCCGAAACGGCTGGAGTCGGCGACCGGCGAATCTTCGATCAACGGCAGTGGCGCGACCGTCAGGCCGCGGCGCCGAACCATCGACGTCGCTGCCGTGATCGACCGTGCCCTGCAAGCGGCCGGCCTGAAGTAGGCGGCCACAACCGCAGCCGTTCAGAGCTCGCTCGCGAGGGACGCGCGGGTCAGACGTCCCCGGTCAGGAACGGGTTGGTCATGCGCTCCTGGCCGAAGCTCGATCCGGCGCCATGGCCGCAGATGAAGCCGACGTCGTCGCCGAGCGGCAGCAGCTTGTCCTTGATCGATCTGATCAGCGTCTCATGGCTGCCGCCGGGCAAATCGGTGCGGCCGACCGAGCCGTTGAACAGCACGTCGCCGACCTGGGCGAAGCGCATCTCCTTGTTGAAGAACACGACGCTGCCGGGCGAATGTCCCGGGCAATGCAGGATGTCGAAGCTGAGCTCGCCGATCTCGACGCGGTCGCCCTCCTCGAGCCAGCGATCCGGTGTGAAATCGCGCACGCCTGTGATGCCGAAGCGCGCGCCGCTGGCGACGACGTTGTCGAGCAGGAACTTGTCGGCGACATGCGGGCCTTCGATCGGCACCTTCAGCGCGTCGCGCAGATCGGCCGCGCCGCCGACGTGATCGATATGGCCGTGCGTCAGCCAGATCTTCTCGACGGTGATATTGGCCTGCGCGATCGCCGCCTGAATGTTGGGCACGTCGCCGCCGGGATCGATCACGATCGCCTTCCGGGTCGCCTCGCACCACAGGATGGTGCAGTTCTGCTCGAACGGCGTGACGGGCACGATCATCGCGCCGGCCTTCGCCTTGGTGGTTTCGGGTTCGCTCATGGCGCCAGCATGCCGATTTTTCGCAGTGCGCCAAGCGAAAAACACCGCGTCACGGCGACCTGACACCTCACCGGCATCATCCATCGCCTGCCACTCTTTCGACGCTCGATGTCGATGCGATCTGGCTGTCGCCGATCTTCACTTCGTGGGCCGCAAAGTACGGCTGACGGCCTGACGGCCGCCGCGACCACGATCAACACGCCGATGCCGGTCGGGATCGACGAGGCGACATTGTTGGCGTGTCTGAGGACGGAGACGTCCGATCCAAGGTGGCGCATGCACGTGCAGGCGTTTTTCGACGAGGTCGATGTCTCCGTGATCCATAGTCTTGTCGTCGGCCATGTCGTCACGTTCGCAGAGCTACGACGTCGACCTGGATTCGAGCGCCGCCCTGCGGGCGGCCGTCTGTTAAGCGGAAGGCTGGCGTCAGGTTCCGGTTCCCCGGTGATTAGCGTGCTTGGGCGACGCCCGGAATCGGCTATGCTGTGGCGCATGGAATCGTCAGCCGCCAGGATCAGCCTCGTTCCCATCGACCGACGCCAGTCGGAGACGGCGCTGGCGATCGCGCGCGGCACCTCGCGCTTGCTGCGCTCGCTCGGCTTTGCCACCATCAGCGAGCTGCCGCTGCCGTCGGGACGTCGCGCCGACCTGGTGGCGCTGAACGAGCGCGGCGAGATCTGGATCGTCGAGATGAAGTCGTCGGTCGAGGATCTGCGCGCGGATCACAAATGGGAGGACTACCGTGCCCATTGCGACCGGCTGTTCTTCGCCTTCACGCAGGATCTGCCGTGCGAGATCTTTCCGCAGGACACCGGCCTGATCGTGGCCGATGCCTATGGCGCCCACCTGCATTGCGAGGCGCCAGAGCACAGATTGCCGGCGCCGACGCGCAAGCTCATGACGGTGCGCTTCGGGCTCGCGGCGGCGCAGCGGATCAACCGGCTGATCGACCCGCAGGGCCACGCGGACCTCTAGAGAATCCTCAAATGCGGTCCACTGGACGGGGGTTCCCCGCCTAGGTAGGTGACAGAGGCTCCGTCAGGTCACGAGTCTCAAGATGAGAGACATCAGCATCGCTGAGAGCCGATCCGCATCACCACCAGCCTGGCCGATCGATCGCCAGGCATCGCCGTCAAAAATTGGCAGCGACGAGATCGTAGGATCCCCGGCTGCCGCGGACATAGACCCTGGCGGCGGCGGCGCAGATCCGCTCGCGGTTGGAATCGAACGCGGTCAGAAAGCCCGACTCGTCCGGACGGGTGTCGGGTTGAAGGCGTCTCAACGCGCCCTCGTCGACGAAGAACGACGCTTCCATCGCGCTGTCATAGCCCCAGAACCGTACGGCACGTCGCGTGCGGTCATAGGAGCGGCTGTGATTTGGAAACTCAATCATGTGTGTGTCCGATCAGGTTCGGAGGACGCCGCCGATAGGGCGGAGGTCCTCCAAGGGGCGTCGTTCGGCGGTGGTCGCCGGCGACAACGGGTCGCGCATCTCAATCGAAAGCCGACGGCAACTCGCCGTGGCGGAAGAGGACCGTCGGCTCATCGTCATAGTCACCCATGTCGGGATCGCCCGAGGATGAGAAGGCGACGACGCCTGCCTTGCTCGACACCAGTCGTTCCGCAGTCCGGAGCGCGCTCGCTTCCGTCTTGCAGGCGATCGGCGTCTCGGCTTTCGCGCGTCCGCCCCGGCCGGCGCTGAACGCCTGAACGAAATAGATCGTTTCGCGCGCCATGTTCTGTCCTTTGGGCTGTCGAGTACGGTCGGCCGCGTCGCCGCATTGCGCGCGGCCTTGATTGCGCGCGGCCCTGCGGCCTTGCGGGAGAACCGTCCAGACTGATGAGGGCCGGAAATCTCCTAGCGCTTCTTCTTGTCGCTGGAAAAATCCGGCTGCCATGCTCCGGTCTTCTGGCTCGGCGCTGCGGCAATGCTCTTGGGCTTTTCCTTCTTGGGCTTCTTGGCTTCGCGATTGCCTTTTTGCTGACCTTTGGCCATGTCGATCTCCTCTCGGCTCGGGTTGGAGCTGGTTCAACGCATCGGACGAAGGCGCCGCGTCGATCCTGCGTGCGCGGCGTCACTGCCTATCGGCCGGGTGGCCGTCATCCACCGGCTGCCGACGGGGCGCACGGTGGTCTGATTTACGAATGCAGCGCGGCAGTTGCGAGCGCGAGAAGGATCAGCAGAAGCGGCACAATGATGGGTGGAACGATCCACTCGCTCAGACGAAACTGCGGCATTGGCTGTCCCTCGCGTGTTTGCGGCGGGAGCGCTCGTGACCCTCAGTCACCGATGAATGCCGTCGGAATGGCGGTGATCACCATTGATACACCCTGGCTCCTGCAATAGCGAGCACCAAAGCGCAGCGACACGGTCCGATGACGCCGGGCCGCTCGTCACGTCGTGCTGATGAGAAAGCGTTGGCTATTGCCGGCCGTAAGGCGCATGCTTCGAAGAGCTCGAAGTTGCGACAAGCGACAGCGAGGCTGTCGCGAAAGGTAGGCGCAGATGAGCATCCGCTCGCGGCGCGAATTCGTCACCTTCAAACATCCGTTCCGGATCAGAAGCATCGAGCGTCTCTTGCCCGAGGGCACCTACGAGGTGGTCACGGACGAGGAGCTGATCGAAGGATTGTCCTTTGCCGCCTACCGCCGGGTTGCGACGATGATGATGCTGCCCGCCGCCGGCTCGCGCTCTGCGGCCGTCGAGATGGTGTCCGTCAGCTCGGTCGATCTTGCAGACGCGCAGCGTGTCGACGCGAGTGCGTCGGATGACTGACGAACCGCTCGATCTCGACAGGCACCGCGGGATGAGCGCGCAGAAGGCCGTGGACCTGCGTCGCGGTCTGGCCGAGGCCGAGAGTCACGCGCGGGACCTGCGCGAGCGGCAGGCTGTTCTCGAGCAGCACTTGCTCGCCAACGCGGCTGCGTCGTGGCCGGAAGCCGCCGCGAAGGCGCGCTATCTCCTGAACATGTATGCCGCGAGCCTTGCGGAACAGGATACCAGGCACCGGGAGCTGATCGCCGCCGTCCTGGCCGACTTCTCCCGGCTGACGGGGGAGAGCTGACGCGAGCCGGGGCATCGGGGCGCCGCTTGGCCTTGGATCCCCCGCCCGATCCAAGACTGTTGCTGGCGCAACAACATTCGCTTGTCCCGCCCTCCCGGCAATTTCCCATCTCTGCCCGATAAATGCCCCGCATGGGGCGCAACATCTCGGAACATTTTTAAGGCTCGAGCGGTATCCAGCCGAGGGGTGCGAACAGGAACGACAGATGCGACGGGTGCTCTTGGCGTTGACACTGCTCTACGCGACCGGAGTTCGCGCGGAGGAGATGGCGTTCTACGTCCTGGGCGTGGGCGCCGATTCCTGCGAGCGCTTCATCACCGCCGCCGAGGAGCAGCCGCCCGGCACCTACAAGGCGATCGGCAATGCCGACGGCCCCTACGTCAACGCCATCTCAAAGTATCAGCAGTGGATGATGGGCTACGTCTCCGCCATCAATGCGGACCGCGGCGACGAGGGCCGGCAGATCAAGCTCGATCTGACCGAGGTCGACAGCTGGATGCGCAATTGGTGCAGCCGCAATCCGCGGCGCACCGTCTTCCATGCGCTGCAGGCATTCGTGAAGTCGCACTGAGTGCGGACGAGCCGCAAAAGCCTACTTCGGCGCGCGCTTGGCGAGGATGCGCTGCAGAGTGCGGCGGTGCATGTTGAGCCGGCGGGCCGTTTCCGAGACGTTGCGGTTGCACATCTCATAGATGCGCTGGATGTGCTCCCAGCGGACACGGTCGGCCGACATCGGATTCTGCGGCAGCTCGGACTTTTCGCTGGTGGTCGACAGCAGTGCTGCAACGACGTCGTCGGCATCCGCCGGCTTGGCGAGGTAGTCGACGGCGCCCATCTTCACCGCCGTCACGGCGGTGGCGATGTTGCCGTATCCGGTCAGCACGATGGCGCGGGCCTCGGGGCGCTTGCGCTTCAGCGCCGACACCACGTCGAGGCCGTTGCCGTCGCCCAGCCGGAGGTCGACCACGGCGAAGGCCGGCGCTGCCTTGCCGATCTGTGAAATACCTTCGGCGACGCTTTCGCAGGAAGTGACCGTGAAGCCGCGAGTCTCCATGGCGCGCGACAGGCGCTCCAGGAACGGCTTGTCGTCCTCCACGATGAGGAGAGAGCGGTCCGGGTGGTTCGTCAGTTCGGCGATGGCGCCCACGGTCATATCCTTGAGAAGAAGGCTCGATGGTTGCGAGACGTCTGATCCATCCTCATATGGTCTGCCGACCGGCCGCTGCCAAGATCGCGGGTTGCCGCAGTCTGCGGCGTGACGCCGCGCGGGGCGGGTGTGCTGTATGCCAGGACCACGCCGGCGGCAGCTGCCGCCGAGGCTTCATTCCGGCTCCGCCTCGCCATCGTCGTCCTCGCTGGCCTCGAAGCGCCGTCGCGGCCACACGATCTGGACCACGGCGCCATGGTCGGGGAAGGTGCGATTGCTGAACGAGACCTTGGCCCCGGTCCGCTCCAGCAGGGTGCGGGCGATGAACACGCCGAGCCCGAGGCCGCCGCCCTGGTTACCTCCCGGGCCGTCCTCGGCGCTGGGCCGTCGCGACAGATAGGGCTCGCCGATCCGCTTCAGGATATCAGGCGCGAAGCCGGGGCCGTCGTCGGACACCACGATCTCGACCGTCTCATTGTTCCACCAGGCGTTCACCTCGACGGCGTTGCGCGCGAAGTCGACGGCATTCTCCAGGATGTTGCCGACGCCATAGAGGATCGCCGGGTTGCGCGAGCCGACCGGCTCCTTGGCCGCGGCCACGGCGACGCGCACCTTGATGTCGACGCCGAAGTCGCGATGCGGGGCCACCGTCTCCTCGATCAAGGTCGACAGCTTCATCCGGTCGTACATCGACCCGATCGAGGACAGCTGGGTGATCTTGCCGAGAATGTCGCGGCAGCGCTGCGCCTGCTCGCGCAGGGTCTTGATGTCGGAGGTGACCTGGCTGTTGTCCTGCAGGGCGCGCTCCAACTCGCGCGAGATCAGCACGATGGTCGCGAGCGGGGTGCCGAGCTCGTGCGCGGCGGCCGCCGCGAGACCGTCGAGCTGGGTGAGGTGCTGCTCGCGCGCCAGCACCAGCTCGGTCGCCGCCAGCGCGTCCGACAGCTTGCGCGCCTCCTCGGTCACCTGGAACGCATAGAGGCTGGTGACGCCGATCGCGAGCGCGATCGAGAGCCAGACGCCGAACAGATAGATCGGCGGGAAGATCAGCGGCTCCTCGCCTTCCCACGGCAGCGGCAGGTGCATGAAGAACAAGGCGGTTGCGCAGGCCACGGCGAGCAGGCCGAGCATGATCGTCAGGCGGACGGGGAGGGCGGTCGCCGAGATCAGCACCGGCGCCAGGAACATGTAGGAGAACGGATTCTCCAGCCCGCCCGTGAGATAGAGCAGCACCGTCAGCTCGACGATGTTGAGCGCGAGCAGGCCTCCGGCGTGGGCCGGCTCCAACAACTGCATCGGGTTGAAGGCGATCTGCAGGCCGAGATTGAGCAGCGCCGAGATGCTGATCACCGCGAGACAGGGCACCACCGGCAGGTCGAACTCCAGCCCCTGCACCACGATGAAGATCGCGCTCAACTGACCGAGCGCCGCCAGCCAGCGCAGCCGCAGGATGGTGTCGAGCCGGACGCGCTGTCGCGGATGGCGATAGTCGGTGTCGGGCGTGTCGATGATCAGGGCGTCGTCGGTCATGACGGGAACCTAATGCCGCGCAGGCGCGGCGACAAATCTGGCCGGCCGTTGGTGGCCTGTTGCGGTTTGCGGCACAATGCCTCAATGAACCCCTCCCATGACGCAAGATGACGCAGTGCCGACCCTCTCATCCGATTCCAGCTCGGTTTCGTCCGCGATTGCCGTGTCGCGGCTGACCAAGGTCTACAAGACGACGACCGCTGTCGACGGCATCTCCTTTGCGATCCGCCGCGGCAGCATCACCGGGCTGCTCGGCGGCAACGGTGCCGGCAAGACCACGACGATTGCGATGATCATGGGGCTGGTGCAGCCGACCTCGGGCGAGGTCGCCGTGCTCGGCCACGGGATGCCGGACGAGGCTGCTGCCGTGCTGGGGCGGATGAATTTCGAGAGCCCCTATGTCGACATGCCGATGCGCCTCACGGTGCGGCAGAACCTCACCATCTTCGGCCGGCTCTATGCGGTGGACCACCTCAAGGAGCGGATCGCGGAGCTCGCCGCCCAGCTCGACCTGACCGACTTCATCGATCGTGCCAATGGCAAGCTCTCCGCCGGGCAGAAGACGCGCGTCGCGCTGGCCAAGGCGCTGATCAATGATCCCGAGCTGCTGCTCTTGGACGAGCCGACCGCCTCGCTCGATCCTGACACCGCCGATTGGGTGCGTGGCCATCTCGACAGCTACCGCAAGCGCCGTGGCGCCACCGTGCTGCTCGCCTCGCACAACATGCTGGAGGTCGAGCGTCTGTGCGACCGCGTCATCATCATGAAGCGCGGTCGCATCGAGGACGACGACAGCCCGGCGCAGATCATGGCGCGCTACAACCGCTCGACGCTCGAGGACGTATTCCTCGACGTCGCCCGCGGCCGCGACCGGGAGGCCGCGCAATGAACGATCTTTCGCTCCGCATCGCCCCGCACCGGATCGGCGCGATGATCCTGCGCTACTGGTATCTGCTGCTGTCGTCCTGGCCGCGGCTGCTGGAGCTGATGTACTGGCCGACCCTGCAGATCATCACCTGGGGGTTCCTGCAGACCTACATCACCGCCAATGCCGGCTTCTTCGCCCGGGCCGGCGGCACCCTGATCGGCGCCGTCATCCTGTGGGACATCCTGTTCCGCGGACAGCTCGGGTTCTCGATCTCCTTCCTCGAGGAGATGTGGGCGCGCAACATCGGCAACCTGATGATGAGCCCGCTGACGCCGATCGAATTCCTGCTGGCGCTGATGACGATGAGCCTGATCCGGTTGGCCATCGGCATCATCCCGATGACCCTGATCGCGGTCTGGTTCTTCGACTTCAATCTCTACAGCCTCGGCCTGCCGCTGGTCGCCTTCTTCTGCAACCTGATCTTCACCTCCTGGGCGGTCGGCATCTTCGTGTCGGGGCTGGTGCTGCGCAACGGGCTCGGCGCCGAGAGCATCGTCTGGACGCTGATGTTCGCGCTGATGCCGCTCGCCTGCGTGTACTATCCCGTGCAGGTGCTGCCGCATTGGCTGCAACTGGTCGCCTGGTCGCTGCCGCCGACCTACGTGTTCGAAGGCATGCGCGCGCTGCTGGCCGATCACGTCTTCCGATCGGACCTGATGCTGACCGCGCTCGGGCTCAATGCCGCCCTGCTGCTGGCGTCGTTTGCGGCATTCATTGCCCTTTTGCGTAGCGCGCGCCGCGCCGGCTCGTTGCTGGCGGCAGGGGAATAATTGCGCTTTTCCCGTGGATTTCCGGGCTCATTTCGTCGCTTTGCGGCGTTGACACGTACAACACCGCATTGACGCTTAATTGCGCATTCGGCAGTATGCTGCATTGCAGAGAGGTTGAACGAGAATGCCGATAGGTGAGTTTGGCGGTGCACCGCCCCTGGCGTCGGAAGGCAGTCCGGTCCTGACGACGCCGATGTACTGGATGTACGAAATGGCGCACGCCTCGCTCAATCCGGCGCGCGCTGTCACCGACGCCACCAAGATCCTGTTTCAGAACCCGCTCAATCCCTGGGCCCACACCCAGATGGGCAAATCGGTCGCGGCGGCCTGCGAGCTGTTCGAGCGCACCACGCGCCGCTACGGCAAGCCCGAATGGGGCCTCGACGAGACCGAGGTCAACGGCATCCGGACCCCCGTCGAGGTCCGCTCGATCTGGGAAAAGCCGTTCTGCCGGCTGCTCTATTTCGACCGCAAGCTGACCCGCCCGCTGCGCAGCCCCCAGCCCCGGCTGCTGATCGTGGCGCCGATGTCCGGCCATTACGCGACCCTGTTGCGCGGCACGGTGGAAGCGTTCCTGCCGACCCACGAGGTCTACATCACCGACTGGTCTGACGCGCGGATGGTCCCGCTGGCCGAAGGCCGCTTCGATCTCGACGACTACATCGACTATGTCATCGAGATGCTGCGCTTCCTCGGCACCAACATGCACGTCATGGCGGTGTGCCAGCCGGCGGTGCCGGTGCTGGCGGCGGTGTCTGTCATGGAGGCCGAGCGCGACCCGTTCGCACCGATCTCGATGACCCTGATGGGCGGCCCGATCGACACCAGGCGCAACCCGACCGGCGTGAACAATCTCGCCCAGGAGCGCGGCATCGACTGGTTCCGCAACCACGTCATCACCAAGGTGCCGTTCCCGCATCCAGGCGTCATGCGCGACGTCTATCCGGGCTTCCTGCAGTTGAACGGCTTCATCAGCATGAACCTCGACCGCCATGTCGACGCCCACAAGGCGCTGTTCGCCAACCTCGTGAAGGGTGACGGTGACCAGGTCGACAAGCACCGCGACTTCTACGACGAGTATCTCGCGGTCATGGACCTGGCTGCGGAATATTATTTGCAGACGGTGGAGACCGTGTTCGTCAAACATGCGCTGCCGAAGGGCGAGATGACCCATCGCGGCACCCTGGTCGATCCGTCGAAGGTCACGCGCGTGGCCTTGATGACAGTCGAAGGTGAGAAGGACGACATCTCCGGTCTCGGTCAGACCGAAGCGACGCACGGACTCTGCTCGTCGATCCCGGATCACCGCCGGGTTCACTACGTGCAACCGGGTGTCGGTCATTACGGCGTGTTCAACGGCTCGCGATTCAAGTCGGAGATCGTGCCGCGCATCAACGATTTCATGCTGTCGGCAGCCGATCCGAAGTCGCTGCTCGCCATTGCGGCTGAATGAGTGAAGACGATGGTCACCGCGCATCCGAATCCGGATGCGGGGTAACCCTTTGAAGGGACGCTAGAAACCGGAACTCAGGAGTGACTCAAGCAGTGAATGTGGCGTCGCTTCTTGAGCGATGCTTTTGAATCTGAATTCATGTTTTCGGGGGCGCGCGAGGCCCAACCGCTAGGGTGCGGAACCTTCCGAACCCCTGTATGTTGGGCAAATGATTTGTTTTTGCGCCGAGCGCTTTCCCTGGCGATGGATATGGCAAAATCCGGGCGAGTTCTTCCCTCCCGGACTGACAGAAATGGCCACTCGCGCGCTACTTTATCGGCGGCCCGCCGAACCTTCGCGTCTTCTCGTCAAGCATGGCTCGCAAATCTACTCGATTAGATTGCGGCGTCACCGTCGTGCGCGACGTTATACCCTGAGAATTCATCCGTCGGATCGCGAAGCGATCCTCACGATGCCTCCGCGCGGCACGATCATCGAAGCGAAAGACTTCGCGCAGCGTCACGGCGCGTGGATCGCGGCGCGTCTTGGCCGTCTGCCGAAGGCGGCGCCGTTCCTGCCGGGCACTTTGGTGCCGCTGCGCGGCGTGCCGCACAAGATCGTGCATCGCGCGGGCGAGCGCGGCACGGTGTGGACCGAGACGCGAGACAGTGGCGAGAAGATCCTGTGCGTGGCCGGCGGGATCGAGCACACCGAACGCCGGGTGCTCGACTTCCTGAAGCGCGAGGCGCGCCGTGACCTGCAGAAGGCCGCCGACGCCTATGCCGAGCAGCTCGGCGTCAAGGTTAAGCGGCTGTCGATCCGCGACCAGTCGAGCCGCTGGGGCTCATGCACCTCGGCCGGCTCGCTGTCGTTCTCGTGGCGCCTGATCCTGGCGCCGCCCTTCGTGCTCGATTATCTCGCCGCGCACGAGGTCGCTCATCTGATCGAGATGAACCACTCGCCGCGGTTCTGGAAGGTGTGTGGCAGGATCTGCTCCTCGGTCGAGCGCGCCAAGAAGTGGCTCGACACCTGCGGCAACGATCTGCATCGCTATGGCATCGACGACTGAGGTCTCGACGATAGAGCATCTCGACGATGCGAGTCCCAATGGCCCGGCCTTCTGGTCCGGGCCATTTCTTTGTCGGGTTCCAATCTGCATCGATGAACTCAGAACCCGCGTGCGGACTATCGAATTCTTAAGCCTTCTCGCCTGCAGTCGGAGGATATTGCCCAATTCGGCGGCGCCTTAACGCGGCCGTAACGCTGCGCTCGCCAGATTTACCGCGATCAACCCCAAGGTGACGTCCCAGCGAGCTGCCGGGTCGTTCGCTGCAACCAAAGCGCCGATCGTTTCTCTCGAAACGTGCAGCGCGCCTCGAATCGAACGATGCCTGCAAGCGAGTTCCAACCGGCCGCATCCACACAATTGCTCTCGGCCGCGCTCGACGGTGCCTCCGAGGCGATCCTGTTTCTCGACGCGCTGGGCCATGTCCAGCACGCCAACCAGGCGGCGTCGGTGCTGCTGCGGCGTGAGCCGGCCGCTCTGATCGGCGCCGACCTCGAAAGCCTGGGTCTGCCCGCGGATCTGATCCCGGCGCCCCCCTGCGACGAGACGACGGACGCGCAGCAGGAGGCGGACCAGTCCGAAGCCCGCGAAATGACGATGCGCCATGCCGATGGCGGGCGGACCCGCCTCCGCCTGTCGCTGTGCGCTCTCCCGCCGGGCCGCGACGACGAGCCGGTCCGTTCGCTGCTGTTCATTCGTGACGTGACCACCGAAGTCGACATGCGCGAGCGCAATGCGCTGCTGACGTCGGTCGCCGACCGGACCAACCGGGCCGTCATCGTCACCGATCGCGAGCTCAACGTCCTCTATACCAACGCCGCCTTTGCCGGCCTGTTCGGCTACACGCCTGAACAGGCGATCGGGCGCCGCGCCGAGGAACTGCTGATCGGCCCCTGCACTGATCCCGCCATCGTCGACCGGCTGAGGCAATGCCTCGAGGACGATCGCGGCATCGAGGAGGACGTGCTGGTCTACGACAAGGACGGCCGCGAGATCTGGACGACCGCCTATGTCAAGGCGCACCGGACCAAGCGGGGCAAGGTCAGATATCTGTTCGGGCTGCTCACGGACATCCGGGAGACCAAGCAGTTGCGCTCGCTGCAGCAGCTGATCATGGCGTCGCTGGCGTCCGACGTTTCGATCACGACCATCGCCGATCAGCTGTGCCGCCGGGTCGAAGAACTCGCCCCGGACGTCGTCTGCTCGATCCTGCACGTCGATTCCGATGGCCGCATGCATCCGCTCGGCGGCGCCAGCCTTCCGCCCGCTTATTCGGCCAGCCTCGACGGCGTCGCGATCGGGCCGGACGTCGGCTCCTGCGGCACCGCCGCCCATCTCTGCGAGCCGGTGCTGTCGCACGACATCGACAATGATCCGCGCTGGCAACCCTACAAGGCCGGCCCGCTCGCCGCCGGCCTGCGCGCCTGCTGGTCGTCGCCCATCAAGGGCAAGGACGGCCGTGTCATCGGCACCTTTGCCTTCTACTTCCGTGAATGCCGCGGCCCCAGCCCCTGGCACGAGCAGATCGTGGCCGCCTGCGTCCAGCTCGGTGCGCTCGCCATCGAGCGCCAGGAGGTCCGCTCGACGATCTCACAGGTCGCCTATCATGACATGCTGACGGGCCTGCCCAACCGCGCCCGCATCCCGTCGCTGATCGCCGAAGCCATCAAGGCCTGTCCGGAAGGCGGACACGTCGCTGTCGCCTTCCTGGACGCCGACAATTTCAAGGACGTCAACGACACGCTGGGCCATGCCGCCGGCGACGAGTTCCTGGTCGGCTTCGCCAACCGCCTGCGAGCGCAGATCCGCAACGGCGACATGCTGGGCCGTCTCGGCGGCGACGAGTTCGTGATCGTGCTGCAGAACCGCGATGCCCTGGAAGCCTCGCTCGCGGCGGCGCGCATCACCGCCGCGCTGGCGATGCCGCTGACGATCGGCAAGCGCCAGGTGCCGATGTCGGCGAGCATGGGGCTCAGCCTCTATCCTGATAATGCCAAGGACATCGAGACCCTGATCAAGCAGGCCGACGCGGCGATGTACAAGGCCAAGCGCGGCGGCCGGGCGACCTACCGCTTCTTCAGCGCCGACATCGACAAGCTCGCCGAAGAACGGCTGATGCATTCGACAGCGCTGCGCGAGGCGATCGCCAGCGAGGCCCTGACGTTGCACTATCAGCCGCAGATCCGCACCCGCGACGGCGCGATCCACGGCGTGGAAGCGCTGGCGCGCTGGCACGATCCGGTGCTCGGCGAGGTCTCGCCCGCCAAGTTCATTCCGCTTGCCGAGGAATGCGGCCTGATCGAGCAGATCGGCGTGTGGTCGATCAAGCTGGCCTGCCAGCAGATGGCGTCGTGGCGGCGTGCCGGTCTCGACATCCCCTGCATCTCGGTGAACCTGTCGCCGATCAACTTCCAGAACGTCAATCTGGCGGCGATGGTGGCGCAGATCCTGGCCGCCAACGATCTGCCGGCGAAGATGCTGATGCTGGAGATCACCGAGGGCGTGATCCTCAACGAGCGCGCCACCGTGATCGCGACCATGAACGAGCTGCGCAACATGGGCGTCGGCCTGTCGCTGGACGATTTCGGCACCGGCTATTCGAGCCTCAGCAGGCTGGCGCAGCTACCGATCGACGAGTTGAAGATCGATCGCAGCTTCATGCGCGATTTCGAGAACGACAGCGGCACGCGGGCGATCGTGACCGCGGTCGTGCGCGTCGGCCAGAGCCTCGACGTGGCCGTGGTCGCCGAAGGTGTCGAGACGGAGCCGCAGCGCAAGCTACTGGCCGAGCTCGGCTGCGATGCGATGCAGGGCTTCCTGTTCGCGCGGCCGATGGCCGCCAGCGCCTTCAGCCGCTGGCTGCTGGACTACAGCGCCCATCGCGCGAGCCTGATGCTGCGGCTCGTCGGACGCGCGCTGGCGCAGGCCTCCGGTGATGCGAAAGGCGAGGGTGCTGCGAAAAGCGAGCCGTCATCGCGGCCCGTTGCGGCCGCCGCGGGCTGATCAGGCCGGACTCACTGTCTTCCCCTGACGAGCATCGCTCGTTGTGTCGCAACACGCAGCGCATTTGCGCTTCCGTCGTCATTCCGGGTTCAAGGCCTGCGGCCTTGCCCCGGAATGACGGTGGTCGTGGTGCAATCAGATCAGCGCCGGCCGCCGAACAACCGGTCCACCAGCCAGCCGTCGAGCCCGGCCGCGGGCTCCGGACGAACATTGCTGCGGCTCGGGCTCGGCGCCGCCGAGCGCGCCGAGTAGGCTGCATTGGGTGCGGGGGCCGACGGTGCTGAAATCTGCGAGGCGATCTGCGCCAGCGTCGGCACAAGGCCGGAGCCCTGCGCGTTCGGCAGCGCCGCCACCGGCACGCCCTGATGCGCCGCGCGCATGAAGCGGGTCCAGACCTCGACGGGTAGGCCGCCGCCGGTCGCCTTCCTGGTCGGCGAGTTGTCGTCATTGCCGAGCCAGACGCCGGTGACGAGGCGCGCGGTGTAGCCGATGAACCAGGCGTCGCGGAAATCCTGGCTGGTGCCGGTCTTGCCGGCGGCGATCCAGCCCGGGATCTCCGCCTTCTTCGCGGTGCCGGAGATCAGCGTCTCCTGCATCATCTGGTTCATCATCGCCGCGTTGCGCGGCTCGATCACCTGCACCGGCTGCTCGGCCTGGCGCATGTAGAGCAGCTTGCCGTCGAGCGTCCTGATCCGCGTCACCACATGCGGCGAGACGCTGACCCCGCCATTGGAGAACGGCGCGTAGGCGCCGACCAGCTCGATCATCGACACCTCGGAGGTGCCGAGCGCGATCGACGGGTTGGGATCGAGCTTGGAGGCGATGCCCAGGCGGTGTGCGGTCCGCACCACGTTCTTCGGTCCGACCTCGAGACCGACACGCACCGCGACCGTGTTGAGCGACATCGCCAGCGCCTGGGTCAGCGTCACCGGGCCGAAATATTCGCGGGTGTAGTTCTCCGGCTTCCAGCCCTTCAGGTCGAGCGGCGCGTCCTGGCGCACCGTGTCCGGCGTCAGGCCCTGCTCGATGGCGGTGAGATAGACGAACGGCTTGAACGCCGAGCCGGGCTGCCGTTTGGCGGTCACGGCACGGTTGAACTGGCTGTCGGAATAGTTGCGGCCGCCGACCATGGCGCGCACGGCGCCGTCCGGCGTCATCGCCACCAGCGCGCCCTGGCTGACGTTGAACTTCACGCTCTTGGCCGCGAGCTCGTCGATGATGGCGGCCTCGGCGACGGATTGCAGCTTCGGATCGATCGTGGTCTCCACGACGATCGACTCCTCGACCTGGCCGACGAGGTCGTCGAGCACCTCGCCGATCCAGTCGGCGACGTAGTTCACGGTGCCCGCGCCGGCCGGCTTCACCGCCACGGAAGGATGCGCGATCTGGGCCTGCGCCTGGGCGTCGGTGATGAACTTGGCCTCGGCCATCGCCGCAAGCACGGTCTGCGCGCGCTTGGCCGCGCCCTCCGGGTTGCGGTTCGGCGCCAGCCGCGACGGCGACTTGACGAGACCTGCGAGCATCGCGGCCTCGCCGATCGTCACCTGCCGCGCGGACTTGCCGAAATAGCGCTGCGCGGCCGCCTCGACGCCATAGGCGCCGGAGCCGAAATAGACCCGGTTCAGATACAGCTCGAGGATCTCGCGCTTGGAATATTTGCGCTCCAGCCACAGCGCCAGCTCGGCCTCCTGCAGCTTGCGCGCCAGCGTGCGCTCCTGGGTCAGGAACAGGTTCTTGGCGAGCTGCTGCGTCAGGGTCGAGCCGCCCTGCGATACGCCGCGATGCAGGATGTTGGCGACGACAGCGCGGGCGATGCCGATCGGGTCGATGCCGAAATGCTGGTAGAAGCGGCGGTCCTCGATGGCGATGAAGGCCTTCGGCAGATAGGGCGGCAGATCCTTCAGCGCGACATTGGCGCCGGCCATCTCGCCGCGCTGCGCCAGCATGGTGCCGTCATAGCCCACGATCTCGATCGTCGGCGGCCGCTTGGGGATCTCCAGCGACTGGATCGGCGGCAGATGCGCGCCGGCCCAGATCACGACGCCGACCAGCGCGATCACGCCCCACAGGCCGCAGACCAGCGCCCAGTAGAACATGCGCCCGATCGGCAATCCCCAGCGCGACCTGCCGCGGCTCGGCTTTGGTTTCGGTGTTGAGGTCTTCGGCTCGCGCGCCGGCACATCGTCCTCGTCGTCGGGCTCGACCGGCCTTTTCTTCGCAGCGGACTTCTTGGGCGCGTTGTTGCCGGAGGGGATGCGATCCTTGGGGTCGAGGCGCAGATCGGCCATCGCGGCCGCAAGACCGAATCGCGGCTCCTTGCGTCCGCCGCTCTGTTTCCGTCCCCGCGCCATACGCAACCCGAGCCCGCGACCCCGCCGTCCGACCACGGTAATGTCCGGAGTTTAAGGGGCAGTTAGGAAGAGCTTAACGCGCGATTAGGAGTTTCGCGCCGCTAACGCCGCGTTATGGTTAAGTGAAGGTCAACAACAATCAGGCGAGGGAATTCATAGGCCATATCGATCCCACCAAGGAGGTGTTCGCGCAGTTCCGGGAGAATGACCGCCCGGGTCCGATCCACATGCTGAACCTGGTGCGGCTGCGCAAGGAGGCGGCCTATCCCGATGGACGCAAGGTCAGCGGCGCGCAAGCCTATGCCGCCTATGGCCGCGAGAGCGGCCCGGTGTTCGAGCGCCTCGGCGGCCGCGTAGTCTGGCAGGGTCGTTTCGAACTGATGCTGATCGGTCCGCAGGAGGAATACTGGGATCACTGCTTCATCGCCGAATATCCGAGCGTGCAAGCCTTCGTCGAGATGATCCGCGATCCCGTCTATCGCGAGGCAGTGAAGCACCGCCAGGCTGCGGTCGAAGACTCGCGCCTGATCCGCCACGCTGTGCTGCCGGTGGGGAGGAATTTCGGCGAGGTGCCGACGGCGTAGGCTGCTTTCGGCGTGCCCATCTTTGGACACCGCTGCTTGCTGAGGAAAAGGTACGTTCCCTCCCCCCTTGTGGGGGAGGGCTAGGGAGGGGGGTAGCCGCGAAGACGGTCGCCCGGAGCTACCCCCCTCCCCAACCCTCCCCCACAAGGGGGGAGGGAGCGCAGCGGTGGGCTGGGTCGGGGCGTGTCTTCATCGCCGCCGTCGTCACCCACGAAGGCGGGTGACCCAGTATTCCGAGACGGTGGTGATCGACCGAGACGCCGCGGCGTACTGGATGCCCCGCCTGCGCGGGGCATGACGTGAAGGAGGAAGCGGCGAGAACTGCGCAGCATGCTTTTGACGATCGAGCGATCGAAAAAGCCGGCTTGCATGACACATAAGTTTATGCTTATGTGTTGGCATGATCGAGAGTGACATCTTCAGGGCCCTGGCTGATCCGACGCGATACGCGATCTTCGAGAAGCTGGCGAACGGCAGCATGAATGCCAGCGCGCTTCGCGAGGGTCTGACGATCAGCCAGCCGGCGATGTCCCAGCACCTCGCGGTTCTCAGAAGCGCGGGATTGGTGAGGGAAGAACGGCAGGGTCGCTTCGTCAACTATGAGGTCGATCCGGAGGGCCTGGCGCAGATCGCGCGCTGGCTGGCGAAGTACCGCGCCTACTGGCCGTCGCGGGTCGATGCGTTGAAGGCCGTGCTGAAGGACATGGACCAATGACCGATATCAAGGCTGACCGGCAGAGCGACGATCTGGTGCTCGACTACGAGCTCGACGCTTCGCCGGAGAAGGTGTGGCGGGCGATCAGCATTCCCGCGCTGCGCGAGAACTGGCTGCCTTCAGGAGAATTGGCCGATGCCGCCCCGATCTCCTCGACGCCCGGCGAAGAAGTTCGCTACCGAATGCGCGACGACGAACCGCCGTACCTCGAGAGCATCGTGACGTTCCAGGTCATGCCCAATGCCGCAGGCGGGACCAGGCTGAGAATCATTCACGGACTGGTCGTCACGAAGCTGATGCGGCGGACGCCGCCGGCGGCGAACAGCAACCGGCGCAACCTGATGCGCGCGGCTTGACGCTCTAGTTCACTAACAACCCACTGAAACCGGGAGCTCGCGCATGCGCGACACGATGCAACTCGTCCCTATGGTCATAGAGCAGTCCAGTCGGGGCGAACGATCCTTCGACATCTATTCGCGGCTGCTCCGTGAGCGGATCGTCTTCCTCAACGGCGAGGTCAACGACACGGTGTCCGCCCTGGTTTGCGCGCAACTGCTGTTTCTCGAGGCGGAGAACCCAAAGCGGCCGATCCATCTCTACATCAATTCACCCGGCGGCGTGATCACCAGCGGCCTCGCGATGTATGACACGATGCAATTCGTCAAAGCACCGGTACACACGCTCTGCATGGGAACGGCGCGTTCGATGGGGTCGTTTCTTCTGATGGCGGGCGAGCCGGGCGAGCGTACGGCGCTGCCCAATGCAAGCCTTCACGTGCATCAGCCGCTCGGTGGTTTTCAGGGCCAGGCGTCCGACATCCTGATTCACGCCAAGGAGATGGAGCTGACCAAGCGCCGCATGATCAGGCTCTACGCCGAGCATTGCGGGCGCAGCTATGAGGACGTCGAGCGCACCCTGGATCGCGATCACTTCATGACCGCGGACGAAGCCTTGCAGTGGGGCTTGATCGACCGGGTCGTCAAGCAACGAGACCTGGGTGACGTCATCAACGACTGATACTCCCTCGACGCGACGGCGGATCCTACCGCAACAGCCGTTGTCACCCGCGATGCGGTCGAATGGCCGTCGGCGAGCGCACGCAGCGACGAACGGGCGCAACCCGTGCCGCAATGCAGAACGGGGCCGCGCTATCCCGCAGCCCCGTCCCATCGATGTTGACCGCGTCATTCCGGGGCGATGCGCAGCATCGAATCCGGAATCTCGAGGGTCCGGGCTCGTCGCTATCGCACGCCCTGGAACGACGTCGAGTGCAGCTAGCCCGCCGCGCCCTTGTCCTCCAGGATCGGGCCGAACAGCTCCCAGCGCTCACCGTTGAACTTCATCATCTGTAGTTGCTTGTTGACGCGATAGTCGGTCGGCGAGGTGTTGATCTTCATGCCCGGCAGCGACAGGTCGCCGACGACGTCCTTCAGCGACGCCGCCTGCTTCATGACGTTCTCGCGCGTCAGGTTGTCGCCGCACATCTGCAGCACCGTCACCAGGAGCTGTGCGTTCCCGTAGCCATAGACGTTGAAATTGGAGTTCTTGTCGCCGTCCGGATAATACTTGGCCATGAAATCCAGATAGCGCTTCATGCCCGGATCGTCCTTCCAGGTCGGATCGAGCGGGTCCTTGCCGTAATTGACCGAGATCACGCCCTTGGAGGCTTCGAGGCCGGCCGGTTGCATCACTGCGCCGACAGAGGTGGCATTGATATCGACGATGTGGACGGGGTGCCAGTCGAGCTCATGCAGCTTCTTGATGGCCTGAGCGGCTTGCTTCGGCGTCGCGGCGGAGAACAGCAGGTCGGCGCCGGCGGCCTTGATCTTGAGGATCTGCGAGTCGATGGTCGGATCGGACACCTCGTAGGAGGCATCGGCGACGATCATGGTCGATGCCTTGTCACCCAGGCCGGCCTTGATCCCGTTCAGATAGTCCTTGCCGAGATCATCGTTCTGATAGAGCACGCCGATCTTGGCGTTGGGATGCTCCTTCAGAATGTACTGGCCGTAGATGCGGCCCTCAGTGAAGTAGTTGGGATTGTATCCCATGGTCCAAGGGAAGTTCTTGGGGTCGGTGAACTTGGTCGCGCCTGTCGCGGCGAACAGCTGCGGCACCTTCTTCGCGTTGAGGTATTTCTGGACCGCGGCGTTGGACGGCGTGCCGATGATCTGGAAGGTCAGCAGCACCTCGTCGTCCTCGACCAGCTTGCGGACCTGCTCGACCGCCTTGGGCGGCGAATAGGCGTCGTCATACTGGATCAGCTTGATCTTGCGGCCATTGATGCCGCCCTGCTCGTTGATCATGTTGAAATAGGCAGCCTGGGTCTTGCCGATCGAGGCATAGGCCGAGGCGGGGCCCGAGAACGGCACGGTCTGACCGACCTTGATCTCGGTATCGGAGGCGCCGGGATCATACTTCTTCTGGGCCGAGGCTGACGTGACGGAGAGGGTGACGGCCAAAGCGGCCGCGCCTGCAAGACGGAAATATCCCTGTCGCATGGGGTCTGCATTCCTCCTGAATGTTGTTGTGCGGCTGGTCTGCCCGGACGGGCGCCATCGCTACAGGCAGTGTGGAGGAACGGCTTGGCGGACGCAAGGCGAGCCGCCCCCGGGACTGCGGCGGTTCCGCGGGGCGAGGGCTTAGGATGCAAGCTCGATGATCGTGACTTCGCACCATTGCGAGCCAAGCTGCCCCCTGACATTCAGTGTCGTCCCGGCCAAGCCCTGGCGTCGCGCAGCGACGTCAGGGCGCAGAGCCGGGATCCATAACCACAGGCCGCCCTGTGGCGAAGACTCGGAGTTGCGATCCTGCCTCGAACGTCGCCCGGGAGTATGAGTCCCGGGTCGGCGCACGCCGGCGCGTTGCACCGCCGTGCTTGCCCGGGACGACATCTGTGGTCGCCGCCTTAAAACGGCTTCGCCATTTTGCGCGCGAATGTCCCGGAATGACGTCCTCATGGGCACCGACATCGTCCGCAGGTGTCTCGAAGGACGGCCGCGGACTCGGTGCTGATCAAGCCGCCAGCCAGACGAGCACCAGGCCGACTGCCGCCGGCACGCTCTGGATGAACAGGATCTTGCGGCTGGCGGTGGCGGCGCCATAGAGCCCGGCGACGAGCACGCAGAGCAGGAAGAAGATCTTGACCTGGAAGGCGAACGCAGGCGCCGGCTGCGCGAGGCCCCAGAACAGGCCGGCGGCGAGGAAGCCGTTGTAGAGGCCCTGGTTGGCGCCGAGCACCTTGGTCTGCTCCGCGCGCTCCGGCGTGTTGTTGAACGCCCTCAAGCCGGCCGGCTTGGTCCAGAGAAACATCTCGAGCACGAGAATGTAGACGTGAAGCAGGCCGATCAGTCCGACGACGATGTTTGCAATCAATGCCATGGTTCGGCTCCCCCAAGCCTGCCGGGACCGGCGGTGGTGCCGGCCCCCTCGTTCAAATCGGCTCCGATCGGCTCAATGCCGCGCAATGGTCTCTCATGCCGCCGGTTGGGCGGCCGCGTCGTCGTTCGCCAACAAATGCAGCAGCGCGCTCTTGATCGCCGCCTGCCGGGTCGGCGCGTTGATCTGCGCGCCCAGGAGGTCGGTGACGTAGAACACGTCGCGGGCGCGTTCGCCGAAGGTGGCGACATGGGCCGACGCGATGTTGAGATTCAGCTTCGAGATCGCCGTCGTCAGCTCGTACAGCAGGCCGGGGCGGTCGAGGCCGGAGACCTCGATGACGGTGTAGAGCTCCGACCATTGATTGTTGATGGTCACTTCCGGCTCGACCGAGAACGCCTTGTGCTGCTTGCCCCGCGTCGTCCGCCGCGCCACGGCGTCCGGCAGCCGCAGCTTGCCCTCCAGTACCTGCTCGATGGTCTCGCCGATCCGGGTCGCACGCCGGCCCTCGTCCTCATCGCGCTCATACTCGCGGGAGATCGCGATGGTATCGAGCGCGCGGCCGTCGGTCGTGGTGTAGATCTGGGCATCGACGATGTTCGCCCCGGCGGAGGCGCAGGCGCCGGCGATGATCGACAGCAGCCAGGGATGGTCCATCGCGAAGATCGTCAGCTCGGTCACGCCGCGCGCCGGATCGAAGCCGACATTGATCGCGAGCTTGTGGCCGGCATCCTCGCTCGATCGCACGAAGCGGGCATGGCGGATCTTGCGCGGCAGCTCGACCTTGAGCCAGTAGGCCGGATAATGCCGGCCGATATAGGTGTTGAGCTCGTCCTCGGGCCAGTCGGTGAAGGCGTTACGGAATTCGGCCTGCGCCGCGGTGATGCGCTTGGCGCGGTTGACCTCGGAGAAGCCGCCGGTCAGCACCGGCTCGGTCTCGTAGTAGAGCGTGCGCAGCAGTTGCGCCTTCCAGCCGTTCCAGACGCCGGGGCCGACGCCGCGGATGTCGGCGGTGGTCAGGATCGTCAGCAGCTTCATCTGCTCGACGGACTGCACCACGGCGGCGAAATTCTCGATCGTCTTGCGGTCCGACAGGTCGCGCGACTGCGCCACCGTCGACATCGTCAGATGCTCCTCGATCAGCCAGGCGACCAGCTCCGTGTCGGCATTGTTGAAGCCCAGCCGCGGGCACAGCCGGCGCGCGATCTTGGCGCCGGCGATGGAATGGTCCTCGGGCCGTCCCTTGGCGACGTCGTGCAGCAGCACGGTGATGTAGATGACGGCGCGGTGCTCGGGCCGGATCTTGCGCATCAGGTCCGTGGCAAGCACGAACTCGTCGGCACCGCCGCGCTCGATCTCCTGCAGGAAGCCGATGCAGCGGATCAGGTGCTCGTCGACCGTGTAGTGATGGTACATGTTGAACTGCATCATCGACACGATGCGGCCGAAGGCGCGGATGAAGTGGCCGAGCACCCCGGTCTCGTTCATCCGCCGCAGCACGACCTCGGCGTCGTTGGAGGTCAGGATCTCCATGAACAGCCGGTTGGCTTCGGGATCGTCGCGCAGCTCGGTGTTGATCAGGTTCAAGGAGCGCGTGACCGCGCGCATCGCGTCGGGATGGAAGGCGAGGTTGTTCTTCTGCGCCAGCCGGAAGATGCGGATCAGATTGACCGGATCGTGCTTGAAGACGTCGGGCGCGGCGAGGTTGATGCGGTTGTTGTCGACGATGAAGTCGTCACTCTCCGGCACGCGCCGCCAGGTCGAGCCGGTGGTCAGGCGCGAGATCATCCGGCTCAGCACCGGCGCTGGCTTGGCCTGTTGGTCCTCGAGCTTGGCGCACAGGATGGCGGTGAGATTGCCGACCTCCTTGGCGACCAGGAAGTAGTGCTTCATGAAGCGCTCGACATCCTGCATGCCGGGATGGCTGGTGTAGCCGAGCCGCACCGCGATCTCGCGCTGCAGGTCGAATGACAGCCGCTCCTCGGGCCGACCGCTGACGAAGTGCAGGTTGCAGCGCACCGACCACAGGAAATCGGCGCAGCGCCGGAAGGTGCGGTATTCATGCGCGTCGAACACGCCGCGCTCGACCAATTCAGCGGTCTCGCGCACGCGGTAGACGTATTTGGCGATCCAGAACAGCGTATGCAGGTCGCGCAGGCCGCCCTTGCCGTCCTTGACGTTGGGCTCGACGAGATAGCGCGACTGGCCGCCGCGGCGGTGCCGCTCCTCGCGCTCGGCCAGCTTGGCGGCGACGAATTCGGCGGCGGTGCCCTGCACCACCTCGGTGTCGAAGCGCGCGACCAACTCGTCATAGAGCGGCCGGTCGCCCGCGAGATAGCGCGTCTCCAAGATGGCGGTGCGGATGGTCATGTCGCCGCGCGCCTGGCGGATCGACTCGTCGACCGAGCGGGTCGCATGGCCGACCTTCAGCCCCATGTCCCACAGCGAATACAGGATGGCTTCGGCGACCTGCTCGCCCCAGGCGGTCTGCTTGTAGGGCAGGATGAACAGGAGATCGATGTCGGACTCCGGCGCCATCAGGCCACGGCCATAGCCGCCGGTGGCGACCACCGCCATGCGCTCGGCGCCGCTCGGCACCTGCGAGCGGTAGAGGTGTTGGGTGGCCGCGGCGTAGAGGATGCGGATGATCTCGTCCTGCACGAAGCAGAGCTGCTCGGCGCAGCGCCGGCCATGGCGGTCCTTCAGCAGTTGCGCCTGAGCCGCTGCGCGCGCCTTGACCAGCTCGGCCTTGAGGAATTGCACCACCGCGGCGCGGAACATGTCCTCGCGGCCCGAATGCTGCGCGGCCAGCGCGTCGACCGCAACCGCGATGCCGGCGCTGTCGAAATCGGAAAGGCTATCGGGGTGGGAATTGGGGGCGACGCTGTCCATGGATGCAACCGGATATCGAACAAGGCCTGTGCTGTCACGAGACTTCCAATGCAACAATCGATCCATGCTGTCATCGGTGGTCACGGGATGATGATCGTTCTGAATGGTGCCGTCGAAAGGAAAAGCAATTCTCGCGTGCCCCTGGCATAACTCATTGAAACCACAGCAATGTTTCTTGAGGCTTGGAGGGGTGACGATGGGTGGATTGTCGAGGCGCGGATTTGCTGCGGTTGCGGCCGTGGTTCTCCTGGGATGCGGCGCTGCACGCGCGGCCGAGCCGGTGAAGGAGATCCGCTTGGACTGGGCGACCTACAATCCGGTGTCGCTGGTGCTGAAGCAGAAAGGACTTCTGGAGAAGGAGTTCGCCAAGGACGGCATCAGCATCGTCTGGGTGCAGTCGGCCGGCTCCAACAAGGCGCTCGAATTCCTCAACGCCGGCTCGCTCGATTTCGGCTCGACCGCCGGCTCCGCCGCGCTGGTCGCCAGGATCAACGGCAATCCGATCAAGTCGGTCTACGTCTATTCGCGGCCCGAATGGACCGCGCTGGTCACGGCCAAGGATTCCAAGATTGCCTCCGTGGCCGACCTCAAGGGCAAGCGGGTCGCGGTGACCCGTGGCACCGATCCGCACATCTTCTTGGTGCGCGCGCTGTTGTCAGCCGGCCTCACCGACAAGGACATCACGCCGGTATTGCTGCAGCACGCCGACGGCAAGGCGGCGCTGATCCGCGGCGACGTCGACGCCTGGGCCGGGCTCGATCCGATGATGGCGCAGGCCGAGGTCGAGGAGGGCGCCAGGCTGTTCTACCGCAAGGCCGACGCCAACACCTGGGGCATCCTCAACGTCCGTGAGCAGTTCCTGAAGGACAATCCCGAGATCGTCCGCCGCGTGCTCGCCACCTACGAGGTCGCACGCAAGGACGCGCTGGCTAATTACGACGACCTGAAGAAGACCTTCATCGCCGTGACCAAGCTGCCGGAGACGGTCGTCGACAAGCAGCTCAAGGAGCGCACCGAGCTGACCCACAGCCGTATCGGCGCGCCCCAGCGCGAGTCGATTTTGGCCGCGGGCCTCGCTTTGCAGCAGGCCGGTGCCGTCGATGCCAAGGTGGATGTGAAGGTGACGCTGGATGCCCTGATCGACGACCAGGTCCCGCTGCCGACGAACTAGAACGCACGAAGCACTGTTGCAGATACAACCAATGCTGCAGACAAAATAACGGTGTCGTCCCGGACAAGCCCGCCAGCGCGGAAGCGCTGGCGGGCGCAGATCCGGGACCCATACTCCGTGAAGGTCGTTGGGAGGCAGGCTGGAGCGGCATCTCGTCTCACCACGGCGGCCGCGGAGTATGGGTCCCGGCTCAAGGCCGGGACGACAGCAAGTTAGGAGCGCCGTCCTCGGCCCCATTACCATCCACCACCATCACCACGCCTTGCATTCCCGCGCGGGACACTGTTCTCACTATGACCATGACCGTCGAATTGCAGGCGCCGGCTGCCGCCATCCCCCAGACTGCTCGCCAGCCATGGCTCACGCGGCTGACGCGCCCGCTGCTCGGCTTGCTGCTGCCGCTGTCGCTCGCACTCGCCTGGGAGCTTGCCGTCCGGGCCGGCTGGTCCAACGGCCGGCTGGTGCCGCCGCCCTCGAAGGTCTTCACCACCATCGGCGAGCTCGCCCGCTCCGGCGAACTCTCCCGCCACATCACGATGACCTTGACCCGCGTCGGCGTCGGTTTTGGCCTCGGCGTCATTGCCGGAACTGTCCTCGGCGGCATCTGCGGATATTGGGGCCTCGCCCGGCGGCTGGTCGATCCCACCATCCAGGCGTTGCGCGCGATTCCCTCGATCGCCTGGGTGCCGTTGTTCATCCTGTGGCTCGGCATCTTCGAGACCTCCAAGGTGGCGCTGATCGCGGTCGGCGTATTCTTCCCGGTCTATCTCGGCCTGACCGGCGCGATACTCTCGGTCGACCGCAAGATCGTCGAGGTCGGCCGCATCTTCCGTCTCTCCGGGCCGGCGATGATCCGCCGCATCCTGCTGCCCGCGGTGCTGCCGGCGTACGTCGTGTCGCTGCGCGTCGGCCTCGGCTTGGGGTGGATGTTCGTCGTCGCCGCCGAGTTCATGGGGGCGTCGGAAGGGCTCGGCTACCTCCTGATCGACGGCCAGCAGCTCGGCAAGCCGGCGCAGATCGTGGCGGCCATCGTGATCTTCGCCATCATCGGCAAGGCGACCGATTGGCTCTTGGAGATCGCCACCGCGCCGCTGTTGCGCTGGCAGGACAGCTTCGCACGCCAGAGCGGAGCCGCCTGATGCTGCAGCTCACCTCCGTCACCAAGGTCTATCCCAACGGCGTTCACGCGCTGGAGCGGTTCTCGGCCGAGATCCAGCTCGGCGAGATCATCGCCATCATCGGCGGCTCCGGCTGCGGCAAATCGACCTTGCTGCGCGCCGTCGCCGGGCTCGACCGCGCCAGCGCCGGCACCGTGACGCTCGACGGTGAGGCGATCACGGCGCCGCATCCCAAGGTCGGCATCATCTTCCAGGAGCCGCGGCTGCTGCCGTGGCTCACGGTCGCCGACAACATCGGGTTCGGCCTGTCCGAGTTGCCGGCGGCCGGGCGCCGCGATCGCGTCGCGCGCGCGCTCGAACGCGTCGGCCTCGCCGACAAAGCGAAGGTCTGGCCGCGCGAATTGTCCGGCGGCCAGGCGCAACGCGTCGCGATCGCCCGCGCATTGGTGGCGCGGCCGGAGGTGCTCCTGCTCGACGAGCCGTTCTCTGCGCTCGATGCCTTCACGCGCAAGGACCTGCAGGACCACCTGCTCGACCTCTGGGCCGATACGCGCCCGACCCTGGTGCTGGTCACGCACGACGTCGAGGAAGCCGTGGTGCTGGCCGACCGCGTGCTGGTGATGCGGCCGCATCCCGGCCGGCTGTTCGAGGAGATCACCATCAATCTGTCGCGGCCGCGCGACCGCAACGCGCCCTTGTTCGACCAGTTCAGGCGCCATGTGCTCACTGCACTGGATCGCTCGCTCGACCGGACGATGCCGGACGCGCAGGGCAGGCGTGACGCCGGCGGCAGCCTGTGGTGGTGACTTTGGCGGCCCGGCCCGGTACATCTCGTCCGAAATGACTCCGGGAGAGAACGACAATGGATGCTGCCGAGCTGCGCGCCATGCAGGCGCCGATCAAGGAACGCTACAAGGCCGATCCGTCCGCCGCCGTCATCACGCTGAAGGCCAAGGGCGAGGTCGGCGGTGAGGGCCTGACCTGCAAGCTCGAGACCGGGCGCGCAATGGCTGTGGCCGGCCTGCATCCGGGGACCGGCGGCTCGGGGCTCGAGCTGTGCTCCGGCGACATGTTGCTGGAGGCCCTGGTGGCCTGCGCCGGCGTCACCTTGAAATCCGTTGCGACCGCGGTCGAGGTCCCGCTCAAGAGCGGGCTGGTGCTGGCCGAAGGCGATCTCGATTTCCGCGGCACGCTCGGCGTCGACAAGGAGGCCCCGGTCGGCTTCCAGGAGATCCGTCTGCGCTTCGAGGTCGACACCGACGCCCCGCAGGACAAGCTCGACCTGCTGCTCAAGCTCACCGAGCGCTATTGCGTGGTGTATCAGACCATCAAGAACGGCCCGAAAGTGTCGGTCAGCTTGAAGCGGGTGTAGTTGCACGGCGGCGCTGCCGCTGAGGAGACAAGCTGTTGAGGCTCGCTCGGTCTGTGCCTCCCCCGCGTGCGGGGGAGGTCGCCTCGCATCGCCGATGCGAGGCGGGTGGGGGACTTCTCTCCACACGGCACACCCATTATCACCACCCGAGCCGCGCCCCCACCCCGGCCCTCCCCCGCAGGCGGGGGAGGGAGATCACTGTCCGCGCAGCATGAGCTGATGTCCCTCGATCCCCCCTTTCTGCTGCTGCTGACCTTGCGCATGGCGATCGCGGCGTCGTTCGTGGTGTCGGCGTCGATGATCGCCGAGCGCACCGGGCCTGTCATCGGCGCGCTGGTCGCGACCCTGCCGATCTCGGCGGGGCCGACCTACGTTTTCCTGGCGCTGGACCACGATGCCGCGTTCATCGCGCAGGGCGCGCTGACCAGCCTGCCGATCAACGCCGCGACGATCTTCCTCAGCTTTGCCTATGCCGTGCTGGCGCAGCGCCGCAGCGTGCTGGTGGCAAGTGCCACGGCGGTGGCGGTGTGGCTCGGCCTCGCGGTGCTGATCAAGAGCGTGCAGTGGACGTTGTTGATGGGCATCGCCGCCAACGTCGTGACGTTCGCCATCTGCCTGCCGCTGCTGCAGCGCTATCGCCACGCCAAGATGCCGCTGATCACGCGGCGCTGGTACGACGTGCCGCTGCGCGCTTCGCTGGTGGCAACGCTCGTCGCCACCGTCACCTCGGTCTCCGGCTGGGCCGGCCCCAGCGTCTCCGGCATCCTGGCGCTGTTTCCGATCGTCTTCACCTCGATGATGCTGATCCTGCAGCCGCGCATCGGCGGGCCCGCGACGGCGGCCGTGCTGGCCAACGGCGCCTGGGGCCTGATCGGCTTCTCGCTCGCCGTCGTCGTGCTGCACCTCGGCAGCCTGCATGTCGGTGCAGCCGTGGGGTTGAGCGGCGCGCTGGCGACCTGCGTGGGGTGGAATCTCGGCCTGTGGTGGCTGGGGAGAAGGAAGACAGCTCGTCAGCTTGCGTAGGGTGGGCAAAGCGAAGCGTGCCCACCGAGTTTCATATCACGCTGCAAATGGTGGGCACGACGCTTCGCGTCTTTGCCCACCCTACGGCACCGTGAACTCATCTCTCCGTCATTCCGGGGCGCGCGAAGCACGAGCCCGGAATCCATCGGACCGAATGCACTGACGAAAAATGGGTCCCGGGCTCGCGCTGACGCGCGCCCCGGAATGACGGCAACTACGTGTTCGGCAGTTTCGCCCTCAGCTGATACAGCGCGTCCATGGCCTCGCGCGGGGTCATCTCGTCCGGATGCAGGGCCTTCACGGCGGCGATCAGCTCCTCTGCCTCCTTCGACATCGCGGGCTCGGCGGCCGCGCGCGAGGGCACCGCGAACAGCGGCAGGTCGTCGACCAGCGCACGCGCGCTCTGGCCGCGGTCCTGGGCCTCCAGTTTCGACAGCACCGATTTGGCGCGGCTGATCACCGCGGGCGGGAGACCGGCGAGCTTGGCCACCTGGATGCCGTAGGAGCGGTCGGCGGAGCCGGGCAGGACCTCGTGCAGGAACACCACGTCGCCCTGCCACTCTTTGACCCGTACCGTGGCGTTGAACAGCCTCGGCAGCTTGGCGGCGAGCGCTGTCAGCTCATGGTAATGCGTCGCGAACAACGTGCGGCAGCGGTTGCTCTCGTGCAGATGCTCGATCGCGGCCCAGGCGATCGACAGGCCGTCGAAGGTCGCGGTGCCCCTGCCGATCTCGTCGAGGATCACCAGCGCGCGCTCGCCGGCCTGGTTGAGGATCGCCGCGGTCTCGACCATCTCGACCATGAAGGTCGAGCGCCCGCGTGCGAGATCGTCGGCGGCGCCGACGCGCGAGAATAGCCGGTCGACGATGCCGATGCGGGCACGGCTCGCCGGCACGAAGGAGCCGATCTGGGCTAGCAGGGCAATCAGCGCGTTCTGGCGCAGGAAAGTGGACTTACCCGCCATGTTGGGGCCGGTGAGCAGCCAGAGCTGACCGCTCTTGTGCGCCGGCGTCGGCGACAGGTCGCAGGAATTGGCGATGAACGGCTGGCCGTCGCGCTTGAGTGCCTGCTCCACCACGGGATGGCGGCCGCCCTCGATGGCGAAGCCGAGCGAGCCATCGACTTCGGGTCGCGCATAGTTGTCGTCGACCGCGAGCTTGGCCAGCGCGGTCGCGACATCGAGCATCGCAAAGCCGTGCGCGGCAGCGCGCAGATCATCGCCGATCGCAAGCGCCGACGCGCAGAGCCGGTCGAAGATCTCGAGCTCGAGATTGAGGGCGCGTTCGCCGGCATTGGCGATCTTGGCCTCGATCTCGCCGAGCTCCGACGTGGTGAAGCGCACCTGGCCCGCCAGCGTCTGGCGGTGGATGAAGGTCGCGTTCAACGGCGCCGACATCAGCTTGTCGCCGTGCTGCGCGGTGACCTCGACGAAATAGCCGAGCACGTTGTTGTGCCGGATCTTCAGCGCCTTCACGCCGGTCTGGTCGGCATAGCGCGCCTGCATCGAGGCGACGACGAGCCGCGAGGCGTCGCGCAGATTGCGGGTCTCGTCCAGCGTCGCATCATAGCCTGACCGGACGAAGCCGCCGTCGCGCTTGATCAGCGGCAGCTGCTCGTCGAGCGCGCGGGCGAATTCGTCGGCAAGCGCCCGCGCCGGCCGCGCCAGCGCGGCCATGATCGATGCGACCTCCTGCGGCGGCTGGTCGAGCGTGGAGAGCCGCGCCAGCGCCTGGTCGGCGGCGAGGATGCCGTTGCGAAGTGCGGCGAGGTCGCGCGGCCCGCCGCGCCCGACCGACAGCCGCGCCATCGCGCGGGTCATGTCCGGCGCGCCGCGCAGGATGGAGCGGATGTCCTCGCGTGCGGCGCTGTCGGCCACGAACACATTGACCGCATCGAGGCGGCGGCCGATCTGCGCCGGCTCCGTCAGCGGCGCGGCGAGCCGCTGCGCCAGCAGCCGCGAGCCGGCGGATGTGACCGTGCAGTCGATGGCGTCCAGCAGCGAGCCGCGCCGCTCGCCGGCGAGCGTGCGCGTCAGTTCGAGATTGGCGCGGGTCGCCGGATCGATTGCCATGGTGCTGCCGGTCGCCTCGCGGGCCGGCGGCGCCAGCGGCGGGCGCTGGCCCACTTGGGTGCGCTCGACATAGGTGACGCAGGCCGCCGCGGCCGTGGCCTCCAGCCGCGACAGCACGGCGAGGCCATCCATGGTGGCGACCGCGAAATAGTCGCACAGCCGCCGCTCGGCGGTGGCGCCGTCGAACACGTCGCGCGTCAGCGGCGTCACCGCGGCGAGCTCGCGCAGCACCGGCTCGAAGGCTTCGTCCGAGTACAGCGCGTCGGAGACGATGACCTCGTTCGGATTGATGCGCGCCAGGGTCGCGGTCAGTTCCGCGAACGCGCATTCGGTGACGATGAAGTCCGAGGTCGAGATGTCGATCCAGGCGAGCCCGAGCCGGTCGCCGCCGGAGGAGCCGCGGCTGCGCGCGATCGACAACAGATAGTTGTTGGCGCGCGCATCGAGCAGATTGTCTTCCGTCAGCGTGCCCGGCGTCACCACGCGCACCACGCCGCGCTTGACCACGCTCTTGTTGCCGCGCGCCCGCGCCGCCGCCGGATCCTCCATCTGCTCGCAGACCGCGACGCGGATGCCCTGCGCGATCAGCCGGTGCAGATAGTCCTCGGAGCGCTCGACCGGCACGCCGCACATCGGGATGTCCTGGCCCTGGTGCTTGCCGCGCTTGGTCAGCACGATGCCGAGTGCCTTCGATGCGACTTCCGCGTCCTCGAAGAACAGCTCGTAGAAATCGCCCATCCGGTAGAACAGCATCAGGCCCGGATGCGCCGCCTTGATCTCGAGATACTGCTCCATCATCGGCGTGAGCTTGGCCGGCGCCTCGGCGGGCGCGGCGTCGGGCGGAACGGAGACGGAGATGGGCTGCTGGATCGTCATGGCGCGGAAACTAGCCAATTTGCCCGGACGGTCCTACCGCTTTGGCGGCGATGTCCCGGTTTTCCACGATGGGCGGTGCCTGCTGTTGCACCTCCCCCGCTTGCGGGGGAGGTCGTATCGCATCGAAGATGCGATACGGGTGGGGGAAGTCTCTCCTCACGGGGATTCTCGCTTGGGGCTGCCCCCACCCCAGCCCTCCCCCGCAAGCGGGAGAGGGGGCGCACCGGTCGCGCGGTCAACGGCGTCGTCTATGACGGGCTCCACGCATGCCACCCCGCGCTCCCGTCATTTGACCTGCTCCCATCGCACTCCTAAAACCGCCGTCAATTCTGACCAGAAACACGAAAGTTCGGGAGAGAGCGATGCGAGACGTGTTTATTTGTGATGCGGTGCGGACCCCGATCGGCCGCTTCGGCGGCTCGCTGGCGAAAGTGCGCACCGACGATCTCGCGGCGACACCGCTGAAGGCGCTCAAGGCCAAGCATCCAAATCTCGACTGGGCGGCGGTCGACGAGGTGTTCTTCGGCTGCGCCAACCAGGCCGGCGAGGACAACCGCAACGTCGCGCGTATGGCGCTGCTGCTCGCGGGCCTGCCGGATTCAATTCCCGGCCAGACCTTGAACCGTCTCTGCGCCTCCGGCCTCGATGCGGTCGGCGCCGCGGGCCGCGCGATCCGCTCGGGCGAGGTCGATCTCGCGATCGCCGGCGGCGTCGAATCCATGACGCGCGCGCCGTTCGTGCAGGGCAAGGCGACGGAGGCGTTCTCGCGCTCGGCCGAGATCTTCGACACCACGATCGGCTGGCGCTTCATCAATCCCCTGATGAAGCAGCAGTATGGCGTCGATTCGATGCCGGAGACCGGCGAGAACGTCGCCGAGGAATTCCAGGTGTCGCGCGCCGACCAGGACGCGTTCGCGATCCGCTCCCAGCAGCGCGCCGGCAAGGCGATCGCGTCGGGCTATTTCGCCGCCGAGATCACGCCGGTGTCGGTGCCCGGCGGCAAGGCAGGGCCCGTGACCGTCGACAAGGACGAGCATCCGCGCCCCGAGACCACGCTCGAAGGCCTCGCCAAGCTGAAGCCGATCGTGCGCAATCCGGGCACGGTGACCGCCGGCAACGCCTCCGGTGTCAATGACGGCGCGGCCGCGATGATTCTCGCGTCGGAGGCCGCCGTGAAGAAGCACGGCCTCACGCCGCGCGCGCGCGTTCTCGGCCTCGCCTCGGCCGGCGTGCCGCCCCGCATCATGGGCATCGGCCCGGTGCCGGCAGTGCGCAAGCTGATGGAGCGGCTCGGCCTGAAGATCACCGATTTCGACCTGATCGAGTTGAACGAGGCGTTCGCGTCTCAAGGCATCGCCTGCCTGCGCCAGCTCGGCGTCGCCGACGATGCCGATTTCGTCAACCCGCATGGCGGCGCCATCGCGTTGGGACATCCGCTCGGCATGAGCGGCGCGCGCATCGCGATGACCGCGGTGCACGGCCTCGAGGTCCGCGGCGGCAAGCGTGCGCTCGCCACGATGTGCGTCGGCGTCGGCCAGGGCGTCGCGCTGGCGGTCGAGACGATCAACTGACGAAGCGCTAAGCGCTTCGTCATTCCGGGGCAGCCCGCAGGGCTGAACCCGGAATCTGGAGATGAGTCCCAACAATTTCGAGATTCCGGGTTCGATGCTTTCGCATCGCCCCGGAATGACGGAGAATTGACCATGACCATCTCCCGCGAACAGGACGTCACGCCGGCGGTGCTGGCGGTGATGGAGCAGACCACCAATCCGCGGCTGCGCGAGATCATGGTCTCGCTGATCAAGCACCTGCATGGCTTCGTCCGCGATGTCAGGCTGACCGAGGCCGAATTCCGCGAGGCCGCCGCCCTCGTCGCCGAGCTCGGTCAGCGCACGAACGACACCCACAACGAGGTGGTGCTGATGGCCGGCTCGCTCGGCGTCTCGCCGCTGGTCTGCCTGCTCAACAATGGCGATGGCGGCAACACCGAGACGGCGCAGTCGCTGCTCGGTCCGTTCTGGCGGCTGAATTCGCCTGTTACCGCGAACGGCGGCTCGATCGTGCGCTCGGCGACACCAGGGCCGGCGTTGTTCGTCAACGGGCGCGTCGTCGATCCCCATGGCGCGCCGGTCGCCGGCGCCGAGGTCGACGTCTGGCACGCCTCCCCGGTCGGCGCCTACGAGAACCAGGACCCGGAGCAGGCCGACATGAACCTGCGCGGCAAGCTCGTGACCGATGCCGATGGCCGCTTCTGGTTTCGCTCGGTGATGATGGTCGGCTATCCCATCCCGACCGACGGGGTCGTCGGCCGCCTTCTGAAGGCGCAGGGCCGCCATCCTTATCGGCCGGCGCATCTGCACGCGCTGATCGTCAAGCCGGGATTCAAGGTCCTGATCTCGCAGGTCTACGACCCCAACGACCCGCACATCGACAGCGACGTCCAGTTCGGCGTCACCAAGGCGCTGCTCGGCAATTTCATCCGCCACGACGAGCCGCATCCGACCGAGCCCGAAGTCACCACGCCCTGGTATTCGCTCGATCACGTCTACCGGATGGAGATCGGCGACACCGTGCTGCCGCGCGCGCCGATCAAGTAGCGCTTCGGAATATCCATGCTAGTGTGGGCAAGCTGCAACCCTGAAGGGACGGCGCCCACATGTCCTCCACCGACTTGCCGTCCGTTGCCAAGCCTGCCGCGTTGACGGCGACGATGCGTGAGGCGGGTGTGCTCGAGTCCGGCGCGGTCTCGGACGTCGCCGTGATCAGCGACCGGCCGATGCTGTTGTCGCGCATCATCCGCCTTGGTTTGTCTTATAGCGGCGCGGCCCCGGACGCGCCGAAGGTGCTGATCCTGAAAATCCCGATGCCGGCCTTCGCCAAGACGCTGTGGCGGGGCGGGCGCCACGAGGTCAACTTTTATCGCGGACTGGCGCGGCTCATGCCGACGGGCCTGGTGCCCGGCTCTTACGGCGGCGCGTGGGACGAAGCCGCGCTCACCTGGCACTTGTTGCTCGAGGATCTCACCGACACGCACCAGACGGCGACGCCATGGCCGCTGCCGCCCGCGCTGCCCCAGGCCGAGGGGATCGTGCGGGCGCTGGCGCGGCTGCATGCGGCGTGGTGGGACGATCCGCGGCTTGGCGTGTCCATCGGCAGCTTCGCGACCGCGGACGAGCGCGCCGAGCGCGGCAGAACCTTTGCCGGCCACTATCAGCGCTTCGCCGATCAGTTGGGAGACCGCCTGAGCGCGGACCGGCGCGCGGTCTACGAACGCCTGATGGCGGCGACGCCGCGGCTCTCGGAACGCTATCTGTCGCGGCGAAACCTCAGCATTGCGCATGGCGACGCGCATGTTTGGAATTTTCTGGTGCCGAAGGCCGCCGACAGCGACGACGTGCGCGCGTTTGATTTCGACCAGTGGCGGATCGGCGTGCCCGCGAACGATCTCGCCTACATGATCGCGCTGCAGATCTATCCCGACCGTCGGGCGCGGATCGAGCGGCCGTTGCTCGACAGCTATCATCAGACATTGGTCGCAGGCGGTGTGACCGGCTACGACAGGGCGTCGCTGGATCAGGACTATCGTCTCGCCGTACTCTGGCACATCGCCCAGCCGGTCTGGCAATGGGCGATCCAGCTCCCGCCGGTGATCTGGTGGAATAATCTCGAGCGCATCTTCCTTGCGTTCGACGATCTCGGCTGCCGCGAATTGCTGGACTGACGGCGCCTCCCTCGAGACAGGGCCGCACGCGCGCGGCGAGGTCCTTGTCGCTACACGTCACTGCGGTGCATTTGCCGGCGTCGCTACCAGCCCCCTTAACGATCACCAGAGATTGTTCGTCGGCCTTGAACCGCCGGCAAGCATCGGCGCGACATATCGGCATGGGCATGGCGTCGAGGCCAAGTTCGTCGACGGCCTGCGCTCGGTCGCGGCGACGATGGAGCTGTTGGACCTGCAGGAGAAGCGCTCGGATTTCGTCAAGCACGTCCAGGCCGCGGTCGAGGCCGACGTGCAGTCCAACGGCCTGGAGTTGGAATCGGTGTCGCCGACCAAGCTCGACCAGACCGACATCTCGTTCTTCAACGCCGAGAACTTCCTCGACGAGCGCGACATCGCCAACAAGACCGCGAGCACCCGTGCCGAGGTGGCGAGCGCGACGCAGACTGCGTGGCAGACGGGTCGGCGCCCGCTGACGCTTTGCGTCATCGGGCCTGCCCGGGACGACAGCGGAGGTTCTCGGTTTGGGATTCTTGATACCGTCAGCCCGCGACGCGAGCGACCAATTCCCCCGGGGCTGGGGGCGGCGCTGGAGGAGCCACCGCCCCCGCCCGGCACATCACGAGTGGGGCGCTCATGAAGTGCAGTCCCTGCGCGCAACTCATACGCAGAGAACCGAGTGGGGTGGGCAGAAGATAGCCGGAAACGCGCCGGATTGAAGTTACAAATCCATCACGTCGCGGTCACCTTTTTGCTATCCCGGTCCCGCTGCGTCTCAACAGCGCACGCTTTTTCCGTCGCGGGGAACGGTCACTCCATCACCGCGTGATCGGCCGGTGCCGCCTGCGCGGCGCAGTGCCGTCCGAGTCGAGCCGATCATGACCGCGAGCGGGATCGAGACCAGGATGAACATCATGACCAGCTGGTAGTCGTGCGAGAAGGCGAGGATCTGCGCCTGCACCATCACCATCGCATCGGCCATCGCGCGACCGGCATCCGTGGACAGGTTCAGCAGGCCGGCAACATTGGGCATCTGCAGCGCGTGATTGAACGGGTTGATGTGCTCGACCAGGATCGCGTGGTTCCGCCGCGTTCCCTCGGTGAGCTGCGCGATCGCAATGGAGATGCCGATCGAGCTTGCGACATTTCGCACCAGGGTCAGCATCGAGGTTCCATCAGTCCGTAGCTCGCCCGGCAGCGTCAGGAACGCAACCGTCGACAGCGGCACGAAGACGAGGCCGAAGCCAAACCCCTGCATGATGCTGATGGTGATGATCTCCGGCACGCCGGTCTGGTCGGTCCACGCCGTCATCTGGAACAGCGACAGCGCCGTGAGCGCAAGCCCGACGATGATCAAGGTGCGGGCCTCGATATAGCGCAGCATCCGCCCGACCAGCATCATCGCGACGAACGTGCCGCAGCCGCGGGTCGCCAGCAGCACGCCGGCGGTGATGATGGGATAGCCGATGACGTTCTGCAGATAGGGCGAGGACAGCGCCATGGTCGAGAACAGCACCAGCCCCATCACCGTCATGAACACGCAGCCGCCGACGAAATTGCGGTCCTTGAACAGCGCGAACTGGATGAACGGGCGCTGCGTCGTCAGCGAATGCGCCAGGAAATAGTAGAAGCCGACGCCGGCGACGATGAACTCGATGATGATCTCGTTGCTCTCCAGCCAGCCCTGATCCTCGCCGCGGTCGAGTGCGATCTGCAGCGAGCCGATGCCGATGGCGAGCGCAGCGAAGCCGAACCAGTCGAAGGTCAGCTCCGCGTTCGGCTTGGTCTCCTCCATGAACGCCATCAGGCCGAGCACGGTCACGGCGCCGAACGGCAGGTTGACGAAGAACACCCAATGCCAGGAATAGGTCTCGGTCAGCCAGGCGCCCAGCGACGGCCCCATGATCGGGCCGAGCATCACGCCCATGCCCCAGATCGCCATCGCCTTGGCGCGCTCATGCAGCGCGTAGGAGTCCAGCATCACGGCCTGCGACAGCGGCACCAGCGCGGCGCCGAACACGCCCTGCAGCAGGCGGAACAACACCATCTGCGTGATGTCCTGGGCGAGCCCGCACATCACGGAGGCGATGGTGAAGCCGGCCGAGCAGACGATGAAGGTGCGCTTGCGGCCGAAGCGGTTGGCGATCCATCCCACCGGCGCGGTCATGATCGCGGCCGCGACGATGTAGGACGTCAGCACCCAGTTGATCTGGTCCTGCGAGGCCGACAGCGTGCCCTGCATGTAGGGCAGGGCGACGTTGGCGATGGTGGTGTCGAGCGCCTGCATGATCGTCGCCGTCATGGCGCAGATCGTGACCATGTTGCGGCGCAAGCCCGGAACCGCCGCTGATGAGGCCGCCGGCGCAGTCATGGCGCGCTACTCCTCTTTCTCCGCGGCATGCGCCGTGCCGAACAGGCCGGCCAGGGTGCGCTGGTGGCCGGTGTCGATCGCGACGTTCACGCTCATGCCGGCCTTCAGCCGCGCGACATACTTGTCGTTCTTGTCGAAATAGATCCGCACCGGCACGCGCTGCACGACCTTGACGAAGTTGCCGCTTGCGTTCTGCGGCGGCAGGATCGCGAACTGCGCGCCGGTGCCCGGCGACAGCGAGCCGATCGTGCCCTTGAAGCGGTGGTTCGGGAACGCATCGACGTCGAGCTCGACCGGCTGGCCGACCGCGACATAGGTGAAGTCGCTCTCCTTCGGATTGGCGTCGACCCAGGGATTGGCGATGTCGATCACCGAGAACACCGGTGTGCCCGCGGTGACGAAGCGGCCGAGCTGGATCTGGTCGACCTGCGTGGCGATGCCCGGCATCGGCGCGCGCAACGTCGTGTGGTCGAGGTCGCGCTGCGCTTCGTCGAGCTTGGCCTTGGCCTGGACGTAGGGTGGGAACTGCTCCAGCGGCAGCTCGGGATTGCCGAGCAGCTGCGTCTTCGCGTTCGACAGTTGCTGCTTGATGAACTGCGCCTGCGCGCCGGCCGTCACCAGCGCGTTGGCCGCGTTGTCGAGATCGAGCTGCGAGCCGAAATTGTTCTTGGCGAGCGTCTGCTTGCGCTCGACGTCCTTCTGCTTCAGGTCGATACCCTGGTTGGCGAGGTCGAGCATCTGGCCGTAGATCTTGATGTTGGCGGTGAGGTTGTCGTAGGTGGTCCGCGCCTGCTCCAGCGCCGCCTTGGTCTGGTCGACCGCGAGGCGGTAGGGCACGGGATCGATCTCGAACAGCTCGTCGCCCTTCTGCACCTGCTGGCCTTCCTTGACGACGACCTTGATGATCTTGCCGGAGATGTCGGGGGTGATGAGCACCTTCTGGGCGCCGACATAGGCGTCGTCTGTCGTCACGTAGCGGCCGCCGTTGAGATAGAGCACGAGGCCGCCGACGGCGGCGACGAGCGGCAGCACGACCAGCAGCAGCGTGCGACGGTAGCGGCGGACGAATCCGGGGCGCGCCGGCTTTTCGGCGTCGGCCGCCGCATCCGAGCCGGCTTTCTGTTCGGGGGCGAGTTTCAGGGCGGGCTCAGCCATAGCGCTGCTCCTTTCGCTGCTCGTCGCACAACGACTGCAGGGCGTTTCTCACGTTTTCTTTGATGGCCTCGAGGTGGGTCATCAGCCGCTCGGCGTCGTCGGCGCTGATGCCCTGAAGGGCGGTGTCGGTCAGATCGCCGCGCAGCACCGCGAGCTTCGCGAGCAGCGGACGCGCGGCCTTCTTCAGATAGAGCCGGTTGACGCGGCGGTCGGTGTCGTCGCCGCGCCGCTCGATCAGCCCAGCGTCGGCGAGCTTGTCGATCAGCCGCGTCAGCGTGATCGGCTGCATCTCCATCTGCTCGGCGAGCTCGGACTGCTTCATCCCCTCGTTGCGCTCCACCTTGGCCAGCACGGCCCATTGCGCGCGGGTCATGCCGAAGCGCGCCGCCTCCTTGTCGGCATAGGCGCGCACCAGGCGCTGCAGCTCGCCGAGCGTAAACAGGAAATTCACGTCCGCGGACGTGCGGGTCATGGCGGATCTCGATTCAGTGGCGGAAGAAATTGAGCTTTGGCTGTAATGAGCCTCCGATATAATAAGCAAGCTTATGAATATTTGATGGCCCCGCCGAGCGCACCGGCCCCGCCGAAGATGCATGGCTCGGCCGCGGCCTTTGGCGAGACCGGCCCGAGATGCTAGATTGTCAGCAATGACCCTCGCAAAGCCCACCTTCCCGGCGCCGGACCACGACCATGGCCGCTGCGCGGCCGATGCCCTGGACCATGCCGAGCGCATCTGCGCTCAGCGCGGCCAGAAGTTCACGTCGCAGCGCCGCCAGGTGTTGGAGGCGCTGCTGTCGAGCCACCGGCCGCTCGGGGCCTACGAGATCATCGAGGAACTTGCCAAGGTCACCGCGCGGCCCGCGCCGATCACCGTGTACCGCGCGCTCGAGTTCCTGATGGCGAACGGCCTGGTGCACCGCATCGAGAGCCGAAATGCCTTCCTCGCCTGCGCCCACGACCACGAGCAGACCGCGCTGGTGGCGTTCCTGATCTGCGAGAGCTGCGGCGCCGTTGGCGAGGTTCCGGCAGCGCCGATCGCGGAAAGCCTGAAGCTGGCCGCTGCGGCAACGGGCTTCACACCGAAGCTTTCCGTCGTCGAGATCACCGGGTTGTGCGCGCATTGCCAGAGGGCCGCGTGAGGTCCGTCACTGCGGCCGAAGCTATACACGTGTGAATGACTGTCGTATTCGAGGTTCAGCGCGAGAACGGTGCGCGCAGGGAGAGGCGAGCACCGCCGCCGCTCTACCTCCGCATCATCTCCGACCGACAAAGACAAAGCTGACCACACCTTGATGGCGGTCCGAATACAAAGAAACGCGCCAGGGAGCCAACGTCCTCGTGTCCGCAACGTCAACCTCCTCCGCCGCGACCCGGCCGCTCGGCCTGGGCGCGATCGCCGTCATCCTCGTGCTGTGCCTGTCCTGGGCGTTCAATCAGATCGCGGTGAAGCTCGCGCTGCCTGAAATTCCGCCGCTGCTGCAGGCCACCTTCCGTTCGCTCGGTGCGCTGCCGGTGCTGCTGGTGTTCGCGCGGGTGCGCGGCGTGAAGATGTTCGAGCGCGACGGCACGCTGGGGCTCGGCCTGGTGGCAGGCCTGCTGTTCGGCTTGGAATTCGTGCTGATCTATCAGGGCCTGCTGCTGACCTCGGCGTCGCGCGCCATCGTGTTCCTGTATACCGCGCCGTTCTTCGTCGCGCTCGGCTCGTTCCGCTTCCTCGGCGAGCGGATGGGGCCGGCGCAATGGGGCGGGCTGGCGCTCAGCTTCACCGGTGTGGCGCTGGCGATCGGCATTCCCCAGGCCGATGTCGACGGCCGCGTGCTGCTCGGCGATCTCCTGGTGGTCGGCGGCGGCCTGCTCTGGGGTGTGACCACGGTGTTCGTCAAAGGCACCCGGCTGCGCTTCATCGCGCCCGAGCGGGCATTGGGGTACCAGGTCGCGGTCTCCGTCCCGATCATGGCCGTGGCGGCGCTCATTGCCGGGGAGCGGTTGACCCAGGTTCCCAGCCCGTTCGTGATCGGCCTGATGGCGTACCAGTCGATCTGGGTGGTCGGGACCACGTTCACGATCTGGTTCGCGTTGATCAAGGCCTACTCGGCCAGCAAATTGTCGGCATTTACCTTCATCACCCCTTTATTCGGGGTGGTGGCGAGCTATTTCATCCTGCATGACGCCCTGACGCTGGCCTTTGGCCTGGCTGCCGTGCTTGTGATCGTTGGGCTTTTTCTCGTAAACCGCCCGAACCGCGTGGTGCTGGCCGCGACTGATCCATTGCTGAATGTCACCAAAACCTGATATCCGAGCGCCCATGAACAAGCCCGAGATCCTGACCGAGAACACCTCAGCGTCCGATGTCGCCGGACCCGCTCCCCGGCATCAGACCACCCGCGTCATGGTCGGCAACGTCGCCGTCGGCGGCGGCGCCCCGATCGTGGTGCAGTCGATGACCAACACCGACACCGCCGACGTCGACCAGACGGTGGCCCAGGTTGCAGCGCTGGCGCGCGCCGGGTCCGAGATGGTCCGCATCACGGTCGACCGCGAGGAGGCCGCCGCGGCCGTCCCGCAGATCCGCGAGCAGCTCGACAAGCGCGGCATCACCACGCCCTTGATCGGCGACTTCCACTATATCGGCCACAAGCTGCTGACCGACTATCCGGCCTGCGCCGAGGCGCTGGCGAAATACCGCATCAATCCCGGCAATGTCGGCTTCAAGGACAAGCGGGACACGCAGTTCTCGACCATCATCGAGCTCGCCAACAAATACGGCAAGCCGGTGCGCATCGGCGCCAATTGGGGCTCGCTCGACCAGGAGCTGCTCAGCAAGCTGATGGACGAGAACGCCGCTTCCGCGAGCCCGCGCGATGCCCGCGCGGTGATGCGCGAAGCGATGGTGCAGTCGGCATTGCTGTCGGCCGCCCGCGCCCAGGAGCTCGGCATGCCGAAGGACCGCATCATCCTGTCGGCCAAGGTCTCGGCCGTGCAGGACCTGATCGCGGTGTATCAGGACCTCGCCGCACGCTCCGACTACGCCATCCATCTGGGCCTCACCGAGGCCGGCATGGGTTCGAAGGGCATCGTCGCCTCCTCGGCGGCGCTCGGCATCCTGCTGCAGCAGGGCATCGGCGACACCATCCGCATCTCGCTGACCCCGGAGCCCGGCGGCGACCGCACCCTCGAAGTGCAGGTCGCGCAGGAGCTGCTGCAGACCATGGGCTTCCGCACCTTCGTGCCGCTGGTCGCGGCGTGCCCGGGTTGCGGCCGCACCACCTCGACCACGTTCCAGGAGCTGGCGCGCTCGATCCAGGATTTCATCCGCGAGGAGATGCCGGCCTGGAAGACGCAATATCCCGGCGTGGAAGCGCTCAACGTCGCCGTCATGGGCTGCATCGTCAACGGCCCCGGCGAATCCAAGCACGCCAATATCGGCATCTCGCTGCCTGGCACCGGCGAGGCCCCGGCCGCGCCGGTCTTCGTCGACGGCAAGAAGTTCCGCACCCTGCGCGGGCCCACCATCGCCGCCGACTTCAAGGCGCTGGTCATCGACTACATCGACCAGCGCTACGGCAGCGGCGCGAAAGCGCCGGAGAACGTGACCGCGGCGGAGTAGGGCGGCACGCTGGTCCCGGCTCAGCCAGCGGCGCCTCCTGTCCGCTGGGTTGATCGGGCGGTTGCTTGCGGCGAGAAGGCCTGACCATTCGTTACTCCGTCATGTCCGGGCTTGTCCCGGGCATCCACGTCGTTCCGAGGATGCCGAGCGGCGTGGATGGCCGGGACGAGCCCGGCCATGACGATGTGGCAGCAGACGGTCGCACAACTCCGATCGTCATATGCGATCCCTCTGTCGCAGGCGGGGAGCTTGAGAAAGAGTCCTCAGCTAGATTTCATGTCCAATCGGCCTGCCGTGAGAGCGACAGCCGACCTGCAACCGACGGCTGCTTGTGCCGCGCGCCGCGGTCTGAAATTTTTGCACGCGGATCGGCTGCAACGCACGCCGTGATGTCGCGGTTGCCCCCATCAGAACGGCGCCCGCCCCACTGCCGCCCGCATGATCAGCACCTTGAGGCCTGCTGAAGAGGACGCCTCGATGAATCTCGACATCCGCGAAATGGAACTCGCCGAGACCTCGATGGTCATCGACTACTTCTATTCGTCGAGCATCGAGCAGCTCGACGTGATGGGCATCGATCCGACGCGGATGCCGACCAGGCAGGTGTGGACCGGACTGTTCCAGACGCTCTACGACACGCCCTTGGCCGAGCGCGCGGCGCTGCTGGTGATCTGGCGGCTCGACGGCCGCCCGATCGGCTTCTCCAGTTGCGACCGCATCGTGTTCGGCAACCGCGCCCACATGCATCTGCACGTCACCGAGCCGGAGCTGCGCGGCCGCGGCCTCGGCACCGCATGCGTCCGCCGCAGTATCGATTTCTATTTTGAGCGGCTGCAGCTCAAGCAGTTGTTCTGCGAGCCGCACGCCTACAACACCGCCCCCAACCGCGCCCTGCAGAAGGCCGGATTCCGCTACTTGAAGACCTACAAGACCGTGCCCGGCCCGATGAACTACCATCAGGCCGTGACGCGCTGGATGATCGAGCGGTGAGGGTGAGGCTCCCCTCGATAGCGGGGAGAGATGTGCGCGGCTCTATCCACGTCATTGCGAGTGCAAGCGAAGCAATCCAGGGCCGCGCAAGGATTTCTGGATTGCTTCGCTGCGCCGCAGCGCTCGCAATGACGGCGTTTGCCGCAACATCGCGTCCTACAACCCCGCCACCAGCCCTCCGCTCCTACAGCGGCACGTGCCCATATTCGCGATTGGCGAGGCTCGCCTCTTCCAGATCGAGATCGCGCTCGATGCGGCGGCGGGTCTCGTCGGTGATCTTGCCGTCGCGCAGCATCACATGGATGAATTTGCGTTCCGCCGTGATCAGCTCGCGGGTCAGCTCGATGCCGAGCGCCGATGCGTCGTTGTCCTCGGGCTTCAGACCTTCCGGGAGCTGGTTGGTCCGTACCTCGTGGCGCGCCCGCAGCAGCCGCACCACCTCGTCCGACAGCTCGCGATCGCTGGTCATCGTTTCCAGCGACCGCAAGGCGCTGTCGAGCGCCTCGCGCCGGGCCGCGATCTCCTGCTCATGCTCGCGCTGATGCTCGGCGCGACCCTGGTTGCCGACCCCGAGCCAGCGCACGACGGCCGGCAGGGTCAGGCCGAGACCGATCAGGGTGAAGAAGATCACGCCGAAGGCGATGAACAGGATCTGGTCGCGATAGGGAAACGCATCGCCGGTCGAGAGCGTCAGCGGCAGCGCCAGCGCGGTGGCGAGCGAGACCGTGCCGCGCACGCCGGTGAAGCCGATGATGAAGGTCTGCCGCCACGGCGGCAGCGGATCGCGCGCGCGCAGCGAACTGCTCAGGAGGCGCGGCAGGATCGTCGCCGGGAAGGTCCAGGCGAAGCGTGCGATCACGACGATGGCGAGCACCAGCGCGGTCGCGATCATGATGTCGTCGAGCGGAAAGACCTTCGACTTCTCGTAGATCAGCCGCATCTGGAAGCCGGTCAGCAGGAACAGCATGCCCTCGATGAGGTAGATCATCAGGTCCCAGAAGAAGATGCCCTGCAGGCGGGTCGCCGAGGAGATCCACAGCGGTCCGTTCCAGCTCATGTAGAGGCCGCAGGCCACGGTCGCGATCACGCCGGAGCCGCCGACATGCTCGGGGATCCAGAACGCCAGATACGGCGTCAGCACCGACAGGGTGATCTCGACCTGCGGGTCGCGGGCATAGTGACGGGCGCGCAGCATCAGCCAGCCGACGCCGATGCCGAACGCGATCTCGCCGACCACGATCAGGCCGAACTCGCCGGCCGCGACCGGAAAGGAGAAGGCGCCGGTGGTGATGGCGGCCACCGCGAAGCGATAGAGGATCAGCGCTGTCGCGTCATTGGCGAGGCCCTCGCCTTCGAGGATCACCATGACCCGGCGCGGCAGATGCAGCCGGCGGGCGATGGCGAGCGGCGCCACGACGTCGGGCGGCGCCACGATGGCGCCGAGCAGGAAGCCGAGGCTCCAGGGCAGGCCGAGAAGATAGTGGGTCGCGGTGGCCACCATGGAGGCGGTGAAGATCACGCAGCCGACCGCGAGCAGCACGATCGGCCGCAGATTGCGCTTGAACTCGCGCCAGCTCATCGCGACGCTCGACGAATAGATCAGCGGCGGCAGCACCACCAGCAGCACGAGCTCGGGCGGCAGCGCGAACGCCGGCATCGTCGGCACGAAGGCGAGCGCGATGCCGGCGAGCATCAAGAGGATCGCCGGCGCGAGATTGGCGCGTCGCGCGATCAGGGCGGTTCCCGCCAACACGGCCAGCAGGATCAGGAATATCTGAAAGTGAGCTTCCATGGCTGGGGGCTTGGCGTCGTTGCGCCGGCGTCAATCCCGGAGGTCGTAGCGGTAGGACTTCGACACGATCTGCCAGCCGTCCTTCAGTTTCATCGCCACGAGATAATCGGTGAAATAGCGCGGCGGCAGCTGGCACCGCACCTTGATGAAGGCCGTCTTGTCGTCCGAACGATCGATGGTGACGATGAAGTCCTCGCGCGGCTTGCCCTCGCCCTTCGCCGACGGGCGCTTGCGCACCCAGGCCAGCCAATCCGGCACGGTCAGGATCTTGAGCTCGCCATTCTCGACCCAGCGCAGGTCAGCGGTGGGGTGGAACACGGCACCGAGCTTGTCGGCGTCGCCCTCGTAGAGCGCATCGAAATAGCCCTGAACGACGGCCTCGACGGTGGAACGGTCTGTGCTCACGGCCAACTCCCTGGGAACCTGGACAAACAAGGATCGCATTTTCGATGCAAAGCGGCGCTTGGCAAGGCATGAACTGGCGTCATTGCGCCAGCGACAGACTATAATGGCCGAGGCCAGGTCGATCGGGAATAAATCTGCGTGATCCCGGTCACAAGCCGAATGGGCTGCACTCTGATAGGCAGGTCCCAGCAGATCTCCCAGCGGTATGGGGTGGGTACGATGTCTTGGTCACTTCGATTGGGCGGTTACATCCTGACGGCAGCGCTGCTGCTGATCGGCCACCCCGCGCTCGCCGAGAAGCGGGTGGCGCTCGTCATCGGCAACTCCGCCTATCAGAACGTGCCGCAGCTCACGAACCCCGCCAATGACGGCGCGGTGATGACCGCGACCTTCAAGAGCGCCGGCTTCGACGTCGTCGATTACAGGCGCGATCTCACCGCCCGTGAGACCCGGCGGGCGCTGCGCGATTTTGCCGACGCCGCGCGCGATGCCGACATCGCCGTGGTCTACTATGCGGGCCACGGCATGGAAGTCGAAGGGGCCAACTACCTGATCCCGATCGATGCCCGGCTCGAGCGTGATACCGACGTCTATGACGAGACGCTGTCGCTCGACCGCATCCTGGTTGCCGTCGAGCCGGCCAAGAAGCTGCGGCTGGTCATTCTCGATGCCTGCCGCGACAATCCGTTCACCCGCAACATGCAGCGGACGGTGGCGACCCGCAGCCTCGGTCGCGGCCTCGCCAAGGTCGAGCCGACCAGCCCCAATACGCTGATCGCCTACTCCGCGAAGGCCGGCTCCACGGCGCAGGACGGCGACGGCAAGAACAGCCCCTTTACACTGGCGCTGTCGCGGCACATCGCGACGCCCGGCCTCGACGTCCGCAAGGCGTTCGGCTTCGTGCGCGACGAGGTGCTGAAGTCGACCGGCAACCGCCAGGAGCCGTTCGTGTATGGCTCGCTGGGCGGTGAGGACGTGCCGCTGGTTCCTGGCGTGCCGCGCGTCGTCACGCAGATGCCGGTGGCGCCGCCCGCAAATCCGCAGGCCGACATCCGGCGCGACTACGAGCTTGCGATGCAGGTCGGCAACAAGGGCGCGCTGAACGCGTTCCTGGCGCAATATCCGGACGGCTTCTACGCCAGCCTTGCCAAGTTGCAGCTCGAAAAGCTCACCGCCGAGGAGAATCGCGCCGCCGCTTCCGAGAAGGCCCGCGCCACCGAGGCCGAGCGCGCGCGACTCGTCGCGGAGGGCGCCCGCAAGGATACCCTCGCCAAGGCGGAGGCCGAGGCCAAGGCGGCCGAGCAGGCGCGCATTGCTGCCGAGAAGGCCAATCAGCTGGCACAGCAGCAGGCGGCCGACGCCGAGAAGAAGCGGCAGGAGCAGCAGCTCGCGGCGGCCGACAATCCACGCGCGGCGACATCGCCGGGCGCGCCGGCGGCCGCAGCCCTGCAGCAGGGGCCTGAGGTCGCCTCGCTGACTCCCCCATCGCAGCCGGCTGATCTCGCCAAATCCGTTCAACTCGAGCTGCGCCGCGTCGGCTGCCTCAGCGAGGACGCCGATGGCGACTGGGGCTCGGCCTCGCGCCGCTCGCTGTCGCAGTTCAACCGCTATGCGGGCACCAAGCTCGACACCCAGGCGGCCTCGGCCGATGCGCTGCAGGCGATCAAGCTCAAGCAGGCCCGCGTCTGCCCGCTGGTCTGCCAGCATGGCACCAAGCCGGACGGCGACCGCTGCACGCGCGTCGTCTGCGCCGAGGGCTCGTTCGTCAACGACGACAATGAATGCGAGAAGCGGCGCGAGAAGAAGCCGGTCGCCAAGCGCGGGCAGGACGACGAGGACATGCCGTCGCGCCGTCGCGCCCGTGCTGCTCCCGAGCCCGGCCTGCCGCTTCCCAATGCCGGCGTCGGCGTCGGCATCGGGTCGGCCCCGGGCTACGCCAGGCCGCAGACCCAGGCCGCTCGGCCGCCGAAGTCCACCGGCCAGATCTATTGCGATGCCTATCTGTGCCGCGCCGTCAGGCCCGGCTGCCGTCTCGAATATCGTGGCGGCGGTGGTCCGGCCAACAACGCCAGCGTCGAGGTGTGCAACTGATCAGGACGAGATTACGCTGGCGGCGATGTTGACCATCAGGGCGACCAGCGCGGTGTTGTAAATGAACGAGATGATGCCGTGCACGGTCGCGGTGCGGCGGATGATCTTGTCGGTGATGCCGACGTCGGAGACCTGGGCGGTCATGCCGATGACGAAGGAGAAGTAGACGAAGTCCCAGTAGTCGGCGTGCTCGTCGGTGTCGCCGCTGGGGAATTGCAGGCCCCCGGGCTTGGCGCCGCGGTAGTAGTCATGGGCGTAGTGCAGGGCGAAGGTCGCATGCACGGCGGCCCAGGACAGCGAGACGGTGAGCAGCGCCAGCGTCAGCGCCGGCGCGTCGCGCTTGGAGGCGCCGAGCTCGAGCACGATCGCGGCGATGCTGGCGAAGGCGCCGAGCGCCGTGACCAGCAGGATCACGAAACGGCCGTCGTCCTGCATGATCGCCTTGCGGCGGATGTGATGATGCTCGCTGCGAAGCATCATCGCCGCGACCAGCACGAGGTAGAGCGCGGTGAAGATGTCCCAGGCGAGCAGCAGCCGCGTGATCAGGCGGAGCGCCTGCGGCAGCAGGAAGAACGCGATGATCGCGATGCCCAGCGAAACGAAGGTGCGCGGCCGCGCATAGATGACGCGCAACGCAGCCGGCATGCTTGCGAAGCGAGCGAGGTCCGGATCGTCGGGATGGACTCCGGCCAACGCCTCGCCTCAGCTCTTGCGCTCGGCGACGAAGTGGGCGGCGGCGCGCAGCACGTCGCCCTTGGCGCCGAAGATCGACAGCGCGGCATCGCCGCGGGCGAGGAGGTCGCGGACGCGCTGCCTGGCGCCCTCGACGCCGAGCTGGGTGACGAAAGTGGTCTTGCCGAGCTCGGCGTCGGCGCCGGCCGGCTTGCCGAGCGTCGCGGCATCGCCCTCGACATCGAGCAGGTCGTCGGCGATCTGGAAGGCTTCGCCGAGCGCGCGGCCGTAATCGTCGAGCGCCTGGTACTCGGCTGCCGACGCCTGGCCGAGCAGGGCGCCGGCGATGCAGCCGAAGCGGAGCAGGGCGCCGGTCTTCATCTGCTGCACGCGAGCGACGTCGACCGGGTCGCGGTCGCCGAACCGGCCCTCGCCGGCCAGATCGAGGATCTGGCCGCCGGCCATGCCGCCGACACCGGCGCAGCGGGCCAGCGCCCGGGTCAGCGCCAGCCGGACGCCGGCATCGGGATGGATCTCGTCGCGGGTGATGATGTCGAAGGCGATGGTCAGCAACGCGTCGCCGGCCAGGATCGCGGTAGCGTCGTCATAGGCCTTGTGCAGGGTCGGACGTCCCCGGCGCAGGTCGGAATTGTCCATCGCCGGCAGATCGTCATGGATCAGGGAATAGCAGTGGATGCATTCGAGCGCCGCGCCCGCCATCAGCGCGCCGCGCCGGGGCACGCCGAACACGGCGGCGCTCTCGACCACCAGGAACGGGCGCAGCCGCTTGCCGCCGTTGAGGCTCGAATAGCGCATCGACTCGATCAGCCGCTTCGGCCTGATGATCTCGTCCGCCAGCGGCGCATCGCCGAGGAGCTCGCCGAGCAGGGCTTCGGTCTCTTCCGCGGTCTTGTCCAGGCGTTGGGTGAAGTCGGTGAGGGCCGTCGCAGTCATTTAACAAGAGCTCCAGGGGCAAAATTCGCCGGACAATCGTTGATGGCGGCGACTTCGTCAATTGCCGGGGCGATGGCGGCTTTCGGCCGCAACGGCGGAAAAAAGCAGGAAACCTCATGGAGATGTCGGATAATCCCGGCCAATTGTCCGCCGCCGCGGCGGTCCAACCCGAGCGACGCCTGCCCTTGCGTACCGTCAGAACCATCCTCCTGATCGTCGTGCTGGTGCTGCTCGTGCCCTACGCGCTGACGCCGTTCTATGCCGTGGGTCACCCCGACTCGACCCTGATGCTGTGGCGGTCGGTGACGGGGCAGCCGGTAACGCGGCACTGGATCGACCTCTCGGCGATGTCGCCGTATTTGCCCCGCTCGGTGGTGGCCGCGGAGGATGCCAAATTCTGCGGCCATCACGGCATCGACTGGGGGGCGCTGCGGGAGGTCATGGACGACGCCGAGGACGGCGAGGTCAGCCGCGGCGGCTCGACCATCACCCAGCAGGTTGCCAAGAACCTGTTCCTCTGGCAGGGCCGCAGCTATGTCCGCAAGGCGCTGGAACTGCCGCTGGCGCTGTGGATCGATCTCGTGCTCAGCAAGCGGCGCATTCTCGAGATCTATCTCAACATCGCCGAGCTTGGCCCATCCGGCCAGTTCGGCGTCGAGGCGGGCGCAAATTACGCCTTCAACCGCTCCGCCGCGGGGCTCGGCCCGCGCGAGGCGGGGTTGATGGCCTCGATCCTGCCGAACCCCGTCCGGCGCAGTGCCCGGGTTCCGGGGCCGGGCGTGCGGCGGCTGTCGGCGACCTACATGGTGCGGGCCCAGGCCTCCAGCCTGCAGACCTGCTGGGGGGAGCGGCGTTGAGACCCGAGCGGGCGCAATTTTGGCCAAAAATGCCTCGGAGAGCCCTAGCCATGCCGCACCCCTTCCTCTATAAGCGCGGCCTTGATCGGCATCCGGGCTCGCCAGCTTCATGGCTGCAGCCGTCCTTTGCGGACGATGCCTTGCAAAAATACCCTAGAGGATACCGATATGGCCGTCCCCAGAAGAAAAACTTCGCCGTCGCGCCGCGGCATGCGCCGCTCGGCTGACGCCATCAAGAAGCCGACCTATGTCGAGGACAAGGATTCCGGCGAGCTGCGTCGTCCGCACCACCTGGACCTGAAGACCGGCATGTACAAGGGCCGCCAGGTTCTGAAGAAGAAAGACGCCTGATTGTCCGCGCGGGCCGCTTTCCAAGCTGCCCGAATTCGGCCATCGATGGGGTTGAAAGCGGTCCCGTGCGACGTGATTCGCCGGGACCGTTGCGTATCTGTGTCGCGTGATCCCGTCTCGCTGTCATCATCTTCGCACCGATTGATTTTGCGCCGGGCCGCCGCCCGCGCCATCCAAGGCTTCAACCGATGTCCATGGTCGGTTTCCCGCTGCTGCTGATCCCGCTGGCGATCTACAACATGATCGTCTTCCTGATGCCGGGGGTCGCCTTCAGCGAGACGCTGCTGCGCCTTCAGCTTCCGTCCGGCGAGGTCTGGACGATCTCGCTCGGCGACATGCTGCTGGCCCTGGGCGTGCTGCTGCTGCTGCTCGAAATCATCAAGGCGGCGAAGCCGAACGGGAAATATCTGACCGATCATCTGCTGTCGCTGCTGGTCTTCGGCGGCGCCGCGGCGGAATTCGTGATGTGGCAGAAGTTCGGGAATTCGACCTTTCTGCTGCTGACCCTGCTGGCGATGGTCGATTTCTTCGGCGGCATCTCGCTGCGCACCAAGCGCGCCGCCCGCGCCCTCGTAGCCGCGCCTGCTCACGCGCCGGTTCCTGCCGACGTGCCCGTCTCTGATCCCGAGCCCGAACTGATCGAAGAATCGGTCAAAGAACCGGCCAGGGCGGAGCTTCAGCCGGCGGATGCCGCTGCCCCTCCTGCACCCGACGAGGAGTCCACCGATGCCGTGCCGGCAGCGGCCTCCGTCGCCGAATCGGTGCTGCTCGATCGCTCGGTGCCCCGGCCGGCTGCTGCGGAGCCGAAAGGCGCTGCCCCGGAGTTGCAGGCCGAGGTGACCGGCCCGGGGGCCCAAGAGCCGCCAAAAACCGACACGCCAAAGGCCTGACGCGCAGGCGAGCCGCGCTCAGATCACCTGCCGGGTCCGGCCGACGGCCCGCGTCACCGGTTGAAGCCTCGCCGCATAGGCGTTGTGCACGTCTGCCGGCGCGGCACGCCTCAGCGTGCGGGTCTGTGGCAGGTGCTCGGCGGTCGCGATCAGATGGGTGACGAAGCTGGCGTCGGGGCGGGAGGCGCGGACCATGCGCGCGCGATGCTCGTCGCTGGTGCCGGCCGGCAGCAGCACGACCGAGCGCGACGTCTCCTCCGTTCGGTCCAGGCGGCCCTCGTCCTGATCAATCGTTAACATTGCCCAACCATTACCGGCGCGCGTGTCACGTTATGGGACGCCGGAGCCTTTCGCCATTCCAACTCGCAAAGCCAATGCCGTTCCAAGCGCGTCGGGCGCTGTACGTTCCAAAGATGGTTGACGCGTCTCGGACACGCGCCCGTCGCCTCGGCATGCTCTCCGTTAACCAGAGATGCGTAGTCTGATTCGCGAAGTCGGCCGCCGCCGCTCGCGCTGATACGCGTCGGCCGTTCCCAAATCAGCGCCGGTCTTGCCGGCCTGTGCCGAAACGAGGCGATCTTGACATCCGAATTGCCACAGACCGCGATGATCCTGGCGTCCCTGGGCCAAGCTGCCTTCGTCTGGGATCTGGCGAGCGACGTGATCGTCTGGAGCGATCACGTCGGGGCGGTGTTTGCCGACGTTCCGCTGCCGCAACTCTGCAACGGCGCCGAATTCAGCAAGCTCATCGAGCCGGACCGCAGCATCCGCTCCGAGATCATGCACCAGGCGGCGCCGCTGCATGGCGCCGCCGGCACGCCGTACCGGATCGAATATGGCGTGCGCACCCACGCGGGTGCGCCGCTGATCTGGGTCGAGGAGACCGGCTGCTGGTTCGCCGGCCCCGATGGGCGGCCATCGCGTGCCCAGGGCATCGTGCGGATCAACAACGAGCGCCACGCCCGCGAGGAGCAACTGCTCAAGCTGTCACGCCACGATCCGCTGACCGGCGAGCTGAACCGGACGCACCTGTTGGCGACGCTTGCCGAGGTGATCGAGGAGTCGCAGCGGTTCCGCTTCTCCTGCGCCTTCATGCTGGTCGGCATTGATCATCTCGCGCGCATCAACGACGCCTTCGGCTTCGACGTCGCCGACGGCGTCGTGCTGGAGATCGCCCAGCGCATCCGGGGCCGGCTCCGCGGCGGCGACACGCTCGGGCGGTTCTCGGGCAACAAGTTCGGGTTGATCCTGAAGAACTGTACGATGGACGACATGAACACCGCCGCCGAACGCTTCCTCGCGACGGTGCGCGACGAGGTGGTGCCGACCAAGTCTGGTCCGGTCGCCGTCACCGCGACGATCGGCGCAGTCAGCGTTCCCCGTCACGCCCGCTCGGTCGAGGAGGCGGTCAACCGCGCCCATGAGACGCTCGACGCCGCCAAGCGCCGCCGCATCGGATCGTTCTCGACCTGGCGGCCGAACGTGGAGCGCGACGCGCAGCGCAAGGTCAACATCCGCGTCACCGATGAGATCGTGACCGCGCTCAATGAGCGGCGCATCGTCACGGCGTTCGAGCCGGTGGTGAATGCCAACACGCTTGCGCCCGCCTTCTATGAATGCCTGGTGCGGATGCGCCAGGATGACGGTCGGGCCCTCCTGGCGCCGGACGTCGTGCCGGTCGCCGAACGTCTCGGCCTGATCCGCCTGGTCGATCACCGCATTCTGGAGCTGGTGGTGGCGGAGCTTGCGAGCACGCCCGACGTCACCCTGAGCCTCAACATCTCGCCTGAGACCACCATGGATCCGGACTGGTGGGCCTCGATCGAGTCCATGATGCGCGCCCATCCGGGGGCCGCCGAACGGCTGATCGTCGAGATCACCGAGACGGTCGAGATCCAGGACGTCGACGATCTCCGCGGCTTCGTGACGCGGCTGAAAGATCTCGGCAGCCGAATTGCCATCGATGATTTCGGCGCCGGACACACCTCGTTCCGCAATCTGCGCAAGCTCGGCGTCGACATCGTCAAGATTGACGGCGCCTTCGTGCAGAATCTCGTGCGCTCGGCTGACGACCGCGCCTTCGTGCAGACGCTGGTCGAGCTGGCGCGACGGCTGCAGATCAAGACGGTCGCGGAATGGGTGCAGGACGAGGCGTCGGTCGCGCTGCTGCGCGACTGGGGCTGCGATTACATCCAGGGACGGGTGATTGGCCTCGCCTCGGTCGATCGGCCGTGGATCGGTAACGGCACGGTCGAGTTGCCGGCGGCGAGCTGATCGGCCGCCGGCCTTCGGCGTCAGCCTTGCTGCTCGTCCTTCTTCGGCTCGGACATGCGGTCGAGCCGGTCCTGCATTTCCTTCATCTGACGACGCAGCTCGTCGATGTTGTCGTCGGCGGCCGGGGTCGGCTCGGCCGCCTTTTCCTCCCCGCGGGCCGGCGGCGCGAACGGCTTGAACATCGAGAAGGTCTGCTGGAACAGCTCCATGTTGCGGCGCACCTGCTCCTCGAGCGGCGCGAATGGCGTCCCGCTGAAGGTGTCAGCGATCTGCTTGCGGAACTTTTCCTGCTCTCTGGTCAGGGTATCGATCGACTGCTCAAGGTATTTCGGCACCACCATCTGCATGCTGTCGCCGTAGAAGCGGATGAGCTGGCGCAGGAACGTGGTCGGCAGCAGGTTCTGGCCGGCTTTGTTCTCCTGTTCGAAGATGATCTGGGCGAGTACGGAGCGCGTGATGTCGTCGCCGGTCTTGGCGTCGTAGACCAGGAAATCCTCCCCGTTCTTAACCATCGAGGCCAGATCTTCGAGGGTCACGTAGGTACTCGTCCCGGTATTGTAGAGCCGCCGGTTCGCGTATTTCTTGATTGTGGTGGGTTGGTCAGATTTCGCCATGAGCTCACACATGCAAACCGAGAACAGGGAACCCGGCGGCGTCGCCGCAGGGCGAAGAGCTACGCAATGCAATAACGTAATCACTTTCGGGCGAGTTCGGCTACGGTTTTGTGCGGAACGGTTAATCCCGCAGCAGAAATCTTGCTCACGAAACGGCCAAGCATCCCAATTTGAATGCGCTGCAACAGGAATTGCTGATGCCGCCAATTGACATGTCGCAACGACGTTAACAGGATGAAGCGCGAAGGTTTCGCACTCGCCAATCCGGGGCTTGCGGACGGCTGGCACGACCGTGAACTGAAAAGATCATTTTCATTTCAAATACCCTCAAGTTCTCAAGCCCTCGCTTTCACGTCCAAGATCAAGAACCCCAGGAGATGCCCATGTCAGACGATGTCGTCATCGTCAGCGCCGCCCGTACCCCGGTTGGAAGCTTCAACGGTGCCTTTGCCAGTGTTCCGGCCCATGAGCTGGGCGCTGTCGCCATCAAGGCCGCACTGGAACGCGCCGGCATCGAGCCGGGCCGTGTGTCCGAAGTCATTCTGGGGCAGATCCTGACCGCAGCTCAGGGCCAGAACCCGGCCCGTCAGGCCTCGATCGCCGCCGGCATTCCGGTGGAAAGCCCGGCCTGGGGCATCAACCAGCTGTGCGGCTCGGGCCTGCGCTCCGTCGCGCTGGGCTACCAGGCGCTCGTCAATGGCGACTCCGACATCGTGGTTGCCGGCGGCCAGGAGTCGATGAGCATGGCGGCGCATGCGCAATACCTGCGCGCCGGCGTGAAGATGGGCTCGCTCGATCTGGTCGACACGATGATCAAGGACGGTCTGTGGGATGCCTTCAACGGCTATCACATGGGCAACACCGCCGAGAACGTTGCGAAGCAATATCAGATCACCCGCGCGCAGCAGGACGAGTTCGCCGTTGCATCGCAGAACAAGGCCGAGGCCGCTCAAAAATCCGGCAGGTTCAAGGACGAGATCGCGCCCGTGACGGTCAAGAGCCGCAAGGGCGACACCGTGGTCGACACCGACGAATACCCGCGTCATGGCGCGACGGTCGAGGCCATGGCCAAGCTGCGTGCGGCCTTCGAGAAGGACGGCACGGTCACCGCCGGCAACGCGTCGGGCATCAATGACGGCGCAGCGGCCGTGGTGCTGATGACCGCCAAGCAGGCAGCCAAGGAAGGCAAGACCCCGCTCGCCCGGATCGTGTCCTGGGGACAGGCCGGCGTCGACCCGAAGATCATGGGCACCGGCCCGATCCCGGCGTCGCGCACGGCGCTGAAGAAGGCCGGCTGGAATATCGCCGACCTCGACCTGATCGAAGCCAACGAGGCGTTCGCCGCGCAGGCCTGTGCCGTGAACAAGGACCTCGGCTGGGATCCGGCCAAGGTCAACGTCAACGGCGGTGCGATCGCGATCGGCCATCCAATCGGTGCATCCGGCGCGCGCGTGCTCGTGACCCTGCTGCATGAGATGCAGAAGCGCGACGCCAAGAAGGGCCTCGCGACGCTGTGCATCGGCGGTGGCATGGGCATCGCGCTGTGCGTCGCACGCGACTAGAAAGCCGGCACTGACTGCGAACCGTTCAGTCTTCGCAATCGCGTCCAGCTCAACTAAAGATCAACGCCCGGCGATCTCGCCGGGCGTTTTGTTCTTGATGTCCGTCAAACACGTCGCATAATCGACCACTAAAAAAATGGAGTTGAGCGAGCATCGAGGGTCGTGCGGCAAGTTGATCGTCGCACGACGTTTCATGATCCAATAACAACGGTATGCACGGTGGCAGCCAGAGGTTGTCCTGTGCGATCAGTCATCGAGGGAAGGATTCGACATGGCACGTGTGGCGTTGGTGACCGGGGGGACGCGCGGTATCGGAGCGGCGATCAGCAAGGCGCTGAAGGCGGCAGGATACAAGGTCGCGGCGAATTACGGCGGCAACGATGCCGCTGCGGAGAAGTTCAAGAGCGAGACGGAGATCCCCGTCTACAAATGGGACGTCAGCTCGTTCGAGGCCTGCGGCGAAGGTATCAAGAAGGTCGAAGCCGATCTCGGTCCCATCGACGTGCTGATCAACAATGCCGGCATCACCCGTGACACGGCCTTCCACAAAATGACGCTCGAGCAGTGGAGCGCCGTCATCAACACCAATCTCGGCTCGCTGTTCAACATGACCCGCCCGGTCATTGAGGGCATGCGCGCGCGCAAGTTCGGCCGCATCATCAACATCTCCTCGATCAACGGCCAGAAGGGCCAGTTTGGCCAAGTCAACTACTCCGCGGCGAAGGCCGGCGACATCGGCTTCACCAAGGCGCTCGCGCTGGAGACGGCCAAGGCCGGCATTACCGTCAACGTGATCTGCCCGGGCTACATCAACACCGAGATGGTGCAGGCGGTGCCGAAGGACGTGCTCGAGAAAGCCATTCTGCCGCTGATTCCGGTGGGGCGCCTCGGCGAGCCCGAGGAGATCGCGCGCGCCGTGGTGTTCCTCGCGGCGGATGAGGCGGGAGCCATCACCGGCTCGACGCTGTCGGTCAATGGCGGCCAGTACATGGTGTGATCCGCGCCGGCGGCGTTGCCTCCGGCCGCCTTCTGCGGTTAAGGAAATCGAACGCCCGCGCTCGCCGCGGGCATTCACGTCTTGGACGCTCCCCGCACGGACGAAGGCGTGGTGGCCGGCATGAGCCGGCCGTGACGGAGCCTGCCGCCTGATGTCCCAGCGAACTGCGACCCTGATCGGTCTGACCGCGATCCTGATGTGGTCGCTGCTCGCCTTGTTGACGGTGGCGACGGGTACGATCCCCGCCTTCCAGCTTGCGGCAATGACCTTTGCTGTCGGCGGCGCGGTCGGCCTGCTCAGTGTGTTGCGTCGACCGGATGGGCTGCAGGTGTTGCGGCAGCCGGCGAGGGCGTGGGCCGTGGGCGTCGGCGGCCTGTTCGGCTATCACGCGCTGTATTTCCTGGCGCTGCGCTTCGCGCCGCCGGCGGAAGCCGGGCTGCTGAACTATCTCTGGCCGCTGCTGATCGTGATGTTCTCGGCCTTCCTGCCTGGCGAGCGCCTGGCGGTCCATCACGTCATCGGCGCCGCGATCGGTCTCGTCGGAACCGCGCTGCTGTTGCTCGGCAACGGTGCGAGCTTCGCTGCGAGCCAGTTGCCGGGGCTTGCGGCCGCCTTCGTCGCGGCGTTCGTGTGGGCGATCTATTCGGTGCTCTCGCGTCGTCTGAAGGCGGTGCCGACCGATGCGGTCGCCGGCTTCTGCCTGGCGACGTCCGCGCTGGCGGCCCTGGTCCATGTTGCGGTCGAGCGAACGGTCTGGCCCGACAGCCCGACGCAGTGGCTCGCTGTTGCCGGTCTCGGCATCGGCCCGGTGGGTGCTGCGTTCTACGCCTGGGACATCGGCATGAAGCGGGGCGACATTCGGGTGCTCGGTGCGGCGTCCTATGCGACGCCGCTGCTGTCGACGGCGTTCCTGATCGTTGCCGGCTACGCGCGGCCGAGCGCGACCATCGCCGTGGCGGCGCTGCTGATCGCCGGCGGCGGTCTGGTCGCGGCCAAGGACATGTTCCTTCTGCGCAAGCGCTGACCGCGTCAGGTTGAGCGAAAGCCAGGCTGTGCCCGCTCGCATGCGGACTTCGGTACGGCGGCCCGAATCCGCCGGTTATCCTTGATGCGCACTTAACCGTGCGCAAAACCAGCGCGCCGGCCGGTAGCTCACAACCGCCGATTACGGTTTGGCGCGGTCTGCACCTAACCCGCCCTTTACCCGTCCCGCGCGATAGTTCGCGGCAAATGGTGCTGACAACGGGGCGGCGATGCCGGACGTGAGACGTTACATGGCCCGCGCGGGGGAGTTGTTTCGCGTCCCCGCCGACAATCCCGAGCTGACGCGCGCGCAGTTCCAGGCGTTCTCGAAGCAGGTGCCGCTGCTCTATTTCATTCTCATCACCAACAGCCTGGCGCTCGCCTACACGTTCCTGCCGCTGGCGCCGACGTGGCTCACGATTTCGGTGCCGGCCCTGCTATCGACGATTACCGGCGCGCGCATGCTGTGGTGGCTGCGGCAGGGCGAGGCCGCCAGCAACGACGCCGAGGTGCTGCGCAACCTGCGCGTCACCAACCGGATCGCCGGCCCGATCGGGGCGCTGTTCGTCGTCTGGTCATTCGCGTTGTTTCCCTATGGCGATCCGTTCGCCAAGGGGCAGGTCGCGTTCTACATGGCGGTCACGGTCATCGGCATCATCTTCTGCCTGATGCATTTGCGCTCCGCGGCGCTGATCGTGACCCTTGTGGTCATCGTCCCCTACGTCATCTTCTTCATGTCCACGGGCGTTCACGCGCTGCGTGCGATCGCGGTCAATCAGTTGCTCGTGTCCGGCGCCATGGTCACGGTGCTGTTCATCTACTATCGGGATTTCGCCGCGCTCGTCGCCAGCCGCAAATCGCTGCTCGCGGAGCAGGCCGCGACGCAAGCGCTGTCGGATGAAAACTTCCGCCTCGCCAATCTGGACGCGCTGACCGATCTGCCCAATCGCCGCCGCTTCTTCTCGGAGCTCACGCAGGCATTCGCCGAGGCCGAGCGGGACGGCACGCGGCTCGCCGTCGGCATCATCGATCTCGACGGCTTCAAGCCGATCAACGATACCTATGGACATACGGTCGGCGACCGCGTGCTGATGGAGGCCGCGCGCCGCGTCCGCGACGCCTGTGCCGGCCATGGCGGCCAGGTCCATCTCGCCCGGCTCGGCGGCGACGAGTTCGGACTGGTGGTCGCCGGCAACCCCACGGACGACGATCTGCTCAACCTCGGACGGCAGATCACCGAGCTGATCAAGCTGCCCTATCAGTTCGACACGACGCATACCGGCCTGTCGTGCTCGACCGGCTTTGCGCTATATCCGCGCTCGGCCATGGCCGCGGATGCGCTGTACGAATGCGCCGACTATGCGCTCTACCACGCCAAGCGCCGCGCCCGCGGCCAGGCCATCATCTTCTCGACCGAGCTCGAGGCGGAGATCCGCAGCCGCAGCGTGATCGAGCACCTGTTGCGCACGGCCGATTTCGAAGCCGAGATGGATTTGGCGTTTCAGCCGATCATGGACGCGACGAATTCGCGCACCACCGGATTCGAGGTGCTGGCCCGCTGGCACAGCCCCAAGCTGGGCACGGTGTCGCCCGCAAGCTTCATCCCGGCGGCCGAGCGGATCGGCGTCATCCGCAGCCTGACGCGCTGTCTGCTGGTCAAGGCGCTCGCGGCGGCGCGGACCTGGCCGGACGACATTCGCGTGTCGTTCAATCTCTCCGCGCACGACATCTGTTCGCCGGACGGTGTTCTTCCGCTGCTGGCGGTCATTCATGCCAGCGGCGTTCCGCCGCGCCGAATCGAGTTCGAGATCACGGAGACCGCCGTCACCTTTGATTTCGCCCGCGCCGAGCAGTCGATCGCGGCGCTGAAGGCGATCGGTTGCGGCATCTCGCTGGACGATTTCGGCACCGGCTACTCGTCGCTCAGCCACGTTCACCGGCTGCCGCTCGACAAGCTCAAGGTTGACCGCAGTTTCGTGAGCGACGTCAATGCCAACCCGATCAGCCACAAGATTATCAAGTCGCTGACCGGCCTCTGCGCCGACATGGAAATCTCATGTGTGGTCGAAGGTGTCGAGACCAAGGAGCAGCTCGACAGCCTCCGGCGTTTGGGCGCGGACTACATCCAAGGCTACTACTTCGCGAAGCCGATGCCGGCCGACGCGATTTCCGGCTTCCTCGCCCAGGAGCGCCAGCGCTTTGCCGAGCCCGCCGCGAAGGTCGCGGGCGCGAGCGCCTGACTCAGACCTCCGGCTTCCAGCCGGGCGGCGCGAGTTCGAATCCTTCGAACATGAAGCCCGGCGCCACCGTGCAGCCCACCAGCGTCCAATCGCCGGTGCTCTCGGCGGCTTGCCAGGCATGGGCAGGGACGATCGCCTGCGGTTGCTGGCCGGCTGCGAGGTCGATCCCCAGCGTCGTCGTTTGCGGCGCCTGGCCTTCGGCGGCGATCCGCAAGGTCAGCGGTGCCCCGGCATAGAAGTGCCAGGTCTCGACCGCGTCGACACGGTGCCAATGCGAACGCTCGCCGCGGGCGAGCAGGAAATAGATCAAGGTCGATGCGGCGCGGCCGGAGGCGTCAAGGGCCGGATCGCGGAAGGTCTCGCGAAAATGTCCGCCCTCCGGATGCGGCTGCAGACCAAGGCGCGCGATGATGTCGGCAGCCGAGAGCGTGGTCATCGTCGTCCCCAGCCTTACGACTTGTTCTTGCGCTCACGCAGTTCGCCGAACACCTGCTCGGCGCTGGCGCCCTTCATGCGCAGCCGCAAAGCGACGGCCGGATCGTCGGCGCGCAGGAACACGTTGGCGGTCTTCTCGTCGCCGAGCAGCGACGGAATGGTCGGCCGGTTGGCGGCACGGAGCCGCGTGACTTCCTCGGCGCGAGCCTTCAGCGCCTCGTTGTCTCCGTCGACGGTGAGCGCGAATTTGACGTTCGAGGCTGTGTATTCGTGGCCGCAATAGAGCCGGAAGTCGTCCGGCAGCGCGCGCAGCTTGAGAAGCGAGTCCCACATCATCGGATAGGTGCCTTCGAACACGCGGCCGCAGCCGACCGAGAACAGCGTGTCGGCCGCAAACAACGCCTTGTCGGCGTCGAACACGTAGGAGACGTGGTCGAGCGTATGGCCGGGCGTTTCCAGCACGCGCGCGAGCAGCTCGCCGATCTTCACGACATCGCCATGGGCGACGCGCAGGTCGACGTTGGCGATCGCCGTCGTCTTGTCGTGCGGCGCGACCACCCGGCAGCCATATTTCTGCTTGAGCTCGGCGACGCCGCCGACATGGTCGTGATGATGATGCGTGATCAGGATGTCGGTGAGCGTCCAGCCTTCGGCGTCCAATTGCCGGACGATCGGTCCGGCCTCGGGGGCGTCGATCGAGGCAGTCGCGCCGGTCGCGGGGTCATGGATCAGATAGCCGAAATTGTCGGACAGGCAGGTGAAGACGCGGATGTCGGCGGCCATGATGTCTCCGTCGGCGGGACCGGGCGAGGCACGATGGTAGCGCTCGCGATGCCAGAAGGTCGTGGAAGCGGAGCCCGGGCGCAGCGCTGCGGGGCGGCCTCCGATGTCCCGGGCAGAGATATGGCGTTAACGCTGGAGGCGCAACGCAATATTCGGCGCGCGGCAGCGCGCGCCCGCATGATACATTGACGTCATGGACGTGATCGATCTGCGGAATTTCTATTCGGGTCGCCTCGGGATCGTCGCGCGGCTCTTGATCAACCGCGGCATCCGCGCGCGCTGGCCGAACGCGGCCGGGCAGCGGGTGCTCGGCATCGGCTATCCCACGCCCTATCTCGGCTTGTTCCGCGAGGATTCCGAACGCTGCATCGCCTTTATGCCGGCGTCGCAGGGGGTGCTGAAATGGCCGACGGCGCGGCCGACGCTGGCCTCGCTGGTGGACGAGTTCTCGCTGCCGCTGCCTGATGCCGCGGTCGACCGCATCCTGATCGTGCATGCGCTGGAGATGTCGGACGACCCGGCCGGGCTGCTGCGGGAGATGTGGCGGGTGCTGGCGCCGGCGGGACGCATGATCATCGTGATCCCGAACCGGCGCGGCGTCTGGACGCGGACCGACAACACGCCATTCGGCCATGGCCGGCCCTATTCCCGCTCGCAGATCACGCAGTTGCTGCGGCAGACCTGGTTCACGCCGACCGGCTGGGGCGAGGCGCTGTTCATGCCCCCGGTCGGTGGCTGGTTCCTGAAATCGGCGATGGCCTGGGAGCGCGTCGGCGCTGCGCTGTCGCTGCCGTTCGCCGGTGTCCACATCGTCGAGGCGACCAAGCAGGTCTACCGGGTGATCCCGGCGCGCCGCGAGCGCATCCGGCTGATCCCACGACTCGAACCCGTGCTGGCGCCGTCACCGTCGGCCCCAGGATCCGGTGGCTCCGGCCGCCGCGAGGTCGGTCTGCCGTCGCGCGACGGATGACACCGGGTCGCTCCCTGCGTGCCTCTCAGCGCAAAGAAAAACGGGTGGGCTCAGGGCCCACCCGTTTCGTCATGACGGAGCGAAATCGCTATTCGCCCGGATTGAGGTCCTCGCTCGGCGCCGGCGCAGCAGCGGCTGCTTCACCGCGCGGACCATGCGGACGCCGGCGGCGGCGCGGATAGCGCTCGGCAGCGCCCTCGAAGGCGGCCGGGGCATTGGCGATCTGCGGCTGCGGGCCGGTGATGAAGGACGGCAACCGATCGACCCCGCTGTCGGCGATGACGGGCTGGGGTTGCGGCTGGGGCTGGTACTGGACGGGCTGCGGACGCTCGCGGTGCTCGCGCGGCTCCCGCTCGCGATGCTCACGCGGTTCACGGTGCTCCCGCGGCTCGCGGTGTTCGCGCGGCTCGCGATGCTCACGCGCTTCGCGATGCTCGCGCGGCTGCTGCTCGCGCTGATAGGGCTGGTTGTCGCCGCGCTCGCGCTGGCCGCTTTCGCGATCGCGCATGAAGGGTTGGGGTTGAGGCTGCGGCTGGGCCGGAACGAAGCCGGGCTCCTGGCCGAAATGCGAGAAGCTCTCGCCTTCATCATCGAGGTCGTCGACGGTCAGGTCATCGGCGTTGCGCGGTTGCTGCTGCGGCTGGTTCTGGCGGAACTGCTCCTGCGCGGCGGCAATTAGGCGGAAATAGTGCTCGGCGTGCTGGTAGTAGTTCTCGGCGGCAACGGGGTCACCCGAGGAGCGGGCGTCGCGGGCAAGCTGGACATATTTCTCGGCGACATGAGAGGCGGTACCGCGGATCTTGATGTCCGGTCCATTGGACTCGAACACCCTGGTCAGCGGATTCTGGCCGCGCCGGTTATTGTTGTTGTTACCGCCGCTGTTCCGGTTGCGCATCCGCTTGTTGTTCTGACCGTTTCTCATGTCCTGCCTTTATTCCAACCCTGCGTTAGGAGCACCGATTGCTGAGCACTGATAGTGAGCACTGATTGTTATCGGAATACCGAAAACGTATTGAGATACCTTCGCCGGGCTCGGACGCCTCGTGCGCGGTCCAAATGGCCCATCCGACCCATGCCGGTTCCGACATGCCGGTTCGACCCATGCCGATGTGATCGACAGCCGATTCTCTCGACAAAAGCGCGTTCAAAACGCGTTCCCCACCCGCCAGCCCCCTGGGACCAGCGAACCACGTCATTCAGCCAGCCACGGCGAGATGCGCCACGACCGACCCAGTTTGCTTAGCGTAAGACCTCAAGTGCAAAGTCAGGCTTTCGTTCGCTTTGCAGTCGCGGGCTGCGCAGCCATCCGGCTCTCGCGCTCAGCAGATCTGCGTTCTGGAACCTATCGCCCGGCGCGGCTCTCTGGCATCTGACTGCTGCGGTGTTCCGTGAATACCGCTCGTCGTGGCCTGCGCCGGTGCTATGGGTGGAACGTAGTCGCTCCCGGGGGATATTCCAAGAGCTTTTTCTCTATCCCCCGACCTTTACCGGAGCTTTTTTAGGCCCATGACGGTTCGGGGAATACCGGCCAGATCGGCCCGGATCGTCGAGGAATCGGCCGTCAGGCCAGCCCTCACCATCAATGCAGCGACGTCGTCACTCTGGCCAAGCCCGACCTCCACGATGACAGCGCCGCCGGGCTGAAGCAGGGCCGCTGCCTGCGGGATCAGCGCGCGGTAGGCGTCGAGCCCGTCCTTGCCCCCGTCCAGTGCGCGTAGCGGATCATGAGCGCGCACCTCGGCGTCGAGCGCGCCGATCTCGGACGACGGGATGTAGGGCGGGTTCGACACGATCAGGTCGAAACCCACAGCCAGCGCTGCGGCGTAGGAGCAGGCGACGAAGCCGGCGCGGTCGGCTAATCCGAGCGCGCGCGCATTGTCCCGCGCGGTCGTCAGCGCGGCCAAGCTGATGTCGGTGCCCAGTCCAAAGGCCCACGGCAGCTCGGACAGCAGCGCCAGCAGGATCGCGCCGGAGCCCGTGCCGAGATCGGCGATGCGCAAGCGACGCTTCAGGCCGCCGCCGGCCGCGAGATGTTCCAGCGCCAGCTCGACCACGGTCTCGGTGTCCGGTCGCGGCACCAGCGTATCGGCCGACAATCGCAGGTCCAGGCCCCAGAACTCTTTGGTGCCGAGGATGCGGGCGACCGGTTCGCCGGCCAGCCGGCGCTGCATTAGCGTTTCCAGGCGCTGCGCGTCGTCATGGGAGAGCTGTCGTCTCCCGTGCATCACGAGCCCGGTGAGGTCGAGCTGCAGCGCATGGCCGACCAGCAGCCGCGCATCCAGCTCGGGCGAGTCGAGGCCCGCATCTGCAAAGCGCGCGGACAGGGCACGGCGGGCGGCATCGATGGTCACGCCGGCGATGAGGCCGGTCATCGCGCAAGCTCCCTCCACGCGTCATCCCCGCGAACGCGGGGATCCATACGCCGTGCCGTTGCGGGACGGGCGGTCGGAGTTGCCTTCTGTGACAGCCACGAAGGCCGGTGATTATGGGTCCCGGCGTTCGCCGGGACGACACCGTTTGTGTCGGGGCAGCGTCGCATCGCCTCCTGCAATGCGCCGGTGCGCATCACGCCGCCGCACCTTGCGCGGCGAGCTGGGCTGCCTGGTGCTCGGTCGTCAGCGCGTCGATCAGTTCGCCCAGCGCTTCGCCCGCGATCACCTGCGGCAGCTTGTAGAGCGTCAGGTTGATGCGGTGGTCGGTGACGCGCCCTTGCGGGAAATTATAGGTACGGATGCGCTCGGAGCGGTCGCCGGAGCCGACCTTCTCCTTGCGCTCGGCCGAGCGCGCCGCGTCGACCTTCTGCCGCTCGGCGTCGTAGATGCGTGAGCGCAGGATGTTCATCGCGGAGGCGCGGTTCTTGTGCTGCGAGCGGCTGTCCTGCATCATCACGACGATTCCGGTCGGGATGTGGGTGATGCGGATCGCCGATTCCGTCTTGTTGACGTGCTGGCCGCCGGCGCCTTGGGCGCGCATGGTCTCGATGCGCAGGTCGTCTTGCTTGATGTCGACATCGACCTCCTCGACCTCCGGCAGCACGGCAACCGTGGCGGCCGAGGTGTGGATGCGCCCCTGGGTCTCGGTATCGGGCACGCGCTGCACGCGGTGCACCCCGGATTCGAATTTCAGCTTGGCGAAGGCGCCGCGGCCCTGCACCTCGGCGATGATTTCCTTGTAGCCGCCGACGGTGCCTTCGGAGGCCGAGATCACCTCGACCTTCCAGCCCTGCAGGGCGGCGAAGCGCTCATACATCCGGAACAGGTCGCCGGCGAACAAAGAGGCCTCGTCGCCGCCGGTGCCGGCGCGGATTTCGAGCACGACGTTGCGGTCGTCCATCGCATCCTTCGGCAGCAGCGCGACGCGGATCTGCTGCTCCAACTCGCCGCGGCGCGCGATCAGCTCGTCGCGCTCGGCCTCGGCCATCGCGCGCATCTCGGCGTCAGTGGTGGGATCGGCGATGAGCGCCTCCGTCTCGGCGAGCTCCTTGACGCCGGCGCGATACGCCTTCACCGCGTCGATCAGCGGATTGAGCTCGGCGAGCTCGCGGGTGATCTGCACGTAGCGGTCGGAATTGACCTGGCCTAGCAGCTCCGCCTCGAGCGAGGCGTGATGCGCGAGCAGGACATCCAGTTTGGCTTGGGGAAGCGACGACATGATGCAATCTGATCTAGGAGCAAACGATACGAACGGAAGACGCTTGGCGCGACGGACCCGCTACAGCGCGAGGCCTTCGCTCTCGGCGAACTCGGTCAGCTTCTGCCGCATCGAGAAGCTGCCGGCCGGTGCGGCCAGCCATTCGGCCATCTTCGTCGCCGCCTTGCCGGCGTCGAGTTCGAGGATCATCGCCTTCACAGGGCCGTGCGCGGTGGCCGACAGCGACAGCGAGCGGTAGCCGAGCGAGATCAGCGCCAGCGCGCCGATCGGCTTGGAGGCCATCTCGCCGCACAGCGACACCGACCGCTTGGCCGCCTTGGCCTTGTGCACGATCTGCTGCAACGCCCGCAGGATCGGCGTCGACAGCGTGTCGAAGCGCTCGGAGACCTTGGCATTGCCGCGATCGACCGCGAACAGGAACTGGAACAGGTCGTTCGAGCCGACCGAGATGAAATCGACCTTCGAAAGCAGCTCGTCGAGCTGATACAGCAGCGCCGGGACCTCGAGCATGGTGCCGACGTCGACGCGCTCCGGCAGCGTGTGACCGTGCTGGCGCAAGTAAGTCAGCTCGCGCTCGACGATCGCCTTGGCCGTGTCGAACTCGGCGACTTCCGAGATCATCGGGAACATGATGCGCAGCGAGCGGCCGCCGCCGGCGCGCAGCAGCGCCCGGATCTGGCCGCGCAGCAGGCCCGGACGGTCGAGGCCGAGGCGGATCGCGCGCCAGCCGAGCGCCGGATTCTCCTCGATCACGGTCTCCATGTAGGGCAGCGCCTTGTCGCCGCCGATGTCCAAAGTACGGAACGTGACCGGCTTGTGGCCGGCGGCGTCGAGAACCGTGCGATACAGCGCCAGCTGGTCGCTGGAGCGCGGCAGGCTGGCGGACACCATGAATTGCAGCTCGGTGCGGAACAGGCCGATGCCGGCGCTGCCGGTGTCCTCGATATGCGGCAGGTCGATGACCAGGCCCGCATTGATCATCAGCTCGATCGGCTGGCCGTCCTTGGTCACGCAGGGCTTGTTGCGCAGCTCGCCATATTGCGCCTGGCGGCGAGCGCGGAAGCGCACCCGCTCGGCATAGGCGGACTCGATCTCGGACGACGGCCGAACGTAGATCGAGCCCGACGTGCCATCGACGATGATGGCGTCGCCGGGATCGGCGATGCCCGGCGCGTTCGGCACCTCGCCGACGGCGGGAATGCCGAGCGCACGCGCCACGATCGCGACATGCGAGTTGGCAGTGCCTTCCTCGAGCACGAGGCCGCGCAGCCGCTTGCGGTCGTAGTCGAGCAGCGCCGCCGGGCCCATTGCGCGCGCGATCAGGATGGCATTGTCGGGCAGGTGCTCGCGCCGGGGCGCGTGGTCCTGGCCCACCAGTTGGCGCAGCAGCCGGTAGCCGAGGTCCTCGAGATCGTGCAGCCGCTCGCGCAAATACGGATCGGTGGAGCGCAGCATGCGGGCGCGGGTGTCGGACTGCACGCGCTCGACGGCGGCTTCCGCCGTGAGGCCGGTCGCGACCGCCTCGTGCAGCTTGTGCGACCAGCCCTGGTCGTTGGCGAACATGCGATAGGCTTCGAGCACCTCGCGGTGCTCGCCGCCATCGGCGACGTCACCGCGCTCCAGCATGCGGTCGAGGTCGGCCCGCAGCTTGAGCAGCGCGGCGTCGAGCCGCTTGATCTCCTTCGGCAGGTCCTCGGCGATGTAGTTGTTGATGACGACGCGCGGCTCGTGCAGCACGACGTGGCCGAGCGCGATGCCATCGGACAGCACGGTGCCGGTCTTGTGGATCGAGTGCCGCGCCGCCGGCTCGGCGCCGGGCTGGGCGAGCGCTGCGAGCTCGCCGGAGGCGATCATCTCGGCGAGCACCATCGCGGTGGTCTGCAGCGCCTCGACCTCTTCCTCGACATAGGTGCGCTTGGCGCGGTTCTGCACCACCAGCACGCCGAGCGTGTTGCCGGCGCGCAGGATCGGCACGCCAAGGAAGGAGTGGTAGATCTCTTCGCCGGTTTCCGGCCGGTACGAGAAGGCGGGGTGGCTCTGCGCGTCGTTCAGATTGAGCGGCGTCGCCTCGCTCGCGACGAGGCCGACGAGGCCCTCATGCGCGCTCAGCACGGTCATGTGAACGGCGTCGCGGTTCAGACCTTCGGTGGCGTAGAGCTCGAGCGTGTTGTCGACGCGAAGCACATAGACCGAGCAGACCTCCGCGACCATGTTGGCCGCGATCAGCACCACGATCTTGTCGAGTCGCTCCTGTGCCGAGACCTGCTCCGCCATGGTCTCGCGAAGCCGTCTGAGCAGGACGCGGGGGCCTCCCGACGCGCTTCGCATGTGGCACAATCCCCCTTCCTGGGGCCAGCCCGGCACGCGGCCGGATCTGGCGCTAAACTCGCGGCATCGAACAGCTTTCTCGATTCGGCACTATCGCACGCTCAGAGTGCCGGCCCGAACCAGAACAACCATCACTGGAGCACAGTTTGCGGCTGCCATCCTGCGATGGCGTATAGCGAATTAGGGCTTGTTTTGCCAAGCAAAACGCCTGCCACCGCGGGCGGCGTCAACGGCTTTCGAACGACCTCCGGCCCGTCCCGCTGTCACATAACGGGACAGGTGTGGTTGCGGAGGAGGATTTTCTAGGCCTGGTCCAGTCCGTAGAGCGTGTGCAGCGTGCGGACGGCGAGCTCGGTATAGGCGGCGTCGATCAGCACCGAGAACTTGATCTCGGAGGTCGTGATCGCGCGAATGTTGATGTTGCGGGCGGCGAGCGCGGCAAATCCCTTGGCGGCGACGCCGGCATGGCTGCGCATGCCCGAGCCGATCACCGAGACCTTGGCGACGTCGGTTGCGGTATCCAAGCGCTGGTAGCCGATCTTGTCCTTGGCCGCGGTGATGGTCTCGCGCGCCCGGTTGTAGTCGGTCGCCGGCACCGTGAAGGTCAGATCGGTGGTCTTGCCATCTTCCGAGACGTTCTGGACGATCATGTCGACATTGATATTGGCATCAGCCAGCGGTCCAAAGATCGACGCGGCAACGCCCGGCTTGTCCTCGATCTGGCGCACCGAGATCTGGGCCTCGTCCTTGGAGAAGGCGATGCCGGTCACGACGTGATTTTCCATGATTTGTTCCTCGCTGCAGATCAGCGTCCCCGGCGGCTGGTTGGCGTGCGGGTCGATATCCTCGGGCTTGTCGAATGAGGAGCGGACGAAGATCGGCATGTTGTGCACCATGCCCAGTTCCACCGAGCGGACCTGCAGCACCTTGGCGCCCTGGGACGCCAGCTCCAGCATGTCCTCGAAGGCGATCTTGTCGAGCCGCTTGGCCTTCGGCACCACCCGGGGATCGGTGGTATAGACGCCGTCGACGTCGGTATAGATGTCGCAGCGGTCGGCCTTGATGGCGGCCGCGATCGCCACCGCCGAAGTGTCCGAGCCGCCGCGGCCGAGCGTGGTGATTCGCCCGGTTTCGGCGTTGATGCCCTGGAAGCCGGCGATGACCGCAACTTCCTTGCGGTCGCGGAAGCGCTGGATCAGCTCGGCGCCGTCGATATCGACGATTCGCGCCGAGGCATGGGCGTCGCTGGTCTTGATCGGGATCTGCCAGCCCTGCCACGAGCGGGCCTGGATGCCCATGCTCTGCAGCACGATCGCCAGCAGGCCGGACGTGACCTGCTCGCCCGAGGCCACCACGGCGTCGTATTCGCGCGCATCATGCATCGGCGACGCCTCGGTGCACCAGGCGACCAGCTCGTTGGTCTTGCCCGACATCGCCGAGACGACGACGGCAACCTCATGACCGGCATCGACCTCGCGCTTGACGTGGCGCGCGACGTTGCGGATGCGGTCGATGTTGGCGACGGATGTGCCGCCGAATTTCAGCACGAGGCGACCCATGACGACGCGCTCATTCCCATCAGGAGGATAAGTTGACCGGCTGAGCGCGAAACCGGAGGCGCGCCAGCCGAAACGCGCGTATACATAGCGCCGCGGCTGGGGGCAAGACGGTTCCTTGTGGTGACAGGGTCAGGTTGGTGACAGGGTCAGGTGAGAGGCTTGGAATGGCGCGTTACATCGACGAAATCCTGCAACCCGGCGAGAAGGTACTGTATTCGACCAACGCGCATTGGATGTTCTACCTGCCCGCGATCGGGGCCTGGATCGTCGTGTTTGGATTGCTCGTCCTCTCCCGCATGACCGTGAACGACAGTTTGGTCATGCTGTGCCTGGCCACCGCCGCCGTCATCGCCATTGTCGCCTTGTATTGGACGGTCCGGGCCTGGTTCCATCGCCTCACCACGGAGACGGACGTCACCAATCGTCGCGTCGTCCATAAAACCGGTTTCATCAAGCGCCGTACCTTCGAGATGGCCCTCGACAAGGTCGAGAGCGTCGACGTCAACCAGACCATCATGGGACGGGTTCTCAATTACGGCGACGTCACCATCTTGGGGGTGGGCGAGGGCAAGGAAACCATTTCGACCATCGCGGAGCCGCTGGCGTTCCGGAACGCCATCACGGCGCGTTAACCCGGTACGGCGCCGCAGCTTCGATCATTGAGTATTCAGCGATGACAATGCCTCAGGATTCCCGCAGCACTTCTGTTCCCTCCGGCTCGACCGTCGATCCGGCCGAGATCGCGAAGTTCTCGAAACTGTCCGAGACCTGGTGGGACCCCAAGGGCAAGATGGCGCCCCTGCACAAGATCAACCCGCTGCGCCTGACCTACATCCGCGATGCCGCCTGCCGGAAATTCGAGCGCAACGCCAAGAGCCTGAACTGCCTCTCGGGACTGCGCATGCTCGACATCGGCTGCGGCGCGGGATTGCTGTGCGAGCCGTTCACGCGGCTGGGCGCGCAAGTCGTCGGCGTCGATCCCTCGGCCAGCAACATTGCCGCTGCCAGGCTGCATGCGGAAAAGGGCCATCTGTCGATCGACTACCGCTGCACCACGATCGAGGAGATGGATCCGCGCGAGCGCTTCGACATCGTGCTGGCGATGGAGGTCGTCGAGCACGTCACCGATGTCGGTGCCTTCCTCGGCCGCTGTGCCGCCGTGCTGAAGCCGGGCGGCATGATGGTGGTCTCGACGCTGAACCGCAACTGGAAGAGCTTCGCGCTCGCCATCGTCGGTGCCGAATATGTGCTGCGCTGGCTGCCGCGCGGCACGCATGAGTGGAGCAAGTTCGTCACGCCGGACGAGCTGACGAAATACCTGCTCGACAATCGTCTGGTCATCACCGAGCAGAGCGGCGTCGTCTACAGCCCCTTCGCCGACCGCTGGAGTCTGTCGACCGACATGGACGTGAACTACATGATGGTTGCCGAGCAGATGGTGTAGCACGGCGTCGCGCTTCGGTTCGGCCGGGGTGCTGCTCCACAACCGGTGTCGTCCCTGCGAACGCAGGGACCCATAACCCCAGAGAGTGGTTCGGGGCACGCTAGGAGATCAGGTCGCTGGCGGGCTTTCCGTGGCGCGACAGGTTCAACGTGCAGCCTGCCCCAAGACAGATCACGCGGTATGGGTCCCGGGTCTACGCCCGCTGACGCGTCGCGTCATTGGGCTTGCCCGGGACGACAGCTTTGCTCCCCCCGCCAGCTTCATTCTCGGTTGTTGTCGGTCCAGCCAGATGTCGCTCGACCAAAGGTGTCGTCCCTGCGAACGCAGGGACCCATAACCACAGGGATTGGTTTGTGGCACCCTAGGAGATCAGGTCGCTGAGATCGCGCCGTTCGAGATTGTCGCGCTCGATCAGCTCGATCTTCCAGTCGCGCTTCCAGCGCTTGAGCTGCTTTTCGCGGGTGATTGCTTCCTCGGCGACAGCGTATGTTTCCACGTAGACCAGCCGAAACACGCCGTACTTCTTGACGAAATCCGAGCCTTCGCCATCGCGATGCTGCCCAATCCGTTTTTGTATCGAGTTGGTAACACCGATATACAGGGTGCCGTGACGGCCGCTGGCGAGAATGTAGACGTAATACATCGCCGCACCATCGTGTGGAGACATCGTCTGAACCAATTGAAGCCAGTGGTTATGGGTCCCTGCGTTCGCAGGGACGACACTGGTCGTGCGGCACGAGCGTACCATAAACCTCGGACAAGTGCGCGTCGTCCCGCCGCTGACTTGCAATCCTGACATGCGACCGAATCGTCGCCTGTCCTGTTGACCCGGCGCCCCGCGCTCGTCACGGTGCCGGCCTCACCGTCGCACAGTGCCGCGCATGCTCACCATCGCCTCGCTCTGGATTCCCTTCACGCTGGTGGCTGCGGTCGGTCAGGTCGCACGCAATGCGATGCAGCGGTCGCTGACGGCGAAGCTCGGCACCTGGGGCGCGACCAACATCCGCTTCCTGTTCGGCTTCCCGTTCTCGCTGGTGTTCCTGACCGCGGTGCTGCTGGCGACCGGCGACCATCTGCCGTGGCCGTCGGCGGCGTTCTGGCCGTGGCTGCTGCTCGGCGCGCTCAGCCAGATCATCGCCACCGGGCTGATGCTGCTGGCGATGACCGACCGCTCCTTCGTCGTCACCACGGCCTATCTGAAGACCGAAGCGATCCAGACCGCGATCTTCGGCTTCATCTTCCTCGGCGATCCGCTCTCGGTGCCGAAGGTAATCGCGATCCTGATCGCCACCATCGGCGTCGTCGTCACGGCGCTTCGGCCCGGTGGCGACAAGAGCTTTGCGGAGTTGAAGCCGACCGTGACCGGCCTCGTTGCGGCGGCGGCGTTCGCCCTGTCGGCGGTCGGCTTCCGCGGCGCCATCATCACCGTCGACGGCGTCTCCTTCGTGACCGCCGCATCGTACACGCTGGTCTGGGGCCTGTTCGTGCAAACCGCGATCCTGACCGTCTACCTGCTGGCGCGCGCGCCGGACATCCTGCGCGGAATCCTGTCGCTGTGGCGGCCGTCGATGATGGCCGGCTTCGTCGGCGCCTTCGCGTCACAATTCTGGTTCCTGGCTTTCGCGCTGACGGCGGCTGCCAACGTCCGCACGCTCGCGCTGATCGAGGTGCTGTTCGCGCAGGGCGTGTCGTACTACTCGTTCAAGCAGCCGGTTTCGCTGCGCGAGGTCTGTGGCATCGTGCTGATCGTTGCCGGGGTAGCGCTGCTGATCGCAGTATAGTCAGCCCTTGATCGCGATCAGCACGGCGCCGGCCGCGATCAGGACGATGCCGATCCAGCCCTGCAGGCTCGGTCGTTCGCCGAGAAACACGACGCCGAACAAGGCGACCAGCACGACGCTGAGCTTGTCGATCGGCGCGACCAGCGTCGCGGGGCCGAGCTTCAGGGCGCGGAAGTAGCACAGCCACGAGGCGCCGGTGCCGAGCGCCGACAGCGTCAGGAACACCCAGCTCTTGGTCGAGATCGGTCCCGGGCTGGTGAGCTGGCCCGTCGCAAACAGGATCAGCGCCAGCGTCATCAGCACGATCGCGGTGCGGATCAGCGTGGCAAGATCGGAGTTGAGACCTTCGACGCCAACCTTGGCGAAGATGGCGGTGAGGGCCGCAAACAGCGCGGAGAGGAGGGCCCAGAGCTGCCAGGACGAGGAGAGGGGGGGCATGTCGTCACACCGGCGAAAGAGAGAGTGCAGGCCGAGATCTCTCCCCCGTCATTGCGAGCGAAGCGAAGCAATCCAGAATCTGTCCTCGGCTCCTGGATTGCTTCGCTTCGCTCGCAATGACGAAAAGGCCTTCTCGATTGCTCAATTCCTATCGTCCGGCAGCACCGGGATCGGGGCGACCTCGATGCCTTCCTCGATCAGTTCGCGGGCCTCGTCGAGCGAGGCCTCGCCATAGATCGGCCGGTGCTCGGTCTCGCCGTAATGCATCTTGCGCGCTTCCGTCGGGAAACGCTCGCCGACATCGTCGGCGTTCTTGACGATGTGGTCGCGCAGCTCCTTGAGCTTGGCGCGCAGCTCGCGCTCCTGCGCCATCATCAGCGCGGTCGATCCCGGCGGAATTACTTCCTGCGCTGGCGTCGGTGAGGCCGGCACTGGCACTGGAACGGCCTCGCGGCCCTTCTTGCTGACGATGCGCGGCGCCATGATCGCCTTCTCGACCTTGGTCGAGCCGCAGGTCGGGCATTCCACCAGCTTGCGCTTCACCTGCGAATCGTAGGTCGAGGAGCTCTGGAACCAGCTTTCGAACGTGTGGTCACGCTCGCAGCGCAGCGCATAGCGGATCATGCCGAGCCCCGCACCAGGTGCAGATAGTCCGGACCCGCGTTGGGATCGGCGATGCCGAACCGGCGGCCGTGCTGCAGCGAAGGAATGGTCTGGCGCACGCTCTCGACCCGCGACGGATCGATGCGCGCCACGATCACGCCGGGCTCGACGCCGCCCTCGGCGAGAATCTCGCCCCATGGATCGATGATCAGCGAGTGGCCGAAGGTCTCGCGCTTGTTCTCGTGCAGGCCGCATTGGGCGGCGGCGAACACGAAGCAGCCGGTCTCGATGGCGCGGGCGCGCAGCAGCGTGTGCCAGTGCGCCTCGCCGGTCTTGCGCGTGAAGGCGGAGGGCACGCTGATGAACGAGGCGCCGCTCTCGGCCAGCGCGCGATACAGCGCCGGGAAGCGCACGTCGTAGCAGATCGTCAGCCCCAGACGACCCCAGGGCAGATCCGAGATCACGGCCGTCTCGCCCGGCTGATAGTTGGCCGACTCGCGATAGCTCTCACCGCCCGGCAGGTCGATGTCGAACATGTGGATCTTGTCGTAGCTCGCCAGCACGTTGCCCTCGGGGCCGATCAGGAACGAGCGGTTCACGGCCTTGTCTGCCGAGAAGCGCAGCGCCAGCGATCCGATGTGCAGATGGATGCTCAGCTCCTTGGCGAGCGCCTGATAGGCTTTGAGAGAGGGATCGTCCGCCTCGCTCTTGAGCTGCTCGAACAGCGCCGTCCGGTTGAGCTGCATCATGTTGCTCACTTCCGGCGTCTGGACGTACTCCGCGCCCTGCGCGACCGCTTCCCGGATCAGCCTGGTGCCCTGCTCGAGGCTCGGCTCGGGCAGGAGCGAGGTGCGCATCTGCACCATGGCGGCGGTAAAGCTGCGGTCGTTGCTCATGATGTCGCCTTGTCTCCCGCCAGCATGGCGTCGAGTCTGCCCTCGCGATCGAGCGCATAGAGATCGTCGCAGCCGCCGACATGGGTGTGGCCGATGAAGATCTGCGGAAAGGTCGAGCCCGGGCCGACACGATCATACATCTTCTGCCGGATCGTCGGATCCTTGCCCGCGTCATGCTCGGTGAAGGGAACGTTCTTGCGGGTCAGAAGCGATTTGGCGGCCGTGCAGTAGCCGCACCCCGGACGGGTATAGATTTCGATCGCAGCGGTCATGTCGCGCTCAGCTGTTACGGAACGACAGATTATATGGGAGCGCGGGGGGCATCGACAACCCGGGCGAAAACCAGCACGCTGACCTCGGCCGCCTTGGCGCGCAGCAGAGCGCGGGCGCAGGCATCCACCGTCGCGCCGGTGGTCAGCACGTCGTCGACGATCACGATGCGGCGCCCCTGCACGTCATGCAGGCGGTCTGAAGATACCTGGAATGCGCCCTGCACATTGCTGGCGCGCTGGGCGCGCGACAGGCCGACCTGCTGCTCGGTCGCCCGCACGCGGCGCAACGCATCGCCCTGCATTCGGACGCCGCTGGACCGGGCGATCACCCGCGCCAGCGCGCCGGACTGGTTGTAGCGGCGGCTGAAGCCGCGCCGCCAGTGCAGCGGCACGGGCACCACGAGGTCGGCCTCGGCCAGCAGCTCGCGGCCGGCGCGAGCCATCCAGCGGCCCATGATCGGCGCCAAATCGGTGCGGTCCTGATATTTCAGCTGATGCACCAGGGTGCGCGCGACCTCGTCATAGCGCACGGCGGCGCGCGCCCGGGCATAGGCCGGCGGCGCCGCGATCGCCTCCATCGACAGCAGCTCGGGGCCGGGATCGTAGACGAAGGGGATGCCGAGCTTCGGGCAATACGGCCGCTCGATGAACGACAATTTGCCCCAGCAGGCCGCGCAGACGCCCTCGCCGTCGACCGGCTCGCGGCAGGCGATGCACAGCGTCGGCAGCGCGACGTCGAGCGCGAGCTTCGCGACATGCGCGAGACCGCCGTGCAGCGCGCCTACGGCTGCACGAAGTCGTCCGACGCCGATTGGAGCAAACGTCACACCCATGTATTGAGGCTAGCGCCGCAACCCACGCTGCTCAAGCGGTGCATTGCCCGGCCGCGAGGATCGGCGTAACCAGCCCCAATGATCCAGTCCGTCACCACTCCCGTTCTGTTCGATCGCAGCCTGCTCGCGCTCAGGCAGCGGCGGGCTGCGGCAGCGCCGGAGACCTTCCTGTTGGAGCGCGTTGCGGAGGACATCGAGGATCGGCTTGCGGCAGTGAACCGGTCCTTCACCGCGGCTGCCGACGTCTGGACGCCGGCCGCGGGCTTGAAGCCGTATCTTTCGGGACGCCTCTCGCAGCTCGCACATATCGCTGCGCCCGAAACGGCGGATGAGCGGCTGCCGCTGGCCGCGCAATCGCTCGATCTCGCGCTGTCGGCGCTGGCCTTTCAATTCGTCAACGATCTGCCCGGACTGCTGGTGCAGATTCGCCGGGCCTTGCACCCCGATGGTCTGCTGCTGGCGGCCATGATCGGCGGCGATACGCTGACCGAGCTCCGGCAATCCTTCGCCGCCGCCGAGGCAGAGTGCGAGGGCGGCGTATCACCGCGCGTCGCGCCGTTCGCCGATCTGCGCGACGTCGGCGGTCTGCTGCAGCGTGCAGGCTTCGCGCTACCCGTCACCGACGTCGACCGCGTCGTGGTCCGCTATGCCAGCGCGCTCGGCCTGATGCAGGATCTCCGCCGCATGGGCGCGACCAACAGCCTGGTCGAGCGCCGTCGCACGCCGACGCGCCGCGCCACCCTGCTCCGCATGGCCGAGATCTATGCCGAGCGCTTCGCCGATCCCGACGGCCGCATCCGCGCCACCTTCGATATCATCTGGCTGTCAGGCTGGGCCCCGCATGAGAGCCAGCAGAAGCCGCTGAAGCCGGGTTCGGCGACGGCGAGCCTCGAGGCGGCAGTGAAGCGGAGCCCTCGCGCGGGAGCGGATGAATAGCCACTCTCGTCATCGCCGGGCTTGACCCGGCGATCCATCCCTCTTGAAGAGTCCGAAATGTAGATGGATGCGCGGGTCAGGCCCGCGCATGACGCGTGAGCGTGAGGCTATCGCCGCGGCTCACATCAACAAGTCGATCAGATGCGGCAGCAGCGGGATGTCCGCGGGCGGCATCGGGTAGTCGCGCAGCTTGTTGGGCCGCACCCAGGCCAGTTGCTGGCCCTCGCGCGCGGTCACCAGGCCTTCCCAGCGCCGGCAGATGTAGAGCGGCATCAGCAGATGGAACGTCTCATAGGCGTGGCTCGCAAAGGTCAACGGCGCGAGGCAAGCTTCGCGCACGGTGATGCCGAGCTCCTCGTCGAGCTCGCGGATCAGGCTGGCTTCCGGGCGCTCGCCGGGCTCGAGCTTGCCGCCGGGAAATTCCCAGAGGCCCGCGAGCGCCTTGCCGGGCGGCCGCTGCGCCAGCAGCACGCGATTGTCGGCGTCGACGAGCGCGCAGGCGACCACGAGCGTGAGTTTCAGGTCGGGCATGGTCCGATCGGGTTTCGAGAGGGATGGGCCGGTCCGAGAACCAGGCGCGCCTGTTGAGGGAGTTTTAACCTAGGCCGTTTTGAGCCCCGTTTCCACGGTTGAAATAAGCCAACCTTAATGGCCGCCCGCGTATTTTCACGGGTGAACGCCGTGACCCCCTCATGGTTCGTTAGGCATCATTCATGCGAATTGTATCCAGCCTGCTTGCCCGCCTTCGCCGCGACGTCAGCGGCAACGTCGCGGTGACGTTCGCCATCGTCTGCGTTCCGCTGATCACGGCGGTCGGCTGCGGCGTCGACTACAGCCGCGCCAACCAGATGCGCGCCAAGCTGCAGGCGGCGGTCGATGCCGCGTCGGTCGGCGCGGTGTCCCGGACGGCGCCGGCCTTCATCGCCGCGGGCGCGATGACCTCGGACGGGGTGATCGCCGCCGGCAATGACGACGCGGCGAAGATCTTCAACGGCAACATGTCCGGCACATCGGGCTATACGCTGACCAGCCTGACGCCGGAGGTGAAGAAGGCCGGCTCGGTGCTGAGCGCCACCGTGTCGTTCTCGGCCACCGTGCCCATGATGTTCATGAACATCGTCGGGTTCAAGACCATGACCCTGAACGGCTCGTCGACGGCGAAGGCCTCGATGCCGCGATACATCGATTTCTACCTGCTGCTCGACAATTCGCCGTCGATGGGCGTGGCGGCGACGCCGGCGGACGTGACCAAGATGGTCAATGCGACCTCGGACAAATGCGCCTTCGCATGCCACGACTACAACGACTCCAACAACTACTATAATCTCGCCAAGACGCTCGGCGTGACCACCCGGATCGACGTGCTGCGCAGCGCCACCCAGCAGCTGATGGACACGGCGCAGCAGACGCAGACCTATACGAACCAGTTCCGCATGGCGATCTACGATTTCGGCGCGGCGTCGAAGACGATCGGATTGCGGGCGCTGTTCTCGCTGTCGTCGAGCCTGTCCAGCGCCAAGAGCGCCGCAGGCAACATCGACCTGATGGGCGTCTACGGCAACAACGACTCCTACACGGCCGACAAGGATACGCCGTTCACCACGGTGTTCCCCGCCATCAGCAACGAGATCTCGACGCCCGGCGACGGCACCACCGGCTCGCCGTTGAAATACCTGTTCTTCGTCTCCGATGGCGTCGCGGACGAGAGCAACGCCGCCTGCCTGAAGCCAAAGGCCAGCGGCAACCGCTGCCAGTCGCCGATCAATCCGGCGCTCTGCACCACGCTCAAGAACCGCGGCATCAAGATCGCGGTGCTCTACACCACCTATCTGCAGCTGCCGACCAACAGTTGGTACATGAGCTGGATCGATCCCTTCAACAAGGGGCCGTTCGGCCCGTCGCCGAACAGCGAGATCGCGCAGAAGATGCAAGCCTGCGCCTCGGACGGGTTCTATTTCGAGGTGTCGCCGACGCAGGGCATCGCGGAGGCGATGAAGGCGCTGTTCCAGAAGGCGGTCGCCGACGCACGGATCGCGAGCTGATCGACTCGGCCCCCGGAAGCGCGCTGGCATCTGCGCGCTTCCTGGCCGCGGTCGGTTGCGGAATTAGGATCGGTAGTCGCCGTTGATCGCGACATACTCCTTGGTCAGGTCGCAGGTCAGCACGCGGTCGCGGCCCTTGCCGAGCCCGAGCGCCACCTTGATCTGCACCTTCTGCGCCTTCATCGCCTCGGAGACTTCCGTCTCGTCATAGGCCGGATCGCGCGCACCCTTCGATGCGACGCGGATGCCGTTGAAGGAGATCGAGAGCTTGTCGCGGTCGGCCGGCTCGCCGGCCTTGCCGACGGCCATCACGACGCGGCCCCAATTGGCGTCCTCGCCGGCGATCGCGGTCTTGACCAGCGGCGAGTTGGCGATCGACATCGCGATTCTGCGCGCCGACGGCTTGCTCTTGGCGCCCTCGACGATGATCTCGACCAGCTTGCGGGCGCCCTCGCCGTCGCGCGCGACCTGCTCGGCGAGGTCGGCCAGCACGGCATTGAACGCCTTCACGAACGCTTTCGCGCGCGGATCGCTGGCGCGGCTGATCTTCGGTGCGCCCTTCGCCGCGGCGGTCCCGGTGGCGAAGGCGAGCAGCGTGTCGGATGTCGAGGTGTCGCCGTCGATCGTCACCGCGTTGAAGGTGTCCTCGACGCCGGCCTTGAGCAGGGCCTGCAGCGCGGGTGCCGAAATCGGCGCATCGGTGAAGATGAACGACAGCATCGTCGCCATGTCGGGCGCGATCATGCCGGCGCCCTTGGCCATGCCGTTGATCGTCACCTTGGCCTTGCCGAGCTTGACGGTCGCGGTCGCGACCTTCGGGAAGGTGTCGGTGGTCATGATGGCGCGCGCCGCGCCCATCCAGTCCTCTGGGCTGGCGGTGCCGGCGAGCCCCTCGAGCACGCCGTCGAACTTGGTCGCATCCAGCGGCTCGCCGATCACGCCGGTCGAGGCGAGAAAGATCTCGTCCTGCTTGCAGCCGACCGCCTTGGCGGCGATCGCCGCCGTCAGCGCCGTCGACTGCTTGCCTGTCTTGCCGGTGAAGGCGTTAGCGTTGCCGGAGTTGACCACCAGCGCGCGCGCCTTGCCGCCCTTCAGCTTGGCCCGGCACCATTCGACCGGCGCCGACGGGCATTTCGACAGCGTGAACACGCCGGCGACGGCGGTGCCGGGATCGAGCAGCGCCAGCAGCACGTCGGTGCGGTTCTTGTAGCGGATGCCGGCCGCCGCGGTCGCGAGCTTGACGCCCGCAACGGCGGGCATGTCGGGGACATCGGTGGGGGCGAGCGGGGAGACGGCTGAGGACATCGAGGGCTTCCGGCAGGAATGAGCGGGAAGCGCTCTGTATCATCTCGGTCGTCGTTGTGGGAGTGGATGTCACTGCACCCACTGCTGTCATCCCGGCGAACGCCGGGATCCATAACCACAGGGTCCAGTTGGGAGCCCCGGTATCGGCCACGTGCCTGTTTCAAACATCACGCGGTATGGGTCCCGGCTTTCGCCGGGACGACACCATTTATGACGCGACCATGTCGCGCCTCAAGCCAAGTAGCCGAGCCGCTTACTTCTTCGCCGGCTCGGCCGGCTTCGCCTCCGCCGGCTTGGCGGCGTCGCCAGCGGGCTTGTCCAGGCGCTCGATCTTGGCGGTCTCGCGCAGCTTGCCGACATAGTCGGCCTGGGCCTTGCGGGTGACGTAGGTCTCGATCTGGCTCTTGACCTGGTCGAACTCCGGCGGCTTGCGGCTGCGCTTTTCCTCGACCTTGATCACGTGCCAGCCGAACTGGGTCTTCACCGGGTCCGAGATCTTGCCCGGCTCCATCGCGAAGGCGACGTTGGCGAATTCCGGCACCATCTGCTCCTTGGTGAAGAAACCGAGATCGCCGCCGTCCGAGGCGCCGGGGTCCTTGGACTTCTTCTTGGCGAGTTCTGCGAAATCGGCGCCCTTGGCGAGCTCGGCCTTGACGGCCTTGGCCTCGTCCTCGGTCTCGACCAGGATGTGGCGGGCGTGCACCTCCTGCTCGCCGCCGATCTGCTTGGCGGCCTCCTCGTAGACCTTCTTCATCGCGTCCGGCGTGGTCGCGGCCTTGCCCTCGCTGGCAAGCAGGCTGTCCATCAGCAGCCGGTTGCGGGTGAAGGCGAGGCGCTTCTTGAACTCCTCGCTGTCGGCGACCTTCTTGTCCTCGGCCGCCTTGGCGACCAGCTTCATGTCGATCAGGAACGACAGGACGTTCTCGTCCTTGGTCGCCGGATCCATCTGCGCGAGGCTCTGTCCGAGCTCCTCCTCGGCGAGCGTCACGTCGCTCTTGCGGATCTCGGCGCCGTTCACCTTGGCCAGCACCGGGTTGGCATCGTCGGCGGCGCGTGCGGGCGCGGCAAGCAGGGACAACGCGAGACTTCCGGCGAGAGCGGTGGCAAGGCCGAGGCGCAGGCCGGTTTTCGTAACCGGGAACGACGTGGTCATGGAAAATCCTTGTTGAGAAGAGGGGGCTCGAGGGGGGAGGCCTCAGAGCGGCCGGGACACTCGCCCAATCGCCGTGCCTTGGCAACGCGAAAAGTCTGTCAATTTCGTGAAATCGGCGACAGGTGGGCGGCGACGGCCCGGCTGTCGGGCGCCGTTGACAACGTTCCCCCCCAGCCATATCTCTCCCCGGTCGCTTCAAGGGCGATAGCGCTTATTTTGCTGCGTTTTTGGCCGTTGAACCCTGGTTTGCCTGTCTCCCACTCATCTGGCGGACGCCGCCCGGCGCCGAAGGTCGAGGCTGGCGCGGGTGCTGCGGTGCATCACGTCGGGAACAGCAAACCCAAACCATGAGTTACGGCTGCAACGCAGACCCATAGAGGCAGGATTTCAGCAATGATCGGCGCGCTCGCCCGTAAGCTATTCGGCTCCGCCAACGACCGTCGCGTCAAGGGCTATCAGTCCCGTGTCAACGCCATCAATGCGCTGGAGCCGGAGCTCGCAAACCTGACCGACGAGCAGCTCAAGGCGCGCACCGAGGAGTTCAAGAAGCAGCTCGCCGAGGGCAAGACGCTCGACGACATCCTGGTCCCGGCCTTCGCCACCGTCCGCGAGGCCTCCAAGCGCACCCTCGGCCAGCGCCATTTCGACGTCCAGCTGATCGGCGGCATGGTGCTTCACGAGGGCGACATCGCCGAGATGAAGACCGGCGAAGGCAAGACGCTGGTGGCGACGCTCGCGGTCTACCTGAATGCGCTGGCCGGCAAGGGCGTCCACGTCGTGACGGTGAACGACTACCTTGCCCGCCGCGACGCCGGCTGGATGAGCCAGATCTACGGCTTCCTCGGCCTGACCACAGGTGTGATCGTGCACGGCCTCGACGATGCCGAGCGCAAGGCGGCCTATGCCTGCGACATCACCTACGGCACCAACAACGAATACGGCTTCGACTATCTGCGCGACAACATGAAGTACCGCCTGGAGGACATGGTCCAGCGCGGACACTTCTTCGCGATCGTCGACGAGGTGGACTCCATCCTGATCGATGAAGCGCGCACGCCGCTGATCATCTCCGGCCCGCTCGACGACCGCTCGGAGTTCTACAACACCATCGACACCTTCGTGCCGAAGCTCGACAAGTCCGACTACGAGGTCGACGAGAAGCAGCGCACGGTGACGCTCACCGAAGCCGGCATGGAGAAGATCGAGACCCTGCTGCGCGATGCCGGCCAGCTCAAGGGCGAGTCGCTCTACGACGTCGAGAACGTCTCCGTCGTCCACCACATCAACCAGGCGCTGCGCGCGCACACGCTGTTCACCCGCGACAAGGACTACATCGTCCGCGACGGCGAGGTCGTGATCATCGACGAGTTCACCGGCCGCATGATGCCGGGCCGGCGCTATTCCGAAGGCCTGCACCAGGCGCTCGAGGCCAAGGAGCACCAGCCGGTGCAGCCTGAGAACCAGACGCTGGCCTCGATCACCTTCCAGAACTACTTCCGGATGTACGCCAAGCTCGCCGGCATGACCGGCACGGCGGCCACCGAGGCCGACGAGCTGTTCGACATCTACAAGCTCGAGGTGCTGGAGATCCCGACCAACCTGCCGGTCGCACGTCTTGACGAGGACGACGAGGTCTACCGCACCCAGCAGGAGAAATATGCCGCGATCCTGGCCGAGATCGAGCGGGCGAACTCCCGGTTGCAGCCGGTGCTGGTCGGCACCGCCTCGATCGAGAAGTCGGAAGTGCTGGCCGCCTATCTCAAGCAGCACGGCTACAAGCAGATCGACTTCGGCAGCGAGCGTGCGCTCGACAAGCTCTATGCGGCGGCCCGCGCCGGCAAGCCGGCCAAGCTGTTCGCGGTGCTGAACGCGCGCTTCCACGAGCAGGAGGCCTATATCGTGGCCGAAGCCGGCGTGCCCGGCGCGATCACGATCGCGACCAACATGGCCGGCCGCGGCACCGACATCAAGCTCGGCGGCTCGCTCGAGATGCGCCTGCAGCAGGAGACCGCCGGGATCACCGACGAGGCCGAGAAGGCCGCCAAGATCGAGCAGATCAAGGCCGACATCGCCCGCTTCCGCGAGATCGTGCTGAAGGCCGAGGAGACGGTCGAGATCGAGCCCGCCAAGGGCTCCAAGCCGGCCAAGACCGTGACCAAGCCCGGCGGCCTCTACATCATCGGCTCCGAGCGGCATGAATCGCGCCGCATCGACAACCAACTGCGCGGCCGCTCCGGTCGCCAGGGCGATCCCGGCCGCTCGAAGTTCTTCCTGTCGCTGGAAGACGACCTGATGCGGATCTTCGGCTCCGACCGGCTCGACAGCATGCTGACCCGGCTCGGCCTGAAGGAAGGCGAGGCCATCATCCACCCCTGGATCAACAAGGCGCTGGAGAAGGCGCAGCAGAAGGTCGAGGCGCGCAACTTCGACATCCGCAAGAACCTCCTGAAGTTCGACAACGTCCAGAACGACCAGCGCAAGGTGATCTTCGACCAGCGCGTCGAGCTGATGCAGGACGAGAGCGTGGTCGAGACGATCACCGACATGCGTCATGCCTTCATCGACGACCTCGTCGCCAAGCACGTTCCCGAGCATGCCTATGCCGAGCAGTGGGACGTCGCCGGCCTGAAGGAGGAGCTGAAGCGCGTGCTCGACGTCGACCTTCCGGTCGAGGATTGGGCCAAGGAAGAGGGCATCGCCGACGAGGAGCTGCTCAAGCGCATCGAGACCCATGCCGACGAGCGCATGGCGGCCAAGGTCGCGCAGTGGGGCCCCGACGTGATGCGATACGTCGAGAAGACCATCCTGCTGCAGACGCTCGACCACCTCTGGCGCGAGCACTTGGTGATGCTCGACCATTTGCGCCAGGTCATCGGCCTGCGAGGCTATGGTCAGCGCGATCCGCTGCAGGAGTACAAGTCGGAAGCCTTCACGCTGTTCGAGGCCATGATCGCGCATCTGCGCGAGGCGGTCACCGCGCAACTGATGCGCGTCGAGATCGTGCCGCCGGAGGAGCAGCAGCCGGTGCTGCCGCCGATGCAGGCGCACCACGTCGATCCGAACACCGGTGAGGACGAAATGGCCTTCGCCAACGTCTCCGTGGTGCCGTCCTCCGGCGTCGCTCCGGTCCCGGCCGATGCGCGCAACCCGAACGACCCCACCACCTGGGGCAAGATCGGCCGCAACGAGGACTGCCCCTGCGGCTCGGGCAAAAAGTACAAGCACTGCCACGGGCGGTACGCGTAAGGCGCGGACTGAGGCAGTCTCTCCATCGTCATTGCGAGCGCAAGCGAAGCAATTTCAGAGTCTCGCAATCAGCTCTGGATTGCTTAGCAACGCTCGCGTTGACGAATAATTCGTTCTGGGTTGGAGCGGATGTCGAAACCTGCCTAAGGAATGCGTCATAAGCCCCTGTGAAGGGCCACGAGTAGCGATGCGGCAGCAACCATCAGCGAGATTATTGAAGTAAGAGCTGCGATCCTGAGGGCGGAAGCTTGTTGGGTCTGCTGAGCTGCCTTCTCTGAAACCAAACGAAGAAGAGCGAATAGATCTTCAGTATTGAGCGGGGGGCGTTCCTGCTCTTCGTCAGCAACGACGAATCGAGAATGTCTCAAATGAAGTGAGTAGAGCGGTTCTCCATGATCTCGCGACACGCCTCTCGACTCTCGAAAGAGCCCTTTGAAGGTTCTTAACACACCGCGCACCGCATCGACATTCTCTATCGATAGATCTTTCGCAATGCCTTTCGGTTGGCGAGCTGGCCACTTGTTCACTGCAAGATGGGTGACTACCGCCATTAAGATTTCGTAGTTCGCCGCGTAGTCCGGTCGTTGCATGATCCGTCAACTCACCAAAAAAGATTACAGAGGCCTCCGCCGATTATTGGCGGAGGGAGTCTGGTCGCTGAAATACTATGCAGTGGGGTCCTGCGGAGCTTGACTTGCCGGCCAACCGTTGGGTCCCAATCGATGCTGCGATCTACACTGCCCAACTCATAAACTCTAACTCTGCCAGCAACAAGTCATGGAAGGTCAACAGTCGCGCTGCTGCGTCGCGTGCTTGCTCGTGGCATCAGCTGAGTTCGGATCAGGCGGCCTTCACCACCTCAACGCGCGCGCCTTCCGCAATCGTCCGCGGCGCCGCGTTCAACTGCTCGATGGCGAATCCCGCGGCCTTCTTGTAACCGGCCATGAACGCCTCGCGCTCGGCCGGTGGGATGACGTCGTCGATGTTGGTGAAGGTGCCGCCGCAGCGCTCGTCGACCAGGTTGAGCAGGCCGAACGGGCCGGCGCCGCGGTTGCGCAGGATGACTTGCGAGATCGGGCCGCACAGCTTGTCGTCATAGGCCGCGAGCGCGGCTGGCGTGACGCCGTGCGCCAGCAGCGAGGCGCCGAGCACGCGGGCGTCGACGATGGCCTGGCTGGCGCCGTTGGAGCCGGTCGGATACATCGCATGGGCGGCGTCGCCCATCAGCGCCACCGGGCCGTCGACCCAGGTCGGCACGGGATCGCGGTCGATCATCGGGTTCTCATAAGCGCCGTCGGCACCGGCGATCAGCGAGGGCACGTCGAGCCAGTCATAGGTCCAGCCGGCGAAATGATGGGCGAACTCGGCCACCGGCACCTGGCGGAACCAGCCGGTCTGCTTCCAGCCCTCGGTGTTGTCCATCGTCACTTCCGCGATCCAGTTGATCAGCGCCAGCCCCGTTTTCGGGTCGGGATGCGAGATCGGATACACCACGACGCGATGGCGATGGGTGCCGAGCCCGACGAAGGACGATCCGGTGCGCATCGGCTTCGCCCAGGTGACGCCGCGCCACATCACCGCGCCACCCCAATGGATCGGCGGCTGCGAGGGGTGCATCTGCGCGCGCACCGCCGAGTGGATGCCGTCGGCGCCGATCAGCAGCCGGCCGCGCGTCTCGATGCGCGATCCATCGGCATGCTCGATGCGGGCCGTTACCGATCCGTCCGAGTTCTTCTCGTAGCCCGCAACGCGGCTGCCGAGCCGCACGCTCCCAGCGCCGGCGCGTTCCACCAGCCGGCTGTACAGCAGCATGTGCAGCTTGCCGCGATGCACGGCATATTGCGGCCAGCCGTAGCCGGCGAGCAGGCCGCGCGGCTCGGAATAGATGTCGTTGCCATTCAGCCCGACCAGCGCCCATTCGCGCGCGGGCACGCCGACCTGGTCGAGATCGTCGGCCGAGATGCCGAGGTCGTACAATTCCCGCACCGCGTTGGGCTGCAGGTTGATGCCGACCCCGAGCGGCCGCATCTCGCGCACGCTTTCGTAGACGATGCAGGGCACGCCGATCTGCTGCAACGTGAGCGCGGTCGCGAGGCCGCCGATGCCGCCGCCGGCGATGATGACAGGAAGATCGGTCATGGGCATGGTCCGTCGCACGTGAACTCGAAAGCAGAACGCGAAAGGAGGGGCAAAGGGATGCAGGCACGGCGCTGCTGCGCGTGCGGATCGCCTCCCTTCGATCCGTCCTTGGCCAGCGTTGTCGGCTGGTCCGATGGTGAAAGGCCTAGTTCAGATGCCCGGCGGAGACAAGGGGAATGGGCATTCCGCGCTGCCGTGGTAGGCTGGTGCCATGCACCGTCCCGCCCTGTTCCTCACCGCCGCTCTGTTGCTGCTCGGGTTTGCGAGCCCTGCCATGGCCTTTGACATCGAGGCCCATCGCGGCGGGCGTGCGTTGTATCCGGAGAACACGCTGCAGGCCTTCAAGATGTCTCTGGCCTTTCATGTCGACACGCTCGAGCTCGATGTCGGCGTCACGAAGGACGGCGTGCTGGTGGTCTCGCATGAGCGACGGCTCAATCCCGATCTCGCCCGCGCCCCCGATGGCAACTACGTTGCGCCGCCGGGGCCGCTGCTGATCGATCTGCCGCTTGCGGAGGTGCAGTCCTACGACGTCGGCCAGATCCGTCCGGGCAGCGACTACGCCAGGCAGTTTCCGGAGCAGCAGGTGATCTCTGGGGACGTCCCGCCGCCGCGCATTCCGACCCTGAAGCAGGTCATCGATCTCGTCAGGGGCTCGGGCAAGGATCGTGTGCGCCTCAACATCGAGACCAAGCTCGATCCAGCGCTTCCGAATGAAGCGCCGGACCCCGATCGGTTCGTATCCCTGCTGCTCGGCCTGATCGAGGCCGAGCACTTCACCGACCGGGTCATGATCCAGTCGTTCGACTGGCGCACCTTGCAACTGGTGCAGCAGCGCGCGCCAAGGATCTCCACCGTCTATCTGTCACGGCAAAGCGGCAAGACGCCCACGGTGTCGCCGACCGAGGCGACGCGCTGGACCGCGGGCTTCAACCCCGCCGATCACGGCGGCTCGCTGCCGCGGACGATTCACGCGGCCGGCGGCAAGGTGTGGTCGCCCTTTTTTACCGATGTCACGCCGGAGCTGATTGCCGAGGCGCATGCGCTTGGCCTGGAGGTCGTGGTCTGGACGGTCAATAAGCCCGCGGACATGGCGCAACTGATCGATGACGGCGTCGACGGCATCATCTCCGATCGGCCGGATGTGCTGCGCAAGGTTGCTGCCGACAAGGGGGTGGCAAATCCGACAGGCGAGCTGCGGCTGCAATCGACGAAGCCAAAGGCGCATCCGGAGTAGCGGAGCCGAGAGTTCTCACGCGTCGGGGTGAGGCGCCGCCGCGCGGGGGATACTTTGTTGTCCGATCTTTCGTCACTCCCCCTGACTGCACGTTCGATGCATCCGGACACCCAAGCACCGTTCGGGTCAGCCTGGTCAAGCCACCAGCCGTTTGGTCATGAACAGGCTGAGCGGATCGAGTCGGTAGATCCCGAACGGCCCGCAATCCTGATAGCCGGAGCTGCGATAGAGCTGGATCGCCTGCGGCTGTCTGATGCCCACTTCGAGGCTTACGCGGCCAAGCCCGCGACCTTGGGCCTCGTCTTCCAATGTCATGAGGAGCCTGCGTCCGAGCCCACAGCCGCGGGCGGTTTCGCGGACGAACAATCGCTTGATCTCGGCATGTCCTGGGCCAATGAGCCGAAGGGCGATCGATCCGAGCAGCGTCCCGTCACGGCGGGCGGCAAAAAATGCGGCTCCGGGCACCGAGAGCGCGTGGGCATCGACGGGATGATTGCTTTCAGCAGGGTATAGCGTCCGCAGATAGGCATTGGCCTCCGCGATGAGGTCGGCGACATCAGCCTGTCTGGCATCTTCGATCGCGATGGTGATGTCGGTTGGGTTCATCGTCTCTGGCCTGGCAAACGTGACGAAACGCGTCAGCATCGTGCCAGAGCACCACCGTCCCGATCAAATGCCGAGACGGCTGTCTCACGCCGAATCGCGGCTCACCCCATCACCACCTCGTGCCGGATCACGAACGGCGCCAGCAAGGTGTGCACCTCGTTCTCGACCGCCTCGCGGGTCTCCGCAGGCACGTTGCGCAACGTCACCGTCGCGATGCTGCCGTGGCTGCCGTGCGGGCCGACCTTCACACTGCAATCGATGCCGCGGTCGGTGACCTGCGACAGCACCTTGGTGAACACGCGCGTCGCGGCGTCCCAGCGCAATTGCGGCTTGAACACCTTGCCGACGCCCGTGACCGGCATCGGGTCGATCGGGATGATCTGCACCGGCACGGCGGCGCGCTCGGGCGTGCGGGCGCGCACCCAGTCCTCCAGCTCGCCCGGTTGCACGGCAGCCCCCGGCTTGAGCTGGACGTAGCCGATCGGCAGCTCGCCGGCATAGGCGTCGGGCTGGCCGACCACGGCGGCGAAGCCGACCGAGGGATGCTGAAACAAAATCTCTTCGATCGGCGCCGGATCGATGTTGTGGCCGCCGCGGATCACGAGGTCCTTGGCGCGGCCGGTGATCCACAGGAAGCCGTCAGCGTCGAGCCGGCCGAGATCGCCGGAATTGACCCAATGGCCGTCGACGAAGGCGCCCTTGTTGTGGGTGTCGTCGAGATACCCTGAGAACACGCCCGGCCCGGCCATGATGACGACGCCGATCTCATCCGCCGCGCAGTCGCGCTCGTAGCGCCCGTCGGCATCGAGCTTGACGATGCGCACCTGCGCATAGGGCAGCGGCAGGCCGACCGAGCCGAGCCGGATCGGCTGGTCCGGATAGGCCATGGTGTGCACGCTCGCAGTCTCGGTCATGCCATAGACTTCGATCACCGGCAGCTTCAGCTTGTCCATGATCGCCTGCCCCACGGCGACCGGAATCGCCGAGCCGCCGCCGGCGGCATAGCGCAGGCTGGAGATGTCGGCCGCGCCTTGCGGCACCGCCAGCGTCGCCGCCAGCACCGTCGGCACGCTCGACAGCGTCTCCGGCTTGAAGCGCTCGACCAGGCCCCAGATGTTGCGCACCGCATTCGGGTTGCGCCAGCCGGCACCGGAGAGCACGACGAGGCTGCCGCCCGCGGAGAGGGTCTGCAGCGCCTGCGTCAGTGATCCCCCGACATGGAATAGCGGCATGCCGAACAGCAGCGTCCCGCCGGGCTTGGCTTTCAGGACCAGGTTGATGCCCCAGGCCTGGTAGACTTGGTTGCCATGGCTGTGCCGCACCAGCTTCGGCGTGCCGGTGGTGCCGCCGGTGTGGAAATAGGCCGCGGTATCGCTGGCCTTGATCTGCCGGCCGCTGACGAGGTGATCGCCCGGCTGCGGCTTGATCAGGTCGTTGAAGGCGTGGATGCCGTTCGCCGGATCACCGCCGCCGCCATGGACCTGCACGATCGCCTTGAGGTGTTTGAGGCTGCCTCGGACCTTCTCGACCTTCTGCCAGATGTCGGTGCCGGGCAGGGGGCCCAGCGCCACCAGCACCTTGGTCTTGGCGGCATCGAGAATCTCGGCGATCTGGTGCGGCTCCAGCAGCGGGTTGACCGGGTTCGCGATCCCGGCGGCCTCCGCGCCGAACAGCGTCACGAAGGCGTCGGGCACCAGGGGCAGCATGAAGCTGACGACATCGTTGGGGCCGACGCCGAGCGCATGAAACATGTTCGCGGCCTGCGTCACCCTGGCGACGAAGTCGCGATAGGAGATCACGACCGGCGCGTCGGCCGGGTCGGCATTCTGCAGAAACTGGATCGCCGGCGCGTCCGGATTGGCGGACGCCCCACACTTGAGCGCCTCATAGGTGCTCTGCGCCGCGATCCGTTCGCTGTACGGCGTCTGCTCGAAGGCGCGGATGTCAGCCGTGCTGGCGAATGTCGGATAGTCGCTGCCAATGGCGCGATCGAGCAAATGAATGCCCATGGCCTGTCCTCCCTCTGGCGTGTCCTCGTCCGGCCGGACGACGGGTCCAACCGGGATCGCGCGCGGGCTCTGTTGGCGGCCCGTTCGTCGCGATCGTCACAGGACAGGATGAGGGAGGATTCGTCTTGCGTCTATCCCGGCGTTGCCGGGGCGAGCAGACACATTTGCCGCAGGCGGGATGCGGTAGGGTGGGCAAAGGCGCGTCCACCGGTGCTGCTCCGCGGTATGCAGTCAACGCGCCGTGCCCACCGTCCATCGGTGTGCAATGGTGGGCACGGCGCGAGAGTCAGTCTTAGTCAAATCAGTAGCTCGGCGCGCCTTTGCCCACCCTACAGCAGCCGCTCAGCTCGCCGCGTCGATCAGATTCTCCAGCAGCCGCTTCAGCTCGCCGGTGGCCTTGTCGCCGTAATTCTCCAGGATGTGCGCCTCCTGGCTGGCAGCGAGCGAGTTCAGCCGCTTGCACAGCGCCTTGCCATGATCGCTGATGAACATCAGCACCTTGCGGCGGTCATGGGCGTCCTGGCGGCGGTAGACCAGCGAGTCCGACACCATGCGGTCGATCATCTTGGTCAGGGTCGGGTGGTTCAGCAGCACCGCGTCGGCGAGATCGCCCATTGAGTGCCCCTCGCCGTCGGAGAGCACCTTGAGGATGCGCCACTGCTCGACGGGCACGCCCTCGGTGCTCAGGCGCGACTCCAACTGCCGGTTGATCTCCCGGTTGGCTTGCGCGAGCAGGTAGGCGAGATGTTCGGTGAGGGGGGTGTTGGGATGGGGCGGTTTGGCCACGGTGAATTTCGCTTGCGGTCCCGACTTGAATGAATGTCCGGCAGTTGCTGCCCGATCTATATGCATCCCAATTCTTGAACATTCAACATTTTCGAATAGGATATTTGCCGAACACGTGCTGATTTTGACGGCGTATGACCGCCGGCCCACAATGGGCCAGACACGGTTGCGGCCAAGGAGTGGGTGTGCTCTCGACAGGATCTGTCACGGCCGGGCGTCTCCGTCTGCCGCCATCCCTGCTGTTCAGGAGCCCGCCCCGGCGGGCCGGCCTTCCCGCACTCGCCCCCTTCGATCCTGACTGTATCCAGCGGCGCGGCTCCCAGAACCGGCTGCGCATCGGTAATTTCCTTACCTTCTCCGGCTCGCCCGGCATCTGGGGGCCGGCCGCGACCAACAGCGCGCTGCTCGCGGTGTCCGAGATCAACCGCCGCGGCGGCATCCTCGGGCGCGAGATCGAGTTGTCGTTCTACGATTCCGGCGGGCCGGTGGACGAGGTGACCGATCGTGCCAGGGACGCGCTCGAATTCGGCGACATCGACGTCGTCATGGGCTCGCATATCAGCGCCGTCAGGCTGGCGCTGCGCCGGCTCACGCGCGGCCGCACCCCTTATGTGTATACGCCGGTCTATGAAGGCGGCGAGCGCACGCCCGGCGTGATGGCGATCGGCGAGACGCCGCACAGCCAGACCCGCCCCGCGATCCACTGGCTGGCGGAGAACAAGCGCGCCCGGCGCTGGTATCTGATCGGCAGCGACTACGTCTGGCCCTGGCAGTCCCACCTTCAGACCAAGACCTACATCACCGAGGCCGGCGGCCAGGTGGTCGGCGAGGAGTTCGTGCCGGTCGGCGAGGATGATCACGAGGCGCATCTGGCGCGCATCCGCGCCGCCAGGCCTGATGTCGTGCTGATCTCGCTGATCGGCACCGACAGCATCACCTTCAATCGCGCTTTCGGCGAGTCCGGCCTCGCCGCGACCACCCTGCGTCTCGCCGGCGCGGTGGACGAAACGGTGCTGCTCGGCATCGGCGCCGACAACACCGAGAACCTGTATTCGGCCTCCGGCTATTTCAGTTGCATCGGCTCCAAGGCCAATGACGCGTTCATGAGCCGCTACACCGCGATGTTCGGCGCCGATGCGCCGCCGGTCGGATCGGTCGGCCAGTCGAACTACGAGGGCCTGCGCTTCCTGAAGGCGGCCGCCGAGCGCGCCGGCTCGCTGTCGCTGCGACCGCTCGCCGCCGCCGGCCGCAACATCGTCTATTCCGGCGCGCGCGGCGAGGTGACGATCCGCCAGGGCCGTGCCGGCATGGCGATGCATCTCGCCGCGGCTGACGGGCTCGATTTCAAGATCATCCGGACGTTCTGAGTAACGCTGCGCCGAGCTTGGCCGGGCTGCGTGCCGCGGTCACCCTCCAGGGGAGGGTGAGCCATCACATTCGCGGCCGCCTGTTCAGTTCAGCCGCAAGGCAATCACGATGACAAGATCTGCCGTCACGCGGCCGCAGCCTTCCTGGCCTGCACGTCGACGGCAGCCGCCGGCGTACCTCCGACCAAACGAATCATCCTGCTGATGGCCTCCTGCGGCATCGGCTTGCCGAACAGGAAGCCCTGTACGCTGGCGCAGCCTTCCTCGCGCAGGAAGGCGAGGTGCTGCTCGGTCTCGACGCCCTCGGCCAGCACGGGAATGTTGAGGCTGCGCCCGAGCAGCGGGGTGGCCTTGATGATGGCTGCGGCGTGCACGCTGGTCTCCACCGACCGGATGAAGCTCTTGTCGACCTTGATCTTGTCGAAGGGAAACACCTCTGCAGCGACGAGTAGCCGGTGCCGAAATCGTCCATCGCCACGGTGACGCCGATCGCCTTCGGGTTCCTGCAAGGAACTCGGGCATCGTGGCGAAACTCCCAACGCCGGCCGCAGGGCTCGCCGGCACACGGCCTTTTGCGACCCCGGTGGCCGGAACGGGTTGCCGCTCCGTGACGGAATTAATACGATCGGATGTCAGTCACATGAAAGTTGGAGTGCCCGGATGCGTGCGCAGTCGCGAGCCCTGTCGAACCCGGTCGGTCTGTGGTGGGCGATGCTGACGCTCGTCAGCCTCGCCAACATCGTGTTCTGGTTCATCCTGTACCGCCAGCTCAACGGCGGCAGCAATACCCTGGGCCAGGCTTCCCAGACCGGTTCGATGCTGGCGCTATCGGCGGCCTATGTGTTCGGCTGCGCCTTCCGCTCGGTGCTGCCGCGCGCCGACGTGCAGCGCATCTGTCTGGTCGACAGCTGGCTGTCGAGCGTGTTCGTCGGCCGCACCGTGGCGACCGTCGCCGAGATCGCCTTCGCGGCGCAATGGGCCATCATCCTGGCGCAGCTCGGCGCGATCGCGGATGCCGAGACCGCGGTCAACATGGCCCGCATCATCGTGCCGCTGATCGTCGTTGCCGAGATCTGTTCCTGGTATGCGGTCGTCACCAGGAATTTCCTCTACAACGCGATCGAGAACTCGCTGTGGGCGGTGGCCTTCCTGTTCGTCGGCATCGGCCTCGGCCGGCTGCTGCCGGAGTTCGACGGTATGGTGCGCGGGCTTCTGATCGCTGGCCTCGTCGGCGTCGCCTGCTATCTCGCCTTCCTGGTCGTGATCGACGTCCCGATGTATGTGAAGCGCTGGCGGATCGAGCGCGCCGCCGGCACGCCGCTGCTGCATCCGCTCGTCGGCCTGCGCGACTCCGCGACGCGCTGGACCGTCACCCACGAGTTCGAGCACTGGAAGGAAGAGATCGCCTGGATGTCGCTGTATTTCAGCGCCGCTGTCTGGGGCTCGCTGGCGCTGTGTGCGCTCTCGGCGATGAACGATCAGCCGCATGATCGCGCGCAGGCGATCGGTGCGCCGCCGGCCATCGTCCAGCACGACGCCGATCGGTCCTGACGCGACATCCCGCCGTGACGGTCACGGCGGGATGCCTGCCGGCTGAGCGCCGGTGTCTCAGCCATGCATCGCGAAGTGATGCGCGTCGTCCATCTGGACGATGTGGCTGTAGTCGGCGTGCGGCGCGTCGTGCACGGCCACCGGCGCGTGGTCGAAATTCGGCGGCACGATGCCGGTGTTGCCCGCATGGCCATGGTCGCCGAAATTGTCGACGATGATCGGGTTGTGCGACGAGCCCTCGCCGTGCAACGGGCCGGGGAAGCCAGGGCCGGGGCCCTGGCCGCCCTGGACGTTGTCGCCGGACTGATGGATCGCTTGCGCGATCGAGTCCCAGAACCCGCCATGGCTGCCGCCGTCCTGTCCCGCATGAGCGATCTGGATGCTGCCGTCGCTGCGCAGGCCGTCCTGGGCCAGCTTGAAGACGTCGCCGATCGCCGCGCCGAGATCGCCATGGCTGAGGTCGTTGACCAGCGAGCCCAGGTCGTGGCCGATCGCGTCGAGCTGCTGCCCCAGCGAGTGGCTCAAATCGCCGGCGGTCTGCGCCAGCCCGTTGAGCCCCTCGCCGACGAAATGGCCGACGCCATCGACGATGCCGGTGCCGACCGCATCGGCGCCGTGGGCGATGCCGGAGATCGCCTCGCCGATCGGTCCGCCGATCAGGTGGCCCGCCGCCGACGCCGTGTCGGTGACCACGCCGATGGCGCCGTCGGCCACCGCCACGCCGGCGTCGAAGCCGCCCTTCACCACCGCGCCTGCGGCGTCCAGTGCGTCCATTCCGACCTCGCCGGCCGTTCCGACGATGGTGCCGGCCATGCCGAGCGCGCCGTGGCCGACTGCGCCGGCCGCCTCCAGCCCGGCCTCGCCGAGGCCGACCGCGGTGTGTGCGAGGTCGCCGGCGACGTCGAGGGCGCCATGCGCCACGTCGCCCCCGACCTTGAGTCCGCCATCGACGATGTCGCCGCCGATATGCTTCACGTCATTGATGGCGCCGTCGATGTCGCCATGCACCAGATGGCCCACCCCGGACGCCACGTCGCCGGCGACGTTGATCCCGGTATGGAGGACGTCGCCGCCGACATGGACCACGGTCGAGGCCACGTCGCCGACGGTGTGAAGCAGGCCGCCGCCGATCGCCTCGGCACCGTGCCCGATCGCGCCGAGCACGCCGCCCACGGTATGGATGGCCTCGCCGCCGAGCGCACCGATGCCATGCACCACGCTGCCCACGGCATGGGCCGCATCGCCGGCGACGTGCTCGACCGTGTGGACCACGGCGCCCGCCGCGCCACCGACCGCACCCGCCACATCCTTCGCGACGTCCTTCACGTCGTCCACGGCGGAACTGACGGCATCTCCGATATCATCCCAAAAGCTCATGACCTGCTCCTCTCGGTTGCGTCACCTCGCCTCGGGTGACGCGCCGTTTGTCGCAGATCGCGTCCCGGCGCTCCGTGCGCGACATCACGCAAGCTGAGACGTGGCAGGGCTCCGGCGCGAAGCCTGTCCGTAAGCCGAGTCATCCACCTCTTCGGGGGCCGCAGGGAGGGACATGCGCGGATGCCGGCGCAGGCCGGGCAACTAATTAGCAGGCTCTGATCGCGATCGTTCGGGGAGCATCGGTGTGATGCTCGGCGGCGGTTCAGGCGTGACCGATCCAGCCATGCCAGGTCAGCGCCGTGAAGAATGGACGAACATCGCGAAAGCCGCCGTCACGCAGGATGGCTTCATCCTCCCCTGGGCTCAGCATGTTGACGCTGGCATCGACGGTCGCGCGCATCGTCTTGGCCCTCTCGGGGTCCGTGCCGGACGCAACGGCATAGGCCGCGTACCGATCCAGCCACAGCGACCTCTCGACTGGCTCGTTGGGCAGGCAGCTATGGGCCACCACGAAAGGCGCTCCAGGGTGGAGCCGGTCGTGCACGGCGCGGACTGTCCGCAAACGTTCCGATGCTGCCAGAAAATGCAGCGTCAGCAGGCATGTCGCCGCGTCAAACGGGCCGGCCGGCGCATCGTCGATGGTGCCCTCGATCAGTTCGACCCGGCTCGTCCGCGCGCCGAGCGTGCGTTCGGCGAGTCGCAGCATCTGCGGTGCCGGATCGACGCCGACGAAGGTCCACGATGGTTGCGCTTCCGCCAACGCATTGAGCTCGAGCCCGCCGCCCGCGCCCAGCACGAGCACCCTCGCATGTTCGGGCGCCCGCTCGGCCAGCAGGACCGCCGTCATCCGGTGCAGCCCGTCGAGACCGGGCACGAAGCGCCGCGGACCATCCGTGTAGCGCGCGACGAATTCGGGATCGGAAAACGCGCGGATGAACTGCTGGGCGCCGTCGGCAATGTCAGCCGGCATGACAAATGTCTCCTTTGCGAGGTCGCTTGCGTCGTTCGAGGCGGTCATGGAAATCAGCGCTCAGCGCCGCCAGCGTGATGGCGCCGAGACGGGACAGCAGCAAGGTCTCGGCGGCCCGGATGGAAGTGTCGAGCGCCGCATTGACCGCCTGCTCGACGAGGCAGTCGGGAGTCTCGCTCCGATGGCCGATGGCGAACAGCGATGGACGCCCGAGTGAATCGTAGACGTCGCGCAGGGTGACGGTCGCCAGATCGCAGGCGAGCGTCCAGCCGCCGCCATGGCCTTTCTCGGAGCGCACATAGCCGCTGTCCCGGAGGCCGGCCATGATCCTGCGGATCACGACCGGATTGGTCTGCATCATCGCTGCGAGCGCCTCGGACGTGACCGGACCGTCGTGCTCCGCCATGTGGAGCAGGACGTGCAGGATGCCGGACAACTGGCTGTTGGGTCTCATGTAACTTTTAATATGGCATGATATTCCAGCCGTCAACCGGCCGGCCCAGCCATGAAGGCTTGGGCGACGACGCCGGCGCCTCTGCCCGTCGGGCGATTCGGTCCTGCGTCCCGCGTGCGGCGGGCGGGTCCATGCCTCGCAGCGATGAGAAACGTGCCGCGCGTAAAAACTGAATTTTCCTGCGCGTTCAAGCTGATTTGGGCTGTCCAGTCCCCTTAGCAAAAATATGCCGCTTCTCGTTTTCGGAATTTCGTGATTTATTCCGTTCGTCCCGCCTCATCGACGAGGGGCGCTGCGCGGTCGTCACGAAGCGTGGAGTGCGGGATGCGATGGGCGGGCCGGTTTGCAGCGTGATCATTCGCGCGGACGAACAACATCGGCTCGCACGGTCAAGTCGCGTGGTCCTGGCCTCCCGATGCTGAGGTCAAGTCGGCTGATGATGCCCCGCGCATCTCGCCGGTGATGGGGGCAAGACAGCCCGGTCCCCAGGGAGATCGCGAAGCAGCCGTTAAGACTATCGCGCAGGGAGGGCCGGGTCGTCCGGCTGGACCTGCGGTACCTGCCGCCTGCATTTTTTTCGCAGGCGGGCCACGGGCCTCAGTCGAGGTCCGGCCTTCCCTGCACCCTCGCTTCGGAGGAGGGTGAGATCGATGCATCACTCGGACGCGAAGAGCGCCGCGAGGACAATGACGCGCATCCCCAAATGCAGTTTGAGATTGCTGACTACGACGGCACCACAAACGCGGTGCTCACCCTCCCCTGGAGGGGGAGGGGCGCCTTACGAGGAGCGAAGCGAAACGTGAGGCGGGGTGGGGTGATGTCTCCGCGCGCAAAAGCATGCGTGGAGAGATCACCCCACCCCGCTCGCCCGCTTCGGGTGCGATCGACCCTCCCCCTCCAGGGGAGGGTGGCACCGAGCGCGCGGCTAGCTTGCGCGTCCGGCGGCCCTCGGTATCTCGCAAAAAAAGCGGCGCTCGATGGACGGCTTACTATTTGAATCCTGCGAACCGGCTGTCGAACGAGTTCGACTGCAGCACCGGGACGGCGCCGGAGACCAGTGCGGTCTGGGTCTGTGCCGGCGCCGACGCCGTGGTGGTAGGCGCGTCGCTGCTGGCGGGCTTGAACGGCGGCCGCGCGGCAGCCTGCCTGGCCTCGGCCGGCTTGGCCGCGACCGGCTTGGGCGCAGGTTTGATCTCGGCGGGCTTGATCTCCGAGGGCCTGGCCTCCGCGGTCCTGGTCTCGGGCTTCGCCGTCGCAGCCTTGGTGTCGGCCGCCGCATTGCCGCCAATCCCAACCTTGCGGGCGAGGCTCGACATGAAGCTCGGCTTCTCCGGCGCACTGACACTGACCGCTGCCACGCGGGTGGAGGGCGCCGCTGCGGGAGCCGGAGCCGCATTGGCCGGCATCGCGGCGACCTCGTCGGCGCCGGGTGCGCGCGGCGGGTTGACATGACCGGGGATCGTGCCTGGCGCCGGCGAGAAGTTGGCGAGCGACAGGCCCGGCGCTTCGCCGGCATCGGACAGGCCGGTGGAGGCGCCCGGCACGCGGCTGGCGAAGATCGGATTCATGCCGCCATCGATACCGGTGTTGAGCTTCGCGACCGGCGTGCCCTTGGCGACGAGCTTGGCGTATTCCACCTCGTCCGCCTGCTGCTTGTCGCGCACGGCGGCGGTGATCTCGTCGGGAACGACATAGGCCGGGCACTTGGCGGCGGCGTCGAACACCGGATCATGCGTCGCGCCCGGCGGCTTCTGGGCGTCGAAGACGTACTTCTTTTCGCAGAAGTCGACCTTCGGCTCCTGCCGGGTGACTTCGAAATGGTCGTAGCCTTCCTTGATCATGCGCCAGAACGGCATGTTCGGATTGTTGCGGTGCCTGGCCATGTTCACCGGCGTCATCCGGAACGGATAGGCCTGGAACTGGAAGGCCCGCTGGCCGCCGAAGAACGACTCGCGCCCAAGCGCATAGATCTCGGCGATCTGCTCGTCGGTCATGGCGAAGCAGCCGCGCGAGGAGCAGTCGCCATGCACCATCAGCTGCGAGCCGCTGCGGCCCAGCGCCTTGTCGAAGGCGTTCGGATAGCCGGTGTTGAAGGACAGGTAGTAGGCCGACTGCGGATTCATCTGGCTCGGATTGATCGAGTAGAAACCCTCCGGCGCCTGGCGGTCGCCCTCGCGCACCTTGGGTCCGAGGTCGCCGGACCAGCGGCAGATCGGATAGGTCTTGAGCAGCGCGAACTTGCCGGAGCGGTCCTGCTTCCAGACCTCGAGCTCGGCCTCCTGCTTGAACACGCGGACCAGGATCGGCGACTGCAGATCCATGTCCTTCTCGCCCATCGTCGCGACGAGCTTCGGCGACACCGGCTGGTTGGCCTTGGCGTTGGTGGCGAGCGCGACCTGATCGCTGTTGCAACCCGTCAGCAGCGCACCGGCGGCCAACACCGCCGAGGTCATCAGAACCCGGACGAAAGCGCGGTTGATCAAGACAATGCTCCCCGCAAACCCGGCATGCCGCAACACCCCAGTCTCATCTCACCCGATCGGCCCGAAAGCTGGATAAATCACGGGTCGACCCTGCGTCATGCCGTCAAACCATTGATTAAAATTGTAGCCTTTGACCCCACGACCCGCAACCCGCGCTCCGGTGGAGCCGCGAGGCCCTGGCCGCTTTGGTCAACAACTTCTAAACAGCAGAGCCCGCCGGCGGGGCCGAAATGCGGCCAAACGGCTGGAAAGACTCACAAAACCGCGAGCGCCGAGCGCTCGGCTCCCGCCCGCTCAGCCGAGCTTGCGGCCGATCTCGATGAACTTCTGCCGGCGCTGCTTGCGGATGGCGTCGGTGTCGAGGCCCTTCAGCTCGTCAAGCGCCTGGGCGATCGCCTCGCCGGTGGCCGCGATCATCGCCGCGGGATCGCGGTGGGCGCCGCCGACCGGCTCCTTGAGAATGGTGTCGACCACGCCGAAGCGAAGCATGTCCTGGGCGGTGATCTTCATGCTGTTGGCGGCTTCCTGCGCCTTGGTGCCGTCGCGCCAGAGGATCGAGGAGGCGGCTTCCGGCGAGATCACGCTGTAGATCGCATGCTCCAGCATCAGCACGCGATTGGCGGTGGTCAGCGCGATGGCGCCGCCCGACATGCCCTCGCCGGTGATGATCGCAACGTTGGGCACGCCGAGTGCCAGGCAGGCATCGGTCGAGCGCGCGATGGCCTCGGCCTGGCCGCGCTCCTCGGCGCCGATGCCGGGATAAGCGCCGGCGGAATCCACCAGCGACAGCACCGGGATGCCGAAGCGCTCGGCCATCTCCATCAGGCGGACCGCCTTGCGGTAGCCTTCCGGACGGGCCATGCCGAAATTGTGCTTGAGGCGGGATTCGGTGGTGGCGCCCTTTTCCTGGCCCATGACGCAGATCGGCTCGCCGCGGAAGCGGCCGAAGCCGCCGAGCAAAGCGGCGTCTTCGCCGAACTTGCGGTCGCCGGCGAGCGGGGTGAACTCGGTGATCAGCCCGCCCACGAAGTCCGTGAAGTGCGGCCGCTGCGGATGGCGGGCCACCATGGTCTTCTGCCACGGCGTGAGCGTGGCGTAGAGCTCGGCCAGCGCCTGGCCGGCCTTCTCCTCGATCCGGCTGACCTCCTCGCCGATATCGGTGCCGGAGGCGGCCATCGCCCGGAGTTCGTCGACCTTGGAATCGAGCTCGGCAACAGGCTTTTCGAAATCGAGGTAGCTGCGCATGGGATCCGGCATGGAAGAGCTGAAGGAAGAGCGCTGGGAGACGAAATCGGTTCGGCCTTCGGACCTGAAGCCGAAGGACTTCAGGAGCTTAGGGTACGATCGGTGCCCAGCCTCCCGGCATCGCGCCGGGATCGCGGGCAGGATGGCGCTCTTTCAGGGCAGACGGGCGCGAAGTCAAGCCGGCCGGGCGTCACGCCGGCGGATTTGGTTTCGGGAAGGTGTGAAGCGACGTCAGGTCTCGGCCAGCGGGTGCAGGTCGCGCACCAGGCTCTTGAGCCGTTCCTCGACCACGTGGGTGTAGATCTGGGTGGTCGAGATGTCGGTGTGGCCGAGCAGGGTCTGGACGATGCGCAGGTCGGCGCCGTTGTGCAGCAGATGGCTGGCGAAGGCATGGCGCAGCACGTGCGGCGACACCAGCCGGGCTGGCAGGCCGCTCGCCACCGCCAGCTCCTTGAGGTCGCGGGCGAAGTGCTGGCGGGTGAGGTGGCCGCTCTCGCCGAACGAGGGAAACAGCCATTTGCCGAACGTCGCGCTGGCCTTCTTCTCGGGCTTCAGCGCATCCAGGGCGGCGAGATAGTCGGCCATCGCCTGGCGCGAGGCCTGGTTCAGCGGTACCAGCCGCTCCTTGTTGCCCTTGCCGCGCACCACGATCATGCGGGCATCGTTGCGGGCGGCCGTCCGCGGCAGCGCCACCAGCTCGGAGACGCGCAAGCCGGTCGCGTAGAGCACCTCGAGCAGGCAATACAGCCGCAGCGCACGCAGCCGCTGCGCCGGCGAAGCGTCCGTGCCCTCGCTCAGCTCCTTCGCGCGGGTCAGCATCCGGTCGACATCGCCGATCGACAATACCTTGGGCAGCGGCCGGCCGCGTTTCGGGCCGGACAGGATCGCGGCGGGATCGTCGCTGCGGATGCGCTCGCTCAGCAGGAAGCGAAACAGGTGTCGCATCGCCGACAACCGCCGCGCCACGCTGGAGGACTTGAAGCCCCTGGTGTCGAGATCGGCGAGATAGTCGCGCAATGCCTGGGTGTCGGCCGTGGCGAAGCCGTTGGCCTTGCCGCCGAGAAAGTCGGAGAGATCGGTGAGGTCGCGGCGATAGGCGTCCAGCGTGTTCTGACCGGCGCCCTGCTCGGCGGCCATCATGTCGAGGAACAGGCTCATCAGCCTGGCGTCGGAGGCCTTGACCTTCATGTCGTGAAATCCGCTGCGTCCGAGGCGATCGAATCACTACGAGGTATTCGTGCCGGCACGTCGAGCGGTGACTGCAAATCTGGCCGATATCGCGGCGCCCGGCCGCCTCAGACAATCGTAAAATTCTTAATCAATGCCCTGTGGCTTTTCGGTTCGCCGCAGCGGTGCCGATCATCTCTTCTGGAACCTGTCCGGCGGGATCGTCACCGTCATCTCGCGCGGCTTCGGGTTGACGAAATTCGCCAGCGCGTAGATCGCGCCATAGACCACGCCGACGATGATGGCGATGACGGTCAGGAAGCGGAACAGGCTGGGCATGTCGGTCGCGCAGGCCACCAGAAAGGGAACAGTTTCATCCAACATGTTCGCATCGGCCTTGCAAGCCCGTCGGGCAGACCGGGCAGCTCGCCTTGGCTCGGGGAGCGGAACAGGATGCCTTTGAAAGCAGCAGGGCCTGGGTTAGAAGCGGAGAAATGACCGAACCGACGCAACCAGCATCTGGACCTGTCGCCCAGGAGGCCGCGATTCTCGCAGGCCTCGGCAAGCGGCTGATCGTGCTGGTCGGCATGATGGGGGTCGGCAAGTCGACCGTGGGCCGGCGGCTCGCGGCGCGGCTCCGGCTGCCGTTCGTCGATGCGGATACCGAGATCGAGACCGCAGCCGGCATGACCATACCGGAAATCTTCGAGTCGCGCGGCGAGGACTATTTCCGCAACGGCGAGGCGAGGGTGATCGCCCGCCTGCTCGAAAATGGTCCGGCGGTGCTGGCAACCGGTGGCGGCGCCTTCATGCGCGAGGATACGCGGCGGCGCATCCAGGAGAAGGCGGTCTCGGTGTGGCTGAAGGCCGATGCCGACGTGATCATGCGCCGCGTCCGGCGGCGGGCCGACCGCCCGCTGCTGCAGACGGCTGATCCCGAAGGCACGGTCGCGCGGCTCCTGACCGAGCGCGAGCCGGTCTACCAGCTCGCCGACCTCACGATCTTCTCGCGCGACGTGCCGCACGACCGGGTCGTCGAGGACTGCCTGGAGGCGCTGCAGGCGTTCTTCTCTCCACCGGAGACCGCGGCGAGGCCCACCGGACCACAACCCGATCCAGTTCAATCCGATCCTCCGCAGGCGATGGGCGCGCTCCGATGACGGCACCACTGAAGCATTCCGATCCGATGATCGTCGACGTCGCGCTCGGCGAGCGCGCCTATGACATCGTCATCGGCCGTGGCGTGCTCGCCTCGCTTGGCCAGCGCATCTCGGCGCTGCGGCCGGGTGTCCGGACGGCCATCGTCACCGACCGCACCGTGGCCGCGCACTGGCTGAAGCCGACCGAGGCGATCCTGGCGGAGGCGGGAATCCCGTCGTCCACGATCGTGGTCGAGGAGGGCGAGGGCTCCAAGACCTATGCCGGCCTCGAGAAGGTCAGCGAGGCACTGATCGCCGCCAAGATCGAGCGCAACGACCTCGTCGTCGCGCTCGGCGGCGGCGTGGTCGGCGATCTCGCCGGCTTCGCGGCCGCCATCCTGCGCCGCGGGGTCGACTTCGTGCAGGTCCCGACCTCGCTGCTGGCGCAGGTCGATTCCTCCGTCGGCGGCAAGACCGGCATCAACTCGCCGCAGGGCAAGAACCTGCTCGGCGCCTTCCACCAGCCGGTGCTGGTGATCGCCGACACCGCGGTGCTCGACACGTTGTCGCCGCGCCAGTTCCGCGCCGGCTATGCCGAGGTCGCCAAATACGGCCTGCTCGGCGATGCCAGCTTCTTCGCCTGGCTGGAAGCCAACCACGCCGACGTCGTCAAGGGCGGTGCGGCGCGCGAGCACGCGGTTGCAACCTCCTGCCGCGCCAAGGCGGCGATCGTCGCCCGCGACGAGCGCGAGACCGGTGATCGGGCGCTGCTCAATCTCGGCCACACGTTCGGCCATGCGCTGGAGGCCGTGACCGGCTTCTCCGACCGGCTGTTCCACGGCGAGGGCGTCGCGGTTGGCGCGGTGCTGGCGGCGCAGTTCTCGGCCGAGCTCGGCATGCTGCCGCCCGACGACGTCACACGCATCGAGCGTCACCTTGCCGCGGTCGGTCTGCCGACCCATCTGCAGGACATCGCCGGCTTCGCCCAGGAGGGGATCGGCGACGCCGACCGGCTTTTGGCCTTGATGGCGCAGGACAAGAAGGTCAAGCGGGGCAAGCTCACCTTCATCCTGATGGAAGCCATCGGCCGCGCCGTCATCGCGAAGGACGTCGATCCGGCGCGCGTTCGCGACTTCCTGCAGGCCAAATTGCGCAGCAGAAGCTGATCCCGGGCTTTACGCCGTGTTGAGCAGTGCCAACGGATCATCGGCGGCCTCCCTACAGAGCGACATCGGCGTCATGGACTGGATCACACTCTCCGTCGTCATCATCCTCCTCGCCGCCTCCGCCTTCTTTGCGCTGAGCGAGACCGCGCTGACCGGTGCCTCCCGCGCCTCGATGCTGCGGCTGTCGAAGCAGGGCAATCGCGACGCCGACGTGGTGTCGAGCCTGTTCGACATGCGCGAGCGGTTGATCGGCGCGCTGCTGCTCGGCAACAACATCGCCAATATCGCCGCGTCCGCATTGGCGACCGGCATCTTCACCGCCTGGTTCGGCGAGGTCGGCGTGCTCTATGCGACCGGCGTGATGACCGCGCTGGTGGTGATCTTCGCCGAGGTGCTGCCGAAGACGATCGCGATCAATGCGCCCGATCGCGTCTCGCTCACGGTTGCCAGACCAATGCGGGCCGCCGTGATCGTGCTCGGTCCCGTGCTGGCCGTGATCGAAGCGATCGTGCGTGGGCTGATGCGGCTGATCGGCTTCAAGGTCGGGGCCAATCAGCCGATCCTGTCGCCGACCGAACGCCTGCGCGGCGCCGTCGATCTCCTGCATCATGAAGGCAAGGTCGAGAAGCAGGACCGCGACATGCTCGGCGGCCTGCTCGACTTGCGCGAATTGCAGGTATCCGACGTGATGGTCCATCGCACCGAGATGGTGATGGTGAATGCGGACCTGCCGCAGGAGGAACTGGTGCGCGAGGTGCTCGCCACCGAGTACACCCGCATCCCGCTGTGGCGCGGTACGCCGGAGAACATCATCGGCGTGCTGCATGCGAAGGACCTGCTGCGTGCGATCCGCGCCGCCGAGGGCGATGTGTCGCACATCGACGTCGCCTCGCTGGCGCTGCCGCCCTGGTTCGTGCCGGAGATGCGTTCGGTGTCGGAACAGCTGAAAGCGTTCCGCCGCCGCAAGACGCATTTCGCGCTCGTGGTCGACGAGTATGGCGAGGTCGAAGGCATCGTCACGCTCGAGGACATCCTGGAAGAAATCGTCGGCGACATCTCCGACGAGCAGGACGTGCAGGTCGCCGGCGTGCGCGTGCAGCCGGACGGATCCGTCGTCGTCGATGGATCGGTGCCGATCCGTGATCTCAATCGCGCGATGGACTGGACGCTGCCGGACGAGGAGGCGACCACTGTCGCAGGTCTCGTGATTCACGAGGCGCGCTCGATCCCCGAGCGCGGCCAGAGCTTCACGTTCTACGGCTTCCGCTTTCGCGTGCTGCGCCGGGAGCGCAATCGCATCACCGCGCTGCGCATCGTACCGGTGCCGCGCGGCGAAACCGAGGAGACGCGGCCGCGCCGTGCAGGCACGGCGTTCTAGTTGGGGATCAAGCCTCGCCCGGCGCCTTCGCATGCAGCGCGAGCGCGTGCACCGAGCCGGCAAGTTCCGCTGCCAATGCGGCGTTGATCAGGCGGTGGCGATCGACACGGCTCTTGCCGGCGAAGGCCTGCGACACAATATACACGCGGAAATGGGTCTCACCGCTCGGCTGATGGCCCATATGGCCTTCGTGCAGATGTGATTCGTCCTGAACATCGAGGCTTTCCGGCGAGAAAGCTTCGCGCAACTTTTCGATGATAGCATCTCGGGTCCGCATGGTCTCTGGAAATACGCATCAAATTATTTTTCGTCAATCGGCGGTCCCCGCCAGAGGTATTCGCAATGTCAAGACTTGAAGCTTTCGGCGTTGCGTAGTCAAAGTCCGCCATGGCGATCGATTCAAACAAATTCTTCGACTCCATCCGCATCAAGCCCAAGAAGCAGGCTGCGCGGCAGCCGGTGGTGCGCGAGGAGGCCCAGCCCTGTCAGTGGCCGGATTGCAAGAACAAGGGCTCGCACCGCGCGCCCAAGGGACGCGAGAACGTGCGCGAGTATTGGCACTTCTGCCTCGACCACGTGCGCGAGTACAACCAGTCCTATAATTTCTTCTCGGGGATGAACGCCGAGGCGGTCGCGCGCTATCAGAAGGATGCGCTGACCGGACATCGCCCGACCTGGAAGATGGGTGCCAACACATCGGCCAAGCGCGGCACCGGCAGCGCCGAGGGCGATCTCGGCGATGCCGCCGATCCGTTCAGCGTCTTCGCCGAGATCAACGGCCGCGGCAGCTGGCGTCCGGATCCCCAGTCGGCCCCCAAGGCCGAGACGCGCAAGGTCTTCAACGCCGAGCGCAAGGCGCTGCAGGTGATGGGCCTTGGTCCCGATGCGACGCTCGAAGACGTCAAGGTCAAGTACAAGGCGCTGGTGAAGCAGCACCATCCCGACGCCAATGGCGGCGACCGCTCCACCGAGGATCGCCTGATCGAGATCATCAAGGCCTACAACTATCTGAAGACGGTGGTGAAGGGCTGATGCGCGACAGCGCGCGAGGCTGCCGCGCGTCGCGCTCGACAGTTCAGGGCCTCGGCCCGATATAGGCCGAGCTGGGCCGGATCAGCCGCCCCGTCCGCTGCTGCTCGCGGGCATGCGCCGTCCAGCCCGCCGCACGCGCCACCGCGAAGATCGGCGTGAACGCCTGGCGCGGAATCTTCAGCGCATCGAGCAGGATGGCGGTGAAGAATTCGACATTGGTGTCGAGCACCCGCTCCGGATTCTTCTGCCGCAGCGCTTGGCGGATGTAAGCCTCTACCTCGCTCGCAAACGGCAGATCAGCCCCGCTGCCCGCCAGCCGCTCGATCGCGCCCTTGAGCACGTCGGCGCGCGGATCGCGCACGCGATAGATCCGATGCCCGAACCCCATCAGCCGCTCGCCGCGGCCGAGCGCCGCATCGACCCACGGCTTGATGTGGTCGCGCGTCCCGATCGCGTCCAGCATCTCCAGCACCGGCTCCGGCGCTCCGCCATGCAGCGGGCCGGTGAGCGCGCAATAGCCGGCGGTCACCGACGCGAACAGGTCGGCCTGGGTCGAGGCCACGACCCGCGCGGCGAATGTCGAGGCGTTCATGCCGTGATCGCTGACGGTGACGAGATAGGTGTCCAAGGCCGCCACCTCCCCGCCCTCGGGCCTATCGCCACGCACCATCCGCAACGTATCGGCGGCGTGGCTGGCATCAGGGTCGGGGGCAATCGGCTGCGCTTCCTGCGCGCGCTGGACCAAGGCGCCGGCGATCACCGGGCAGGCGCCGACGATCGTGGCTTCGTCGTCGAGCCCGGGTTGGGGGCGCAGCGCCGCGACCGCGGCGCGGAAGCCGTCGATGACCGACAGGCCGGAGGTCGCGGCGAGCAGCTCGGGCAGCCGGGCAAAGGCACGCTCGCGGGCACGACCAAGGCTGGCGCGGACCTCGGCCTCGCCGACGGTGCGCTTCGTGGCCGCGCTCCATAGCCGGGCGGTCACGCCCTCGAAGCCGTTGGCGGCGGCGAGATCGGCCACACGGGCGCCGGCGATGATGAGCTCTCCCTGCTGGCCGTCGACGTGGCTGAGCACGGTCTCGGCGGCGGCGATGCCGTCGAGGCCGATCGGGGTCTTGCCGAGGTGGATGGTCATGGCGGGTCTCCTTCACGAGTGGTCACGCCGGCAAGATCCGCCCAGTCGACAACTTGATCAATCTTGATTAAGCTGATCAATATGAAAAAAGACAGCGGACTTTACCTATCTGCCCGTGAAGCTTCGGCCGAGCTCGCGATCTCGCCGGCCACCCTCTACGCCTATGTCAGCCGCGGCCTGGTCCGCTCCGAGCCGTCGCCGAACTCGCGCAGCAGCCGCTATCGCGCCGAGGACATCCGCGCCCTGAAGGAGCGTCGTGCGCCGGCCCCCGAGCCGCGCGCTTTCCGCAGCTTCGATGCGGATCTCCCCGTGTTCGATTCCGCCGTGTCGACGATCACCGAAGCCGGTCCGATCTATCGCGGCGTCAATTGCGTCGACCTGGCCGCGCGCGACACGCTGGAGCATGCCGCGACACTGTTGTGGGACGTGACCGCGCTCGATCCGTTTGCGCCAGACAACCTTCCGGCCGTGTCGGAGGAGATGAGTCTCATCGCCGATGCCGCGCGGCGCGCGGCGCCGATCGACCGCGCCATCGCGGTGCTGGCGCTGGCGACACATGCTGATCCCGCGGCCTTCAACCGCGCACCCGACGGTCGGGCGCTGGTCGGCGCCCGCATCGTTCGGCTTGTGGTCGCAACCATGCTGAACCAGCCCGCGTCAGCCGATCCGCTCCATGTTCAGGTAGCGCGGAGCTGGGCGCCCGGACACGAACATGCGCCGGACCTGATCCGCCGCACCTTGGTGCTGCTTGCCGATCATGAGCTGAACGCGTCGACCTTCACCGTCCGCTGTGCGGCGTCGACGGGCCTCAGCCTCTACGATGCCGTCATCGCGGGTCTTGCGGCGCTCAAAGGGCCGCAGCACGGCGGTGCCGGCGTGCTGGCGTCGCAACTGGTGAAGGCACTCATCGATCGCGATGTCGCGCCGCTGATCCGCGAGCGGGTGGCGCTGGGCGAGCGCTTCGCCGGGTTCGGGCATGGCGTCTACAAGCGCGGTGATCCGCGCGCGATCTCGCTGCTGGAGGCGCTGACGCGGGCCGGCGCGCCGCGCAAATTCACCCGCGAGGTGCCGGAGCGGATCGCAGAGGCGACCGGCGAGTTCGTTAACATCGACTACGCGCTTGCGGTGCTGGTGCATAGTCTGCGTCTGCCCGCCGGCAGCGAGCTGGCGCTGTTCGCGATGGCCCGCTGCGTCGGCTGGATCGCCCACGCCTGCGAGCAGCTGCAGCATGGCCGCCTGATCCGCCCGCGCGCCCGCTATATCGGACCCGCACCCGGCCGCGGCGCCATGTTGGATTCGCTGTAGCCGTTCTAATCCGCGGCGCCGGCCGCCAGCTGCGTCTCGCGCCGCTTCCGCGTCAATCTGAGGACCAGCCAGACCACGATCGTTCCGGCGATCGCCGCGATGATCCAGGTGGATTTGGCGATATGGCTATGATGCGGAATGCCGCCATAGCGGTGCAACAGCTGCACGGCGAATACTCCGGGCAGGACATGGGCGCAGGCCCACAGCACGATGGCAGGGATGTTCACGGCGTAGAAGCGCGGCGGAGGGATGTCGAGCGCGCCGGCCGTGATCGGCACGACGGCGCGGATCGGCGCGACAAAGCGGGCGAAGAAGATCGCCAGGGTGCCGAAACGGTGGAAGAAGGCCTCGCTCTGCGCCACCAGGCGCGGATAGTTCGAGAACGGCCAGCTCGTCAGGATCTCGCGCTGCCTGCGATGGCCGACCCAGAACGCCCCGCCGTCCCCCAGCACCGCGCCCAGGATGGCCGCCGCCAGCACCCATTGCAGGGTCAGCTCGCCGCCCGGAATCAACGCGCTCAGCGCCAGGATGATGGTCGTGCCTGGAACCACCGAGCCCACGATCGGGATCGCCTCCAGCAGGGCGGCCAGAAACAGGGTGAAATAGGCCAGTCCCGCATGCGCTGAGACGAAGGCAATGAGGGGATCGAGCAGATGGGCCACGCGGTTCCTGTTGGTGGAGAGGGTGGGCGGGAGCTCCTCGATAAGTAGGAACCCCGGCTCCGGGTGCCACGTCGAGATCCTGGGAAGAGCCGGTGGGCGAAAAGGTGGCACGATTCGCAGGGCAGCCTTTCGAAAACGGCCACTCATGCCTATCTCGATGATATAACGACGGAACTTTGATCAAGGCTTAGGCTTCTGCCCGCGCGTGCTCTCTGCTAGGCTGGCGTCGAAGCCCTTCAACCGCAGCCAAACATGAAATCTGGTTTCGGGAATGCCCGGGACCTCGGAGGATGAATGACGACCGCCGCTACGACCAATGCGCAGGAGATGACCGGTGTGCCCGACATGAAGGTGTCGGTGCGGCAGGTGTTCGGGATCGACAGCGACCTTGAGGTGCCGGCTTTTTCCGCAAGCGACCCGCATGTCCCCGAGGTCGACGCCGACTACCGCTTCGACCGCGCCACGACGCTTGCGATCCTGGCCGGCTTCGCCAAGAACCGCCGCGTGATGGTGACCGGATACCACGGCACCGGCAAGTCGACCCATATCGAGCAGGTCGCGGCGCGACTCAACTGGCCCTGCGTGCGCGTCAACCTCGACAGCCACATCAGCCGTATCGACCTCGTCGGCAAGGACGCGATCGTGGTCAGAGACGGCAAGCAGGTCACCGAGTTTCGGGATGGCATCCTGCCCTGGGCGCTGCAGCACAACGTCGCACTGGTGTTCGACGAATATGATGCCGGCCGTCCGGACGTGATGTTCGTGATCCAGCGCGTGCTCGAAGTGTCGGGCCGGCTGACCCTGCTCGACCAGAACAAGGTGATCAAACCGCACCCGGCGTTCCGTCTGTTCGCTACCGCCAACACCATCGGGCTCGGCGACACTTCGGGCCTCTATCACGGCACGCAGCAGATCAACCAGGGCCAGATGGACCGCTGGTCGATCGTCACCACGCTCAACTACCTCGCCCATGACGAGGAGGTCGAGATCGTGCTGGCCAAGGCCAAGCACTATCAGAACGCACAGGGCCGCGACACCGTCAACAAGATGGTGCGGCTCGCCGACCTCACGCGCAACGCCTTCGCCAATGGCGATCTGTCGACGGTGATGAGCCCGCGCACGGTGATCACCTGGGCCGAGAACTCCGAGATCTTCGGCGACATCGGCTTTGCCTTCCGTGTGACGTTCCTCAACAAGTGCGACGAGCTCGAGCGTCCGCTGGTCGCGGAATTCTATCAGCGCTGCTTCAATGCGGAGTTGCCGGAATCCTCCATCAACGTGGCGCTGAGCTGACACACCGGCGTCCTCCTGGCCTCGGGCCGGGACCCATACGCCGCGGCCTCTCTCGTCGGGTGATGCGGGAGAGCGAGTGCGAACAAACGAACGCCGGTGGTTATCGGGCCTGGCGTTCGCCGGGACGATAGCCGCAGGAATCAGATGACCACACCGAGCAACAAGCCCCGTCCTGGCGTCAAGGAAGCACCGACCGAACCTTTCAAGAGGTCGGTCACGGGGTGCCTGCGCGCGATCGCCAGGGCGCCCGAGCTCGAAGTCTCCTTCGCGGCCGAGCGTCCCGGCCTTGCGCCGGGCAAGGCTCGGCTGCCCGAGCCGGCGCGCAAGATGACCAAGCGTGACGCCGCCGTGGTGCGCGGCCATGCCGACTCGATCGCGCTGAAGCTTGCCTGTCATGATCCGAAAATCCATCGCAAGCTGATCCCGGGCAATCCGCAGGCGCGTGGCGTGTTCGAGGCGGTCGAGCAGGCCCGCGTCGAGGCGATCGGTGCAAAACGCATGGCCGGCGTCGCCAGGAATCTCACGGCGATGCTCGATGATCACTTCCATCGCGGCAAATATGACGAGATCACCGACCGCGCCGACGCGCCGCTGTCGGATGCGCTGGCCATGATGGTGCGCGAGCGCCTCACCGGCATGGCGCCGCCGAATGCGGCGCGCAAGGTGGTCGATCTCTGGCGTCCGTTCCTGGAGGACAGGATCGGCCAGCGTCTTGATGAGCTCGGCCGCTTCACCGAGGATCAGGCCAAATTCGGCGACCTCGTCCACGATCTCTTGTCGGCGCTCGATCTCGGCGATGAACGCAACGCCGATTCGGAAGAGGACGAGGACAACGACGACAACCGCGACGGCGACAATGAGCAGTCCGGCGCCGAGGGCTCGCCCGAATCCGACGCTGCGCAGGAGATGAGCGCGGACCAGGCGCAGACGACGTCGGACGAGATGTCGGAGAGCGCCATGGAGGCGGCACAGGCCTCGGCGTCCGACACGCTCGATGACGGCGAACTCGGCGACGACGAGACGCCGGGTGAGGCGACGCGTCCGAACCGCGGCGGTGCCAACGAGCCGCGCGGCCCCGAATATCACGCCTTCGCGCCGAAGTTCGACGAGATCATCGCGGCGGAGGACCTGTGCGACCACGACGAGCTGGAGCGCCTGCGCTCCTATCTCGACAAGCAGCTTGCGCACCTGCAAGGCATCGTGGCGCGGCTCGCCAACCGGCTGCAGCGCCGGCTGATGGCGCAGCAGAACCGCGCCTGGGAGTTCGATCTCGAGGAAGGCGTCCTCGATCCGGCGCGGCTGTCGCGCGTGGTCATCGATCCCTATCAGCCGCTGTCGTTCATGCGCGAGAAGGAGGCGACCTTCCGCGATACGGTCGTCACGCTGCTGCTCGACAATTCCGGCTCGATGCGCGGACGCCCGATCACGGTGGCCGCGACCTGCGCCGACATTCTCGCCCGCACGCTCGAGCGCTGCGGCGTCAAGGTCGAGATCCTCGGCTTCACGACGCGGGCCTGGAAGGGCGGGCAGTCGCGCGAGGCGTGGCTCGCCGCCGGCAAGCCGGCCAACCCCGGCCGCCTCAACGATCTCCGCCACATCATCTACAAGTCGGCCGATGCGCCGTGGCGGCGGGCGCGCAAGAATCTCGGCCTGATGATGCGCGAGGGGCTGCTGAAGGAGAACATCGACGGCGAGGCGCTCGACTGGGCGCACAAGCGCCTGCTCGGGCGTACCGAGCAGCGCAAGATCTTGATGATGATCTCGGACGGTGCGCCGGTCGATGACTCCACGCTGTCGGTCAATCCGGGCAACTATCTGGAGCGGCATCTGCGCCACATCATCGAGGAGATCGAGACTCGCTCGCCGGTCGAGCTGATCGCGATCGGCATCGGCCACGACGTCACGCGCTACTACCGTCGCGCGGTGACCATCGTCGACGCCGAGGAGCTCGGTGGCGCCATCACCGAGAAGCTCGCCGAATTGTTCACGGAGACCCACGCGGCGCCGCAGCCTGCGCCGGGGCAGAAGCGCAGGCTGCATTCGTAAGCGGCCGTCGGCCGGCTGCGTCCCTCCTCCGCCTCGGAGGAGGTGGGGGAGGGGGCTCCGCTGACGATGTCGCTGCAGGCGATTGCCGACCGCAGGCGCTTTCTCGCGCTGACCATCGGCGGAGTGTCGGCATTCGCATGGTCCACGACGGCTCGTGCGCAACTCGCGCCGACGCCTGTCCGCAGACGCGCAGCTTCCGACGAGCACTCCGTCACGTCGCCGGTGAAGATCGAGGTCAATGCGCGACCGCTGCCTGCGTTCGACCTCCGCGATAGGACCCATCTGCGCTTCGGGATGCTGCAGTATCGCAGCGGCGTGGCGCTGACCTCGTCCTATCCCGGCTTCGGCGGCCTGTCCGGCATCCGGCTCGATGCCAAGGGTGAACGCTTCCTCGCGGTCAGCGACAAGGGCGGCTGGTTCACCGGCCGCATTGCCTATTCCGGCCGCGAAATCGCGGGGCTCGCCGATGTCGAAGCGGCGCCGCTGCTCGGTCCGGACGGACGGCCCATCACCGATCGCGGCTGGTATGATTCCGAGTCGCTCGCTCGCGATGGCGACATCGTCTATGTCGGCCTCGAGCGCGTCAACCAGCTCCTGCGCTACGATTTCGCCAAGGGCGGAACCGGCGCGCGCGGCGAGATCGTGCCGCTGCCGCCGGCCGCCAAGCGGCTGCCCCACAACAAGGGACTGGAAGCGTTGGTAGTCGTGCCGAAGGGACTGCCGCTCGCCGGCGCCCTGATCGCGCTCTCTGAGCGCGGTCTGGACCCGAACGGCAATCTGCTCGCCTTCCTGATCGGCGGACCCGCGGCGGGACAGTTCAGCATCGTCCGCAGCAACGAGTTCGACGTCAGCGATGCCGTGCTGCTGCCGTCGGGCGATCTGCTGGTGCTCGAACGCAAGTTCTCGCTGTTCAACGGGGTCGGCATTCGAATCCGCCGGCTGATGCTTGCGCAGATCGCGCCGGGCGCGCTGGTCGATGGTCCGGCGATCTTCTCCGCCGATCTCGGGCAGGAGATCGACAATCTCGAGGGCATCGATGCGCATGTCACGCCGGAGGGCGAGACCGTGCTGACGCTGGTGTCCGACGACAATTTCTCGATGATCCAGCGCACGCTGCTGCTGCAGTTCACGCTGGTGGAGTGAGCCGCGGCGCCGCTGCGGCGCCTCGCGTTGACCGCGCCTCGTCCATGATCGACACTCGCCGCCATCAGATCATCGCGTCCACCGTCGCAACCTGGAACTCAGCATGAGCGCCCTGTTTTCTCCGATCAAGCTGCGCCACCTCGAACTCGCCAACCGCATCATGGTGTCGCCGATGTGCCAGTACTCGGCCGAGAATGGTGCGGCCAATGACTGGCACTTCACCCACATCAACACGCTGGCGCTGTCGGGCGCGGCGATGTTCTGCATCGAGGCGACGCATGTCGAGCCGATCGGGCGCATCACCCCCGGCTGCCTCGGGCTGTGGGACGATACGACGGAAGCTGCGCTGAAGCCCATCCTGACCTCGGTTCGCAAACATGCGAAGGCTGCGGTCGCGATGCAGCTCGCTCATGCCGGACGCAAGGGCTCCAGCCACAAGCCGTGGGATGGCGGACAGCAGATTCCGCTCGCGGACGGCGGATGGCAGACGGTCGCGCCCTCGGCCCTGCCGCACAAGGATGGCGAACTCGCGCCGCAGGAGCTCGATGCAGCCGGACTGAAGCGGGTGTGCGATGCGTTCGTTTCCGCAGCCCAACGAGCCGCGCGCCTCGGCATCGACGGGATCGAGCTCCACGGCGCGCATGGCTATCTGCTGCATCAGTTTCTGTCGCCGATCGCCAACCAGCGCAGCGACGCCTATGGCGGCTCGCTCGAAAACCGCATGCGGTTTCCGCTCGACGTGTTCGATGCGGTGCGGGCGGTATTTCCGGCGGACAGACCGGTCGGCGTGCGCGTCTCGGCGACCGATTGGGTCGACGGCGGCTGGGATCTCGATCAGACCATCACGTTTGCGCAAGAGCTGAAGCGCCGCGGCGCCGATTGGATCGACGTCTCCTCGGGCGGCGTGTCGCCGTTGCAGAAGATCACGCTCGGACCCGGCTATCAGGTGCCGTTCGCCGCGGCCGTGAAACAGGCGACGGCGCTTCCCACCATTGCGGTCGGTCTCATCACGCAGGCGCAGCAAGCCGAGGAGATCGTGGCCTCGGGCAAGGCCGACATGGTCGCGCTGGCCCGCGGCATGCTCTATGACCCGCGCTGGGGCTGGCACGCCGCAGCGGAGCTCGGCGGACAAGTCGCCGCACCTCCGCAATATTGGCGCTCGCAGCCGTCGACGCAGAAGGAGCTGTTCGGCAAGACGACGTTCGGCGCACGCTGACGTGCAATTGATGACCGCAATGTTGCGCATCAGCGTTGCAAAATTCTGCGGTCATCATTCCGCCCGCGACACGGCTGACGATTGTCGCTGTCGGACGAAGTGCTAGACTTCGCAGACCACGTGCGGCGATGCCGACTCGTCTGGTCGTGTTTCGTCTCGCGTGACGATGAGCGCATCGCAAAGATGCGCCGCAATATAAACGCGAGAGGAAAGCGCCATGGAAATCGGATATTTCACGATGCCCTCGCATCCGCCGGAGTGCGGATTGAAGGAGGGGCAGGAGTGGGACCTGCAGGTCCTGCGGTGGCTCGACGAGCTCGGCTATCAGGAAGCCTGGATCGGCGAGCATCACACCGCGCCCTGGGAGCCGCATCCGGCGCCCGACCTGATTCTGGCGCAGGCCTTCCGCGAAACCAAGAACATCCGGCTCGGGCCCGGCGGCTTCCTGCTGCCCTATCATCACCCGGCCGAGCTCGCCAATCGCGTCGCGATGCTCGATCACCTCTCCGACGGCCGCCTCAATTTCGGCATTGCCGCATCCGGCCTGCCGAGCGACTGGGCGATGTTCAACGTCGACGGCATGAGCGGCCAGAACCGCGAGATGACGCGCGAGGCTCTGGAGATCATCCTGAAGATGTGGTCCGAGGACGCGCCATGGACGTACAAGGGCAAGTACTGGACGGTGACCAAGCCCGACGTGATGTTCGACTTCCTCAAGCCGCACATCAAGCCGGTGCAGGCGCCGCATCCGCCGATCGGCGTCGCCGGCCTGTCGAAGAACTCCGACACGCTGAAGCTCGCCGGTGAGCGCGGCTTCATCCCGATGAGCCTCAACCTCAACCCCGCCTATGTGTCGTCGCACTGGGACTCGGTCGAGGCCGGCGCCGCCAAGTCCGGTCGCAAGCCCAGCCGCAGCGATTGGCGGCTGGTGCGCGAGGTGTTCGTCGCCGATACGGACGAGGAAGCCTGGCGCTTGTCCTCCGGCGACATGATGGGACGGATGATGGGCGAATACTTCCTGCCCCTGCTCGGTCATTTCGGCTTCAAGGACTATCTGAAGCACTCACCCGATGTGCCCGATTCCGACGTGACGGTGGATTATTGCGCCAAGCGCAACTGGATCGTCGGCTCGCCGGCCACGGTGACCGAGAAGATCGAGAAGATCTGGCATGAGGTCGGCGGCTTCGGCACGCTGTGCGTGTTCGGCTTCGACTACAAGCACAGGCCGGAAGCCTGGCACAACTCGCTGCGCCTCTTGAAGCAGGAGGTCATGCCGAGGTTGAGCCACCTCAATGCCGACCTGACCAGGGCCGCCTAGTATGTTGGCGCCAGCATTCGCCCTCCCTTTCGGGCAGTGCTGGCATCAAAAGAAATGTAGCTAAAATTTTCGCGCGAGTGCAGCTTCAGATTTGACGTTTGGGTGACGGTCTTGCCGTTAGGACGGTCCAGGCGTCGAATCCGCTGCATGCGCGTGGCGGGTCTGACATTTGGGGGCAGGTCATGCGGTTTCGCGTCAGGAAGTTTGCCCATATCCTCGAACGCTCGGGTTTGGCTCTGGCGGGGGCCGCCTGCGGCGTCTTCGTCGGGGCGCATGTCGGCTCCAGCGTTCCGTTGCTGACCACGCAGGGCTTCCTGATCGTGATGATGCTATCTGGGGCACTGGGCTTCTATCTCGGCATCGACACGCCGCAACTCCCTTTTCATCCGCATGACGAGGACTCACCTGCGGAGACGAAGATCGATACGGCCGAATTCCTGAGCGCCGTCGGGACCTTCCTTGCGACCCTGACGGCGTTCTTCGCCGTCGCCATCATCATCCTGCGCGAAGATCCGCACATCGTCTGGACGTCGCTGATCATGGTCGGCTGGATCATCGGCGTGATCATGCAGATCGTTTCCGGCGCGATCGCGCGTCTGCGGCGCTGATTTTCCCTGTTCAATTTTTGGGCTAACGCTGTCGCGAGTTTCATCTTGCGGCCGCGATTGCGATCGTGTGAGCCCTTGCATCAAGGGGCTCGACCTGTGAGCCGCGTCGTCCGGGGGCGCATTGCGCGACTGACACAGGTCCTGGCGACGTTTCCAAAGCGTTGCCCGCGGTCGTATTGGAGCCCGTTCTACGGCGCTGCGCGTGGACGATCCAACAGCCCATGCGCCCAGAGCAGGCATCACATCAGAAGCCGCATGGCGATATCGCGCACCTTGGCGCGCTTGATGCATCGCGGCCCGCAATGACATTTGGGAAGTTCATCATGTTGAAACGGGTGCTGCTGGGTGTAGTCATTGGCTGCGGACTGTCCGCGGCGCAAGCGGAGGAGCCGAAGGTCGGCGGCGTGGTCAATGCGGTGATTCAGCCCGAGCCGCCGGGCCTGATGCTGGCGATGGTCCAGAACGGCCCGACGCAGATGGTGTCCGGCAACATCTTCGAAGGCCTGCTGCGCTACAGCCCCAAGCTCGAACCGCTGCCCGGCCTCGCCGAGAGCTGGACCATCAGCCCGGATGCCAAGGTCTACACTTTCAAGCTGAAGGCCGGCGTGACCTGGCACGACGGCAAGCCGTTCACCTCGGCCGACGTGCTGTTCTCGATCGAGATGCTGAAGCAGGCGCATGCGCGCGCCCGCAACAACCTCGTGATGGTCGAGAAAGTCGAGGCGCCGGATGATCTCACGGTGGTGTTCACGCTGAAGGAGCCGTTCGGTCCCTTCATCGGCATCTTCGAGGTCGGCTCGATGCCGATGGTGCCGAAGCACCTGTATGAGGGCACCGACTACAAGACCAATCCGAACAACAACGCGCCTGTCGGCACCGGCCCCTTCATGTTCAAGGAATGGCAGAAGGGCTCCTTCATCCGGATGGTGAAAAATCCGAACTACCATGAGAAGGGCAAGCCTTATCTCGACGAGGTCTACTGGCAGATCATTCCCGACGCCGCCGCGCGCGCGGTCGCCTTCGAGACCGGCAAGGTGGACGTGCTGCCGGGCGGCTCGATCGAGAATTTCGACGTGCCGCGCGTCTCCAAGCTGCCCGGCGCCTGCGTCACCGGCGCCGGCTGGGAGTTCTTCTCGCCGCTGGCCTGGATGTGGCTCAACAACCGCAATCCGATCCTGGCCAACAAGAAGGTGCGTCAGGCGATCATGTACGCCATCGACCGCGACTTCGCCAAGGACGTGATCTGGAACGGCCTCGGCAAGGTGGCCACCGGCCCGTCGGCGTCGACCATCAAGTTCTACAGCGACGACGTGCCGAAATATCCGTATGACCCGGCCAAGGCGAAGGCGCTGCTCAAGGAGGCCGGCTACAAGGGCGAGAAGATCCGCATGCTGCCGCTGGCCTATGGCGAGACCTGGCAGCGCTGGGGCGAGGCGGTGAAGCAGAACCTGCAGGATGTCGGCATGAACATCGAGACGATCGCGACTGACGTCCCGGGCGGCAACCAGAAGATCATGGAGTGGGACTACGACATCGCCTTCACCTATCTCTATCAGTACGGCGACGCCGCGCTCGGCGTCTCCCGCAACTACATCACCTCGGCGATCGCCAAGGGCCAGCTGTTCAACAATGTGGAGGGCTATTCGAACCCGGAGGTCGACAAGCTGTTTGCAGAGGGCGCCACGGCGTCGACCGACGCCAAGCGCAAGGAGGCCTATGACAAGGTGCAGAAGATATTGGCTGAGGACGTGCCCGTGGCCTGGCTGCTCGAGCTGCAGTTCCCGACCATCACCAAGTGCAAGGTGAAGAACCTCATCACCACTGGCATCGGCGTCAACGACGGCTTTCGCGATGCCTGGCTCGACAAATAGCGACACTCCGGGGCGCGGCCATGATCCCCGCGCTCCGGTGTTTCACTGTCTTGCCGAGCTGACCTCCACGGACCTTTCATGCTCTCCTTCATCGCCCAGCGCGTCGTGAAAGGCGTCATCGTCCTTCTCGCCATCATCGTGCTGAATTTCTTCCTGATCCGGCTGGCGCCGGGCGATCCGGCCGTCGTCATTGCCGGTGAAGCCGGCGCCTCCGACCAGATTTTCGTGGCGCAGTTGCGCGAAAAATTCGGCCTCGACCGTCCGCTGCCGGAACAGCTCCTCATCTACGTCAAGGGCATCGCCAGCCTCGACCTCGGCTTCTCGTTCCGCCAGCAGGCGCCGGTCGCCAGGCTGATCGCCGAGCGGCTGCCGGCGACCCTGCTGCTGACGCTCACCGCGTTCGCGATCTCGCTCGGTCTCGGCATCCTGTTCGGCGCGCTCGCCGCGCGCTTCGCTGGCACGATCCTCGATACTGCAATTACCGTGCTCGCGCTGATCTTCTACGCGACGCCGCTGTTCTGGATCGCCCTGATCGCGATCCTGCTGTTCTCGGTCTGGGTCGATTGGTTGCCGAGCTTCGGCTATGAAACGGTCGGTGCCGGCTATACGGGAGTCCGCCACGCGCTCGACGTCGCCGCACATCTCGCCATGCCGGCTGCCACGCTCGGCCTGTTCTTCATGGCGACCTACACCCGCATGACCCGCGCTTCGATGCTCGAGGTCAAGCGGCTCGACTTCGTCAAGACCGCGCGCGCCAAGGGCCTGCGCGATGGCGTCATCCTGCGCCGCCACGTGCTGCGCAACGCGCTGCTGCCGGTGGTGACCCTCGCCGGCGTTCACGCCGGCACCCTGGTTGGCGGCGCGGTGCTGACCGAGACGGTCTTCGCCTGGCCGGGCATCGGACGGCTGATGTACGACGCGCTGATCCAGCGCGACTACAACCTGCTGCTCGGCGTGTTCGTGGTCTCCTCCGCCATGGTGCTGATCTTCAATCTCGTCACCGATCTCGTCTACCGACTGGTCGATCCGCGCATTGAGTACGCCTCATGAGGCAGTTCTGGCGCACCATGCTGCGCAGCCCGAGCGGCATCATCGGGCTGATCATTCTCGTTCTGGCGATCGTGATCGCGGTGGCCGGGCCGGTCTACTTCCCCAATTCACCATGGCGCATGGTGCAGCGGCCGTTCGTTCCGCCGTTCACGCTGTCGAAGGTCCCGCTCGGCACCGATGCGCTCGGACGCGACGTGCTCGCCGGCTTGATCTTCGGCGCCCGCGTCTCGTTGCTGGTCGGTCTCGTCTCGACACTCGTTGCGCTGATCGTCGGCGTGCCGCTCGGCGCCATCGCCGGGTATTTCGGCGGCCGCGTCGATGATGCGCTGATGCGCTTCACCGAGTTCTTCCAGACCATCCCGAGCTTCGCGCTCGCCATCGTGCTGGTCGCGATCCTGCAGCCGTCGATCTATTCGATCGTCGCCGCCATCGGCCTCGTCAGCTGGCCGCCGGTGGCGCGGCTGGTGCGTGGCGAGGTGCTGTCCTTGCGGACCCGCGAATATGTCCAGGCAGCCATCGTCACCGGACAGAGCAATGCCTGGATCATCTGGCGCGAGATCCTGCCCAACGCGCTGTCGCCGGTGATCGTGCTGGCCTCGCTGATGGTCGCGACCGCGATCCTCCTGGAATCCTCGCTGTCGTTCCTCGGCCTCGGCGATCCCAACCTGATCTCCTGGGGCTACATGGTCGGCGCCGGTCGCACCGTCATTCGTCAGGCGTGGTGGATCACGGTGTTTCCTGGCGTCGCGATCCTGCTGTCGGTGCTCGGCCTCAATCTGATCGGCGAGGGGCTGAACGATGCGCTCAACCCGCGCCTGTCGCGCGAGGGCAGGTGAGAAGATGGCCGATCCCGTCGTTGCCATCAGGAACCTCCGTATCGCCTTGCCGACGGGCGCAGAGCGCGCCCATGCGGTCGACGGCGTCTCGTTCGATCTCGCCGCCGGCAAAATCGTCTGCGTGGTCGGCGAATCCGGCTCGGGCAAGTCGATGTGCGCGCATGCGCTGCTCGGCCTGCTACCGGATACTGTCAGAGTCGAAAGCGGCGAGATCCGCTTCGAGGGACGCGACCTGCTTGCCGTCGATGCCGAAGGCTGGCGCGATCTGCGCGGCCGCCGCATCGCCATGGTGTTCCAGGAGCCGATGACCGCGCTCAATCCGCTGATGCGGATCGGCGAGCAACTGATGGAGGTGTTCGAAGCGCATGATCTGCTGAGCCCCCGGGAGCGCCGCGCCAAGGCGCTGGCGCTGGCGCGTGAGGTCGGGCTGCCAGATCCGGAGCGGATCATCCGCGCCTATCCGCATCAGCTCTCCGGCGGCCAGCGCCAGCGGGCGATGATCGCGATGGCACTCGCGCTCGAGCCGGCCGTGCTCGTCGCGGACGAGCCGACCACCGCGCTCGACGTCACGACCCAGGCGCAGATCCTCAAGCTGATCCGCAACCTGCAGGCCAGCCACAACATGGCGGTGATGTTCATCACCCATGATTTCGGCGTCGTCGCCGATATCGCCGACCAGGTCGTGGTGCTGCGTCATGGCAGGGTGGTGGAGGAGGGCACGGCCGCCGCCGTGCTCGGCCATCCGCAGCATGACTACACCAAGGCGCTGCTCGCCGCCGTGCCGTCGTTCGATCCGCCGCCACGGCAATCACGCGAGGATGCGCCTCGGGCGGTGGAGGTGATCGGCCTCGACAAGACATATGTGACGCCGACCGGCTGGTTCCGTCCGAAGCGCGAGACGCGCGCGGCGCATGCGGTCAATTTCGCAATCCACCAGGGCGAGACGCTCGGACTCGTCGGCGAGTCCGGCTCGGGGAAGTCATCCGTTGCGCGTCTGGTGATGCGGCTGATCGAGGCCGATCGCGGCACGGTGCGGATCGGCGATGTCGATCTCACGGCGCTGGACGGCCGCGCATTGCGCGCGCAGCGTCATCGCATCCAGATGATCTTCCAGGATCCGTTCGCCTCGCTCAACCCGCGCCGCAAGGTCGGCCGCATCATCGCCGACGGCATGGTCGCCCGCGGCACCGCGCTCGACGCAGCGCTGAAACGCGCGCAGGAATTGCTCGGCATGGTCGGGCTCGACGCCGGCGCCATCGGCCGCTACCCGCATGAATTCTCCGGCGGCCAGCGTCAGCGCATCGGCATTGCGCGCGCGCTCGCGCTCGATCCGGAGATCATCGTCGCGGATGAAGCGGTGTCGGCGCTCGACGTGTCCGTCCAGGCGCAGGTGCTGCGGCTGCTGGAAGATTTGAAGGCGCGCCTTGGTCTGTCGATGCTGTTCATCACGCATGACCTGCGGGTGGCCGCGCAGATCTGCGATCGGATCGCCGTCATGCAGAAGGGCGAGATCGTCGAGCTGAAGCCGACCGCGGCGCTGTTCGCCAATCCCGAACACGTCTATACGCGCGAGCTGCTCGCTGCCGTGCCCGGCCGCAAGCACGGGATGGCGTGATTGTGCGTAAGCCGTCGGCCGGTCGGAACGATGGAGCACCGGGTCGGGTTCAATTCCTTGCAACATCTTCGGCGTATTTGGATTATAATAGGAAGGGCCCCCGATGAGGCCGCAGGGTGGTCGTCCAAGCCGGTCCGCGCCAAGACAGCGGGCTCCGCCTACCCGAGGCCGTCATTGAACCGTGCCCATGCTATGCCAGTCTCGACAGGATGTCGCAGCGGCGTTCACCATTCCAACGAGGACTGTCATCATGTCGGAGCGCAAGCCAACGGCCGCCGTGCGCGAGGCTCACAAGGCCTTCAAGCCGGCCGAGCCGCCGAGGAGTGACTATGAAAAGGCTCAGACCGCGTTCGATCAGAACCGCGAGCGACTGAAGGCCGAGCGCCTGGCGCGCGAAGCGGCCGACAACGCCGGTAAACAACCGAAAAAGCTGGCGTGAACGCCAGCCTCTTTCCGTCGGGTCCGTCGTTTTCGGCGGACATGCCGTCGTTCGCTCAGCTGCGCGGCGTTGCAGAGGTGAGTGAATCCCGCGGCCGATCACGATCGGGGCGCGTCGAGGTCGTGGAGGGCAGCACGCCCGGCCGCGACGCAGGTACCTTCTTGACCGGCGCAGGCAGCAGGCCTTCGCGGATGGCCAGCTTGCGCGCGACTTTGCGTTGGCGCCTGATCGCATCGGATTTCTCGCGCGTCTTGCGTTCCGATGGCTTCTCATAGGATCTGCGGCGCTTCATCTCGCGGAATACGCCTTCGCGCTGCATCTTCCGCTTCAGGATGCGCAACGCCTTCTCGACGTCGTTGTCACGAACAAGAACCTGCAAAAGTGTCCTCCTTGTCTTCATCTCTATCGATGAAATTAGGTTGGCGAAGCCGATCAGCGCTGCGGCGGGGGAGCGGCGCGCTCAGCAGAGCGGCGTCAATGAAACGTGTTGCTCACAATGTGATGAGCACAATACGTGCGAGACACGATGATCCCCTTCGTCGGAAGGCGGGAGCACGAGTGTCTCTCAGCCATCGATGGCCAGGCCGTTACCGATGGTCCAGTGAAGATAAGGGCAATTTGCTGATATTGCCAGCGTGAGCCGACTCACGGTTCCGGCTCTCGGCAAACTATATTTGCCCCGTGGCCTTGTATTCCCCCAGAAAATCTCTACCTTGAGGTAGTTCGATTAGCCGCTGTGCCTTTCTGAATGTGCCTGTGGGCTATTTCCAAAAGTCATCGCTCAGTTGAATGAGGATCGCGTGATGGTCGCGCGATTAATGATTTGGAGATAGACATGCAGGGTACCGTCAAGTGGTTCAACGGCCAGAAGGGCTTTGGTTTCATTCAGCCGGAGGATGGCGGGAACGACGTGTTCGTTCACATCAGCGCGGTTGAACGCGCTGGTCTCGCTGGCTTGGCTGAAGGCCAGAAAGTCAGTTTTGAGGTCAAGACGGACAAGATGCGCGGTAAAACCAGCGCAGAAAATCTCGCGCTGGTCTGATCGTACTGATCTGACGTCTTGGGCCATTTCACGGATGTACTGAAATGGCTGGTTTGCCCGCTCGATCCTGTATTGAGCGGGCTTTCTGCGTCTCGACGGTAACCCGCATCTCCGGAAGGATCAGTCGATGGCCACCAAGAGGATGTCAGAACGCTCCCCCGAAAGCATTGCGCGGTCAGAGCGCCAGCGCGTCGCCGCCGAGGACGGGGCGAAGGCGCGCGCCGAATGGGACCAGCGCGCGATGGCGGTCCGCAAGAACATGGAGCGGCTGCGCGTGTTGCGGCTCGCCAAGGAAGCGGAAGCTGCGCAAGCGGGTCCTGTTGCTGCGCCTGCGCCGAAGCGGCGGAAGAAGGTCGCTCGCTAGGGCTGCTTCATCTCGCCTTCCGACGTCGGCTGCCCGGTGGAACTATCGGAACTTCAGATCCGTTGCTGGTGCTCGAACAAACGGGCGATCCATGCCTGATCATTACGCCTCAACCGCGTCCCGCGTACAGATCCGACCTTCGTACCGAGGAGGCTGACGTGGCCAAGTTGACAGCTACAGACGTTCGCATTGCAAAGGACGAGACGCAGCGTGGAGGCCAGACGATCGCATTTGCGCTTGCAATCGGCGCTACGCGGCAGGTCTGTCATCTCGAGACCTGCTTCGGCACACGCAATCAGGCGTTCGCTTATCTGCAGCGAAACCGCACGGCGTTCGAGCAGATGGCGCGCGAGCAGTTCGCCCGTGGCGAGGTGACCGACGGCGTCATCCATCTGCGCATGATCTGAGGCGATCCGCCACGCGCGAGCCTCCGAAGACGCTGCCCGACGCGCTACGCGCCGTTGCTGCTACTCCGCCTTCTGTTTGACCGGAAGCGGGACGCGCTCATAGGACGCGGGCAGATTGACGGGCCGGTAGTCCTGCGATTCCGCGATCCGCATCAGCACGCTCTCGTGGATGAACGCGCCCTCGGGAATGAAGCGCGGCTCGCAATTCGGAATGTAGAATCCGAAACGCGCCTTGCGCTCCGGCCATTCCTTGTACGTCGCGCTCTTCGGCAGCCATTCGAGCAGCCGCCAGGCCGGCCTCATCGAATCGTGCAGGGGGCCCTGGATGCTCGGCGCCACATAGGAGAACGGGCTGTTCTTGCGCTGCACGCCCCAGGCGAGCTGGTTCACCGTGCGCGGATTGACCGCCAGCCCCGCCTCGACCGCCTCGTCGATCATCCACAGCAGCGGATACTTCGAGACCGCCGATTGCGCCTCGGGATAACCGCCGCCGACGTCGCAATGTACGCCGGCGAACCACACCTGCTTGGCGTCCTGCGGTCCCGCATGCGCCTTGTTGAAGCGGTTCGGCGTGAAGGTCTGCGGCATGTTCCACGGCTTCAGCCGGAACATGCAGCGCCGTTCGTCGATCGCAGCGGCCTGCCGGAAAATCTTCACGCTCGGGTTCTCGATCGAGAAGGCGAGCTCCTCGAGGCTGGGGAGGGCGAGGAACCGGTCGGTGCGCGGCACGATGACGCTGGCCACCGTGTCCCACACGCCGACGAAATGGATCGTTGGCCAGCGTGTCGAGGTGATGCGCGCGAATTGCGCGGCCTGGTCGTCGCGGCTCTCGGGAATCGGCCCTTCCTCCTCGGTGCTCTCGACCTCGGTGGTGATGCCGCGTCCGGCCTTCGGATTGTCGGAGGAGTACTTCTTGTAGGCGATCACGCCCGAGCCGGCGAGATTGATCTGATCGGGCGAGATCAGCCCGACCTTGTGGATCAGTCCGGCAAGCACGCGCACGGTGTAGGCGCCGCGTGAGAAGCCGAACATGAAGATGCGGTCGCCTTGCTGGTAATGCGTGGCGAGGAAGCAGTAGGCCCTGATGATGTTGTCGTCGAGGCCGTACCCGGTGGCGAGCCCCAGCACCATGTTGAAATTGGCCCTGAAGCGATGCCAGCTGTCCGGCTGTGTCAGGGTGCCGACGCCGGGATCGTAGAACACGGCCTGGAGCGGCGTCGTCTTGTCGGTCTTGCGCAGGCAGCGATAGAGCTTGAGCACGTTCGAGATGTTTTCGCTGATCTCGTTGCCGGTGCCGTCGCAGCAGATGACAATATTCTTCATGACAAAGGAATGTCCGCGATAATGCTACCGCAACGAGTGTAGAGCATCGGGCTGGTGTTGGGGAGGTCGGTTCCTATGGCACTTCGTCTGGGTCGCTGTTGCGCGCCGCGCGACGGACATAGCGAAGTGATTGAATGGCGCCGCCGTACGAACGGATGGTCACTCGACGTGTCCGGTCGCCCCGCGCCGGCTGCCGTGTCCAGAGTTGTCGGCTGGTCACGGCATCCGCAAGCAAAACGGCCGGATCTCTCGATCCGGCCGTTTCGATATCTCGCTTCGCTCGAAGCCCCGCCTGTGACGCGTCCGGCTTCTGCATCAATCGTGGATTTCGGCTTGCTCTCTCAGCTCGCCTTGGCGACCGGGGCAGCGTCCGCCGCTTTCTTCTCGATGGCGCGCTTCAGCTCCAGCGCGCGCGGCGACAGCGCCGCAGCGTTAGCCTTGAGCAGATAGGCGTCGAGGCCGCCATTGTGGTCGACGCTCTTGAGCGCGTTGGTCGAGACGCGCAGGCGCACGTTGCGGCCGAGTACATCCGAGATAAAGGTCACGTTGCACAGGTTCGGCAGGAAGCGCCGCTTGGTCTTGATGTTGGAGTGGCTGACCTTGTGGCCAACCTGGGGGCCCTTGGCCGTCAGTTCACAGCGCCGCGACATGGCAGTAAATCCTCTCTCATCCCCGCACCCTTCGTCCGCCTGTGTCGGCGGGCCGCGGGGGTCCAAAACTCGTCCAGCTCGTCTCTGGGAGATGCGGTCCTATAGGGGGGATGCGGCTTTTCGTCAAGGTTTTGAGGGATGGGGCCGGTGGCCCCTTAGCCACGCGCCGAATCGCAGGGCTGCCTCGCTTCACGGCGGCGGTATTTGCACCCGCGGCACGGCGTCCGGCCATAGGCGTCCGCATGGCCGTTTTTCTCTGAAAGACGTCGTACAATCAACATCATAGCCGATCGCCGGAGACCACATAAAGGGCGTATTCGGGCGTGATGAGTGGACGTTCGCGCGATGGCGCGTCAAACCGGCCCGTCGAGCCCCGGCGGATTGCAGGGGCTCACGGGGAGTTGGGCCGCCCGATGCGGCTTCGCCGGAAGCGGAGCCGGACGTAAAGCGCTGGACAATCGGCCAGGATGTGACCGGTTCGCGTTGTTCAGGAGCGTTTTTGGCGTAAGTAACAGCAGTGGCGCGGCACAGGGGCCGGGGCCCGACAAGCGGATCGGCAGGACCATTTCGACGTGACCAACAGCACGGCCTTCTTCCGTTTCCGGCGCCTGGCGGTGGCCGGCTCCATCGCGGCGCTCCTGCTGCTGGCCCCCCACGGCGCCCGAGCACAGGCCCGGCTGGACGCCCAATATGAGGCTTCGCTGGCTGGCATCCCCGTCGGCAAGGGCACCTGGGCGGTCGAAATCGGGGATGATCAGTATGGCGCCGCAGCTCAGGGCGGCACCGCGGGCCTGCTCAAGAGCTTCTCCCAAGGATCGGGCACCGGGTCGGTGCAGGGACGCGTCGTCAACGGCGCTCTGGTCGGGCAGAGCTACCAGGCCTCGACCACCACGGGAAAGAAGTCCGAGCAGATCCGCATCAATCTGCAGAACGGCACCGTGAAGGATTTCGCCATCGAGCCGACGCCGCCGGTCGATCCCGACCGCATTCCGGTAACGGATGCCCACAAGCGCGGCGTGCTCGATCCGATGACGGCCTCGCTGGTGCGGGTGCCGGGCAATGGCGAGCTGCTGTCGCCGGACTCGTGCCGCGGCGCTGCGCCCGTGTTCGACGGCCGCATGCGCTACGAGCTCAAGCTCGACTACAAGCGCATGGAGAACGTCAAGGCGGACAAAGGCTATCGTGGTCCGGCGCTGGTCTGCGCGGTCTACTTCACGCCGGTCGCGGGTTACATCCCGGACCGGCCGGTGATCAAATATCTCGCCCAGGCCCGCAACATGGAGATCTTCTTCGTGCCGCTCGCGGGCACGCGCATCCTGGTGCCGTTCCGGGTCGTGATTCCGACCTCTTTCGGCAAGGCGATGCTCGAGGCGACCTCCTTCATCACCCAGGCCTCGCCGCACGTCGCGAAAACGCAGTAGCGCGCGGCGGAATCCTCGTTGTCCGGCCGGCGCCGTCATTGCGAGGCCGCCCGGAAAGCCAGCACGTGTGATCCGGCGCGCGGCCTGAACGACGGCTCGCGTGAATCCGTTTGACTCTTCGCCGATTCTGATTCGACTCGGGCCTGCTCGAAACAGCGCCAGTTCCCTCGCGAAAGCGTTGCTTGTCGAGACTGTGAAAACTTGATCTAGTGCTGCCTTGATCGCGCGGCGCGAGATGTTGCGGTGAACGAAGCCGGAAAGGCGCTGGAGTCAGCGATTCGGGCGTGATTCGTTCTCAAGGCGTTCCGAAGCTTAAGCTGCGTCCCTATATGCGTAGCAATGTGACACAGGTGTGAGGATCGCAGCCTCTCAGAACGACGATAATTCCAGCATCCATCGCGCCTGACCCGCGCGCCTGCAACGCCGGCCTCGAGACCCAATTTAACGAATGGCTTTTTCGTCTTCTTCGGCAGCCTCGCCTTTCGAGCGCGCGTCCGACCGTGCTCCCGGAAGCGGCGTCACCGCCGTGCTCGGCCCCACCAACACCGGCAAGACGCATCTGGCGATCGAGCGCATGCTCGCGCATTCCTCCGGCATCATCGGACTGCCGCTGCGGCTGCTCGCGCGCGAGGTCTACAACAAGATCGCTGATCGCGTCGGCAGCGAGGCCGTTGCGCTGATCACCGGCGAGGAGAAGATCAAGCCGAAGAACCCGCGCTACTGGGTGTCGACCGTCGAGGCGATGCCCAGGGATCTCGACGTGTCGTTCCTCGCCGTCGACGAGATCCAGATCGCCGCCGATCTCGAGCGCGGCCACGTCTTCACCGACCGCATCCTCAACCGGCGGGGCCGCGACGAGACGCTGCTGCTCGGGGCTGCGACGATGCGCCCCATCATCGAGCGGCTGCTGCCGGGCGTATCGACCGTGACGCGGCCGCGGCTGTCGCAGCTCGAATTCGCCGGCGACCGCAAGATCACGCGACAGCCGCGCCGGACTGCCATCGTGGCCTTCTCGGCCGACGAGGTCTACGCCATCGCCGAGCTGATCCGCCGCCAGCATGGCGGCGCCGCCGTGGTCCTGGGATCGCTGTCGCCGCGAACCCGCAACGCGCAGGTGGCGATGTTCCAGAACGGCGACGTCGACTATCTCGTCGCCACCGACGCGATCGGCATGGGGCTCAACCTCGACGTCGACCACGTCGCCTTCGCGTCCGACCGCAAATATGACGGCTATCAGTTCCGCCGGCTCACGCCGTCGGAGTTTGCCCAGATCGCGGGCCGTGCCGGACGGGCGACGCGCAACGGCACGTTCGGCACCACCGGGCGTTGTGCGCCGTTCGAGCCCGAGCTGGTCAATGCGCTCCAGAACCACACCTTCGATACCGTGAAGGTGCTGCAATGGCGGAACTCCAGGCTTGATTTCGCGTCCTTGAGCGCGCTTCAGGTCTCATTGGCGATCGCGCCGGGGCATGAGGCGCTGACGCGCGCGCCGATCGCGGAGGATCTGCGCGTGCTCGATCATGCCGCGCGCGACGCCGAGGTGCGCGACATGGCGCATGGCGCGGCCGCGGTCGAGCGTCTCTGGGAAACCTGCCAGATCCCCGATTATCGCAGGCTGTCGCCGGCCGCCCATGCGGAGCTGGTGACCACCGTGTTCGGCTTCCTGATGCAGAAGGGGCGTATTCCGGACGCCTGGTACGCCGCACAGGTCGATCAGGCCGACCGCGTCGATGGCGACATCGACACGCTGTCGGGGCGGATTGCACAGATTCGTACCTGGACCTTCGTGGCCAACCGGCCAGACTGGCTGCGCGACCCTGATTATTGGCAGGGGATTACCCGCGAGCTCGAAAATAAATTGTCAGACGCCCTTCATGAACGGCTCACGGAGCGTTTCGTTGATCGTCGTACCAGTGTATTGATGCGGCGCCTGCGGGAGAACAGTGTTTTGAATACGGAAATCGGCAAGACCGGCGAAGTGATCGTTGAAGGGCACGCGATCGGCCGTCTGGATGGATTCACCTTCGCGCCCGACGCCGCCGAAGCCGGCTCGGAGGCCAAGGCCTTGCAGGCTGCTGCCCAGAAGGCGCTGGCCGGCGAGATCGAGGCGCGCGCCGAGAAGCTGTCCAGCGCGCCCGACGAGCACATCGTGCTCACCGCCGACGGCACGGTGCGCTGGACCGGCGACGCGGTCGCGAAGCTGGTCGCGGCCGACGACGCTCTGCATCCGCGCCTTCGCATCATCGCCGACGAGCGGCTGACGGGTGCTGCGCGCGACAAGGTGCAGGCGCGGCTCGATCTCTGGCTGAAGACGCATATCGAGAAGCTGCTCGGCCCGCTGTTCGAATTGTCCAAGGCCGAGGACATCACCGGTATCGGCCGCGGCATCGCGTTCCAACTGGTGGAGGCGCTCGGCGTCATCGAGCGCGCCAAGATCGCGGCCGAGATGAAGGATCTCGACCAGCCGTCGCGCGCCACGTTGCGCAAATATGGCGTGCGCTTCGGCGCCTATCACATCTACGTCCCGGCGCTGCTCAAGCCGGCGGCGCGCGCGCTCGCTGCGCTGCTGTGGGCCGAGAAGCAGGGCAATGTCGACATGTCCGCGCTGACCGGCGCGCAGCATCTGGCGAGCTCGGGCCGTACCTCGTTCCCGGTCGACAAGGCACTGCCGCGCGATGCCTATCGCGTGCTCGGCTACAAGCAGGCGGGCGAGCGCGCGGTGCGCGTCGACATCCTGGAGCGGCTGGCCGACCTGATTCGTCCCGCCCTGGCCTGGCGCGACAATGCACCGGGCGAAAAGCCCGCCGGCGCCTTCGACGGCCGCGGCTTCGTGGTGACGCAGGCGATGACCTCGCTCACCGGCTCGGCCGGCGAGGACTTCGCCTCGATCCTGCGTGCGCTCGGCTATCGCATGGAGAAGCGTCCGCCCCTGCCGCCCAAGCCGATTGAGAAGCCCGTCGAGGCTGCTGCTGCCGAGGCTGCTGCTGTGGAAACCGCTCCGGCTGAGCCGGCAGAAGCGCAGGCCGTGCCGGGCGAGGACCTCGCGCCTGTCGCCGGCGAGCCGGCCGACGAGCAGGTTCCTACCGTCGCGGAGGCCGCCGTCGCTCCGGTGACCGAGCAGACCGTCGCCGTGCCCGCGGCGGTCGGCGAGGAGCAGGCGGAAACCGCGTCGGTGTCGGCCCTGGCATCGCTGCCGACCGTCGATTTCGTCACGCCGGATGCGGCGGACGAGGCGTCCGTGGCCGAGACGGCTGCCGAAAGCGTCGTCGCCGAGGCGGAAGCCGCCGTTGCTGCGGATGCGCCGCAGCCAGAAGCCGCTGAGGCCGTCGCGCACGAGGCAGCAAGCATCGGCGATGCTTCGGCTGAAGCTGCCGGGACTGAAGCTGCTGCTGGATCTACCGCGACCGCGGCTTCTCCCGCCGAGGCTCCCGCGGCTGCCGCCGAGCCCGTCCTGGTCGAGGTCTGGCGGCCGGGCGGGCGCTCGGAGGAGCGCAGGCCGCGCCACGACCATCATCATCGCGGCCGGCCCAACCGTCCGCAGCACGAGCGCGGGCAGGGTGCCGGCGGCGGGCAGGCGCCTGCCGGGACGGCTCCGGCCGAGGGCGGCGAGGCGCGCGAGCGCCATCACCGCGGCCAGGGCCGACGCGACCGGATGAAGGAGTTCGGCAAGGACTTCCGCAAGGGCCCGCCGGAGGCTGGTGCGGCTCCAGCCGAGGGTGCATCAGCGCCGGCGCGCGAGGAGCGCGGGCCGCGCCGCGACCATGACGCCAAGGGGCGCGACCAGAACCGCGATCGCAACAAGGGCGGCAAGTTCGGTGGTGAGGGACGCGGCGGCCGCGACTTCGGCAAGGGCGGTCGCGACAAGCGCGACAGCGGTCCGGCGCTGCGGCCCTACGCCTCGAGTGGCGGCGGAGGCCGGGATCGCGACCGTCCGGTCGATCCCAACTCGCCGTTTGCCAAGCTTGCCGCGCTCAAGGAGCAGCTCGCGGCGAACAACCGCAAGGATTGAGCGGCAAGATCGGTTGGCTAGATAGGTTGGAAGGACAACGCCGACGTCCGACACCCCGTCAGAGCGCCAGCGCCTCGACAAATGGCTGTGGCATGCGCGGCTGGTGAAGGCGCGCACCAGCGCCGCGGCGCTGGTGTCGTCGGGCCATGTCCGGATCAATGGCGTGCGCGAGACGTCGCCCGGCCATGGGGTGAAGACCGGTGACGTGCTGACCATCGCGCTCGACCGCAGCGTGCGCGTGCTCAAGGTGACCGGCTTTGCCGAGCGCCGCGGCGATGCCGCCTCCGTGCGCGGACTGTACGATGATCTGGATGGCGGACGATCCTGATCGATTGCGCCAGAGCAATATCCGGTTCAGTTCTTCGCCCCGCTTCACTTGCGGCACAACACGTCCTGCGCTAGTCCAAGCCAGCCGAATTGTCGATCCGTTCCGGAGCCTTGGATGACTTACGTCGTCACCGAAAACTGTATCAAGTGCAAATACACCGATTGCGTTGAGGTCTGCCCGGTAGACTGCTTCTACGAGGGTGACAACATGCTGGTCATTCATCCGGACGAATGCATCGATTGCGGCGTGTGCGAGCCGGAATGTCCGGCCGACGCGATCAAGCCGGATACCGAGCCGGGGCTGGAGAAGTGGCTGGGCGTGAACGCCGAATATGCCAAGTCCTGGCCCAACATCACCCAGAAGAAGGACCCGCCGGCCGACGCCAAGGAGCACGACGGCGAGGATGGAAAGTTCCAGAAATATTTTTCGTCGAAGCCCGGCGCCGGAGACTGACGGTCGTCTCGCTACCTGCGCGTTCACCAGCGCGCCCCGGCCTGCGGGGTGCCGTCGCGCCGATCGAAATCGTTACGCGGAAACAATGGCCTAGAACACCTCTTGCGGCGAGCGGGACGCGCTGCACGAGTTGTTCTATTCCGGCACGCTTCACTTAACCCTAACTTCGTGGATCCGTCACAATACCGCCCCTGCGGCCTCTAAATCATTGATTTTTGCGGCAAATGTGCTATATATAGCACATTCTCAGAGCCGAACCCGGCCATGCGTAACCTTTTTGGCCGCCCTTTTAGGTTCCCGCAACATCAAACAGGGGCGTGGCAGTTCCGCGCGCAGGCTGTGTCACAGAAAACGCGTAAAAAGAGTGCTTCCAAGAGTACAAAAAAAGCCGCCGCGGCCAGCCGCAGCGTTTCCAAGGGCCGTGCCCGGGCTCCTGTAAAGGAGATTCGGGCTGCCGCGAAGGCCTCGGCTGCCAAGTCCACTAAGAACAAAAGAAGCGCAATGCCTGAAAAGACTGCCAAGACTGCCGCGAAAGCATCCGCCGCGAAGACCACTCTTGCAAAGGACTCTGTTGCCAAGGCTGCGCCTGCCAAGGCCGCCGCTGCGCCCAAGGCTGCTACCAAGACCGCCGTTCCCGCCGCTGCTGCCCCTGTTGCCAAGCCCGCTGTCGCCGCCAAGCCGGCTGCTCCCGCCGCGGCCGCGCCGCGCGTCGAGGAAAAGAAGCTGCCGACCCAGCGCCAGGGCTTCAAGACCAACGAATTCGTCGTCTATCCGGCTCACGGCGTCGGCCAGATCCTGGCCATCGAGGAGCAGGAGATCGCGGGCGCCAAGCTCGAGCTGTTCGTCATCAACTTCATCAAGGACAAGATGACGCTGCGCGTGCCGACCGCCAAGGTCGCCAATGTCGGCATGCGCAAGCTGTCCGACCCGGCGCTGGTGAAGAAGGCGCTCGAGACCCTGAAGGGCCGCGCCCGCGTCAAGCGCACCATGTGGTCGCGTCGCGCCCAGGAATACGAAGCGAAGATCAATTCGGGCGACATCGTCGCGATCGCGGAGGTCGTGCGCGATCTCTACCGTTCGGAGTCGCAGCCCGAGCAGTCCTACAGCGAACGCCAGCTCTACGAAGCGGCGCTCGACCGTCTGTCGCGCGAGATCGCCGTCGTGCAGCACTCGACCGAGACCGAGGCCGTCAAGGAGATCGAGACGCAGCTCGCCAAGAGCCCGCGCCGCGGTGCCAAGACGGAAGCCGATGCGGTCGCCGAAGGTGATGCCGACGCCGAGGGCGATGATATCGACGGCGACGACACCGCCGTGGCCGACGAGGCCGCCTGATCGACCGTTCGCGCGTTTTCCAATTAGTTGCTTACGAAAGCCCGGCCGAAAGGTCGGGCTTTTTGTTTGGGATGCACGTCGACGGCACCGCTTCATGGCCATGGTGTAGACGTGCTCGCCGTTCGCGAGTTGGCGATGGACTGCGTGCGAAGGTGGGGCGCTGGTCGCACTTGCTCCGCTGTCGTCCCGGCGAACGCCGGGACCCATAATCCCGGGCGCTTGCAAGGACGCGCGCTGGAGCTCCAGCGCTCAAGCCATTTGCACTTGTGGTTATGGATCCCGGGTCGGCGCCCGGCAACGCTGTCGCGTTGCCGGTCTTGCCCGGGACGACAGTTGTGGTGTGGCCGTCCTGGCATGGCATCAACCCGCCGGGGCAAGCGGGGAATCCGTCCCTCAGCCCGTCACTCCACCACGATCTTGACGCGGTCGCGGACCTTGACCTGGGCGCGGGCGTCGAGGCCGTTGAGAACGCGGAAGCGCTCGACCGGACGGTCGACGCCGGTCATGCGGTGCGCGAGCGACTCGACCGTGTCGCCCGGCTGCACGGTGATCACCTTGATGCGCAGCGGCCGCGCCGACTGGATCTCCTCCAGGCTGAGCCGGCGGAACGAGTTCACCGTCTCCCGCGCATTGCGCTCGCTCTCGGTGGTCTTCTGGCGAGAGGCGAAGATGAAGCGGTAGACGTCGCTGCCGACGCGCAGCGCGTAGACCTTGAACTGCCAGGGATCGCCGCTCGCCGAGGTCGAGGCCGCCGGGAAGCCGTTGATCGTCAGCTCCTCGGTCGCCGACTTGTCGACGTTCTCCATCCAGCCGGAATTCAGATAGTCGCCGAGCGTCTGCTGCGCCGGCACGCGCACCACGTCGAAGCGCATCGCCTGGGCGCCGCCTTCGCGCACGCCGATCACCGCCTGCGCGGTGTTGTCGAGCGTGAAGTTCTCCGGCGCCTGGAAGGTGAAGCCGAGCTTCGGATGCAGGAAGCGCCGCCCACGCACGAAGCCCTCGCTCGGGTCCTCGCCATAGACGATGTTGTCGACCGCAGCCAAGTAGGTCTCGCGGTCATGCTCCCTGGCCTCGGGGGAGACGTATTGCTTGGCGATGGCGGCAGCGTTCTGCACCCGCTCCGGCGTCGCCGGATGCGACGACAGGAAGTCCTGCGCGCGCGGGTCGATCGCCACCTTGCCGGCCTTCAGCTCGGCGTTGCGCTCCATCGAGCTCAGGAAGCGCGCCGCGCCGTAGGGATCGAACTTCGCCTTGGCGGAGATGCCGACGCCGATGCCGTCGGCCTCGAACTCCTGGGTGCGAGAGAAACTCGCCATCGTCAGCTTGGTCTTGGCGAGCGCCAGCGCCGTCAGGTCCGGATCATTGCCCATGTCGGAGACGACGCGGGTCACCACTGCGGCCTGCCGCGCCTGGTCCTCGCGAATCGCAGCATGGCGCGCCAGCACGTGCGCCATCTCGTGGCTCAGCACCGACGACAATTCGGAGGTGTCGTTGGCGAGCGCAATCAGGCCGCGCGTCACGTAGAGCTGGCCGGTCGGCAGCGCGAAGGCGTTGACCGCACCGGAGTTCAGGATCGTGACCTTGTAGCCCTGGTCGGGCCGATCGGACACCGCCACCAGCCGGTCGACGATCTTGCCGATCAGGCCCTCGAGCTGGGGATCCTCATAGGCACCGCCATAAGTAGCAAGAATGCGCTCGTGCTCGCGATCGCTCGCCGGCGTCGTCTGCACCATCGCCGGCTTCGGCCGCGGCGTCGGCATCGGCGCCGTCGCCTGCTGCAACTTGCCCATGTCGCTGCAACCGGACAACGCCAGTCCCAGGCACAGCAACGCCGGTGCGATCCACGAACCGCAGTTCATCACCGTCATGCGCTTTCGAACAGACAGGCTCACGTCGCTACTCACGTACCTCAGCGGTCAATTCCCGCTCAAAATCTCGATCTGGGCGATCTGCGTCAGTTCCAGTCTCGGACCCGCATGCGCTTCGATCCAACCGCGCACGCGAATCTGTCGATTCGCAAGTGATTTGACGTCGATGCCGGCACCTTCCAATACCGCCATCATACGCTTTGGAATAGTCACCGCGAAGCCCCGTGTCCAGCTACGAGCGAAGTTCAGATAAGTTGTTGTCCCCGTCTGTCGTACGGACAACACCTTCCCTTCGACAACCGTAAATTGCCCTAGGCGAGACAAAATATCGTCTGGACTTTCCGTGTTTTTTATGACGGTCCCAATCTTCCAGAGGCCGCGTCCGGCGCTGCGTGCCTCGGCTTCCGCCGCACCCAGGCTGAGGGCGCAATCCCGGTCCGGCAGGTCGATCCCGCGCAGCACGGCGCCCTGCCGGAGCAGCTCGCTCTGCACCGGCTGGTCCGCACCGGCCACGAAGGCGAAGGCGCGCTGCCGGCCGTAGCGGTCCGGAGTGTCGTCCTCGCCGCGCAGCACGACGTCGCGGCCGCGCAGCAGCACGCGCAGCGCATCGATCGCTGCCGCGTGCTGCTCGTCCGGCGGCGCCTCGAGGCCGGCGAGCCTGACCTCGCGGCCGTCGTCGAGACGGAAGCTGCGCGCATCGATGATCTCGCTGACGTGGCCTTCGCCGAGCTCGGCGAACATGCACGGCGCGGCGTGACTCGCCGACATCATCGCGATGATCGCGACGCTCGCACCGAGCGCAATCGGCCTCCATCTGCCCTGCATTCTGCGCACTCTCGCCATGCTGCATCATCGCACGAAATTTCCATTCCACTGAGCGGAAAGCAGCAGCAGCGGTGCCTTTGCTGAGCGCTTGCCGCCTGCGACCACGTACGCCATGATGCGAACTATCAAAGAGGCCGTCGCCATGTAGCGACGCGCCCGGCAGGGAGGATATCGATGACCAGAACCATCCGCGGCGCGGCGGCGTCGCTGTTCATGCTGGCGTCGGCGCTGACGTTCTCTGCGGGCGTGGCGCATGCGCAGAGCAAGCCGCCGCTGAAGATCGGCGGCATCCTGGACATGTCGAGCCTCTACGCCGACATCACCGGTCCCGGCAGCGAGACCGCGGCGAAGATGGCGGTGGAGGATTTCGGCGGCGAGGTGCTGGGCCGCAAGATCGAGGTGCTTGCGGCCGACCATCTCAACAAGGCCGATCTCGCCGCCAACATCGCCCGCGACATGCTCGACAACCAGGGCGTCGAGATGATCTGGGATGTCGCAGCCTCTGCCACCGCGCTGGCCGCCGGCGAGATCGCCAAGGCGCGCAACAAGATCATCATCTTCAACGGTCCCGGCTCTGTCAGGCTGTCCAACGAGGCCTGCGGCCCGTACACCGTGCACTACGTGTTCGACACCTTCGCGCAGGCCAATGTCACGGGATTGGCGGCGGTGAAGTCCGGCCTCGACAGCTGGTTCTTCCTGACCGCGGATTACGCCTTCGGCCAGGATCTGGAGAAGGACACCACCGCCGTGGTGGTGAAGTCGGGCGGCAAGGTGCTCGGCAGCGTGCGTCATCCGCTCAATACGTCGGACTTCTCGTCCTTCCTGCTCCAGGCGCAGGCCTCCAAGGCCAAGGTGATCGGCCTCGCCAATGCGGGCGGCGACACCATCAACGCGATCAAGCAGGCCGCGGAGTTCGGCCTCAGCAAAGGCGGCCAGAAGCTGTCGCCGCTGCTCGCCTTCGTCTCCGACATCGATAGCGTCGGGCTCGAGACGGCGCAGGGGCTTCTGGTCGCGGAAGCGTTCTATTGGGATCTCAACGACGACACCCGCGCCTTCACCAAACGCTTCATGGAGCGCACCAGGCGCGTGCCGACCTCGGCCCAGGCGGGGGTCTATTCCTCCGTCACGCACTATCTGAAAGCCGTGAAGACGGCCGGGACGACCGATGCGGACGCCGTCATGAAGGTGATGCGGGCGACACCGATCAACGACATGTTCGCCAAGGGCGGCCGCATCCGCGAGGATGGACGCATGGTGCATGACATGTACCTGTTCGAGGTCAAGAAGCCGTCGGAATCGAAGGGGAAGTCCGACGACTACAAGCTGCTCGCGACCGTGTCGGGCGACGAGGCATTTCAGCCGCTCGAGGCGTCGCGCTGCCCGCTTGTGAAGAAGTGACGGCCGGGGCCACGGCATTCCGGGGCGCGCCTGCGCAAGGCGCAAACTCTGCCACGACATCCGTCGTTCCGGGGCAACGCGCAGCGTTGAACCCGGAACCTCGATGTGAGTCCATCAGCTCGGGATTCCGGGTTCGACGCCGCCGTGTCGCCCCGGAATGACGGGAGACATAACACCGGGAAACAACAAGGAGCGCCGGCCATGACCACCAACACGACAGTCCTGCAGCATCTCGACTCCGGCCTGCTCACGATCACGATGAACCGTCCGGAGCGACGCAACGCGCTCAACAGCGACATGACCAAGGGCCTGGTCGAGGCGGCGCATCGCGCGGCCAATGATCCCGAGGTGCGCGCCGTGCTGCTCAAGGGCGCCGGCGGCACCTTCTGCGTCGGCGGCGACGTCAAGGCGATGGCCGAAGCCAAGACCGCGCCCTCGTTCGAGACCAAGGTCTCGACCTTGCGCGAGCGCATGGAGGTGTCGCGGCTGCTGCACCAGATGCAGAAACCGGTGGTGGCGCAGATCGACGGCGCGGCCGCCGGCGCCGGCCTGTCGATCGCGCTGGCCTGCGATCTGCGGGTGGCCGGCGAGTCGGCCAAGATCACGACGGCCTTCGCCAAGGTCGGGCTGTCGGGCGATTTCGGCGGCACCTATTTCCTCACGCAACTGCTCGGCAGCGCCAAGGCGCGGGAGCTGTATCTGACCTCGCCGGTCCTGACGGCGCAGGAGGCGCTCACCCTGGGCATGGTCACCAAGGTCGTGCCCGACGCCGAGGTCGAAGCCGCCACGCGCGCGCTGGCGCTGTCGCTGGCGCAGGGGCCGAGCGTGACGCTCGGCTACATCAAGCGCAACATCAACAATGCCGAGACGATGACGCTGGAGGCCTGCTTCGACGCCGAGGCGATGCATCACTCGCGCTGCAGCGACACAGAGGATCACAAGGAGGCGGCGAAAGCCTTCGTCGAGAAGCGCGCGCCGGTGTTTCAGGGTCGGTAGCTCCGCGTTCTCCGTCATTGCGAGCGACGCGACGCAATCCAGGGTCATGGCCTGAGCTCTGGATTGCTTCGCGTCGCTCGCAATCACGCCGCGGGCCTGTGTGAACACGTGATTCCTCAAAGAGGGCTGCGATGGCTTACCTCCACCTCCGTCAGATCTGCCTGGTCGCGCGCCGGCTCGAGCCGGTGGTCTCGGACATCGCCGCGATCATGGGGCTGGAGGTCTGCTACCGCGATCCGCATGTCGCCAAATACGGACTGGAGAATGCGCTGCTGCCGGTCGGGCCGATCCTGCTCGAGGTGATTGCGCCGACCCGCGAGGACACCGCGGCGGGACGCTTCCTCGACAAGACCGGCGGCCGCGGCGGCTACATGGCGATCTTTTCCTGCGATGATCCCGATGGCCGCGCCGCCCGTGCCAACGAGATGGGTGTGCGGACCGCCAACGTCATCGATCATCCGCCCTATCACGGCGTGCAACTGCATCCGCGCGACTGCCGCGCCGCCTTCATCGAGCTCAATCACACCGAGGGCAGCGACGATGTGCTCGGCCCCTATCCGCCCGCCGGGCCGGATTGGACGCGCGCGATCCGCAGCGACGTGACGACGGCGATGACCGAGGTGGTGCTGCAGAGCCCCGAGCCGGCCTCGCTCGCCGCGCATTGGGGGCACATTCTCGATGTGGTGCCGTCTGCCAGCAGCGACGGTCTTCAGCAGTTGAAATTGCCGAACGCCGGTATCCGTGTCGAACCCGGCGAGCGAGAGCTCATGAGCGGCCTGACATTCCGCGTCGCCGATGCTGCACGTGTGGCCGACGCCGCGTGCGCCCGTGGCTGTGCGGTTTCAGGCGGTTGTTTCACACTTGGCGGCGTTGCGTTCGCGTTGCAGGGGGCGGTCGCCAATTAGTCAATCGGCATGCCCGGGCTTGGTCGGGCATCCACGTTCTTCTTTCCGCGTGTCAAAGACGTGGATGGCCGGGACGAACCCGGCCATTCTGACGTCGGAAGCGCGAGGCCCGTCACCGCCCCTTGAAGTTCGCGAAGCGCCGCTCCTCCGTTGCCTTGACGCCTTCCTTGAAATCCTCGGTCGCGCGCAGCCGGGTCTGTTCGGCGAGTTCGTGCTCGGTCGCTGCCATCACACGGTCGGCGAGGCTGGCGCGCATCGTCGCGCGGGTCGACAGCAGGCCGAGCGGCGAGCATTCGGCGATCTCGGCGGCGAGCTTCATCGCGGCTGTCCGTACCTGGTCCTGCGGCACGCATTCATTGGCGAGGCCCATCTTCAGCGCTTCCTCGCCGGTGACGCGGCGGCTGGTGTAGAACATCAGCTCGGCGTTGTTCTTGCCGATCAGCTCGGGCAGCGTCACCGTCAGCCCGAAGCCGGGATGGAAGCCGAGCTTGGTGAAATTGGCGGAGAAGCGCGCTTCCGGACAGGTGACGCGGAAGTCGGCCGAGACGGCGAGGCCGAGCCCGCCACCGATGGCGGCGCCGTGCACGGCGGCGACGACCGGTTTCTTGCAGCGGAAAATCCGCACGGCCTGCATGTAGAGATGGTTGATCGCCCCGAGGCTGTCCGCCGGATCGCCTTTGGCGCCGGCCGCTTCCTGCGCCTGGCGCGCCGGATCGGTGAAGTTGGCGCCGGCGCAGAACGCCTTGCCCTGCGCCGCCAGCACCGAGGCGCGGATCTCGATGTCGCGGTCGAAGCCTTCGAGCGCGTCGGCGATCTGGTTGATCAGCGAAATGTCGAAAAAGTTGAGCGGCGGCCGGCGGATCTCGATCAGGCCGACATGGCCGTGGATCTCGACGCCGATGTCAGGGAAGTGGGTCATGATGTGGTCTCCGATTCTGCTTTCCGGGCGTCATTGCGAGCGAAGCGAAGCAATCCAGAATCTTGGCGCGGCTCTGAATCGCTTCGCTGCGCTCGCGACGACGGTTCATTGCCAGCGCTATCAGTTCGCGACCGCCGGAATGCTGTCTGCCTCACCTCAGTCCCAGCCCGCGCGCGATGATGCCGCGCAGCACCTCAGTGGTGCCGCCCTGGATCGTCAGCTTCGGCGCGGTCTGCATCGCAAATGTCAGCTGGTTCTCCAAGGTTTCGCGATTTCCTGCGTTCTCCTCGACGAAGGCGGCGAGGTCGCGGACGCGGTGCGGCAGCTGCTGCTCCCATACCGTGCCGACGTCCTTGACGATCGAGGCCTCGACCACCGGCTCCTTGCCGGCCTGCAGCATGCCGGCGACCGACACCGACATCCGCCGCATCGCATGCAGCTGCGCTACCAGCCGGCCGATGCCCTCGGCGCTGCGCGTGTCCGGATCGGGACCGATAGCGCGCACCAGCTCGGTCAGCACGTAATAGGTTTCGAGGAAGCGCTCCGGCCCCGAGCGCTCATAGGCGAGCTCGGAGGTGGCCTGCTTCCAGGCGCCGTCGATCTCGCCGAGCTGATGATCGTCCGGCACGAAGGCGTCGGCGAAGACGACCTCGTTGAATTCCTTCTGCCCGGTGATCTGGCCAATCGGATTCACCTTGATGCCGGGCGACTTCATGTTCACCAGGAACTGCGTCAAGCCATGACGCCTGTTCTCCTTGGTCGACGGCGAGGTGCGGAAGATCGCGATCATGTAGTCGGCCATGTGCGCCGACGTCGTCCAGATCTTCGAGCCGTTGATCAGCCAGCCACCCTCGGTCTTGGTCGCGCGCGTCTTGGCTGCGAACAGGTCGGAGCCGGAGTTCGGCTCGCTCATGCCGATCGCGAAGCACAGCTCGCCGCGGCAGATGCGCGGCAGGATGTCCATCTTGATATGCTCGGGTGCGTAGCGCAGCAGGATCGGGCCGCTCTGCCGGTCGGCGACGAAGAAGCGCCTGACGGGCGCGTTGGCGACGCGCATCTCCTCGGTCACGACATAGCGCTCCAGGAACGAGCGCTCGTGGCCGCCATATCGTTTCGGCCAGGTCATGCCGATCCAGCCGCGCGCGCCGACGCGGGCCGCAAACTCACGTGCGTCGGCATCCTCGCGCTTGGGCTGGTACGGGTTGAAGGTGCCGGCCGCGATCTCATCAGCGAGGAAGGCGCGCACCTCCTTGCGCAGCTCCTCGCATTCCCTCGGCAGCCGGATCGGATCGAAACGAAGTGCGCTCATGCAACAATCCTCTTCGTCGTCAGCGCGAGGCGACCAGCGGCCACAGCTCATCGGCACCGCGCGCGGCGACGCGATTGCCGAGCTCCACGGCCCAGTGACTCTCGGATCCGAAATCGTCGCGCCAGGCCAGCGCGCGCAGCGAGAAGCGGTGCAGGATGTGCTCGGTGGTGAAGCCGATGGCTCCGTGGACCTGATGCGCGATCGCCGCACCCTTCTCGGCGGCCTCGGCGCAGCGGATCTTGGCCGCGGCGGCTTCGAGAAACACCGCGTCGTCGAATGCGGTGGCCCGCGCGATCGCATCCGCGGCCGATGTCGCGGCCGCGCTCGCGGCGGCGCTCTCACCGGCCAGCCGTGCCAGGTTGTGCTGCACCGCCTGGAATTTGCCGATCGGCTTCTCGAAGGCCACGCGCTCACCCGCATAGTTCACGCTGATCGCGAGCAGCCGATCCAGCGCGCCGGCGATCTGCAGTCCGCGGGCGACGCCGCCCATCAGCATCAAGGTCGTGGCGTCGAAGCCGGCCGGTGCTGGCCGGCGTGCCAGCGGCGTGATTGTGTCGAACGTCACCGTGTCGCTGGGATCGTTGGCGAGGTTGAGGCCCGCCTCGATGCGCAGGCGCGCGGTCTCGACCAGCGCGATCGACACGCCGTCTCCGCCCTGGGCGAGCACGGCAACATGCTGCGCCGTCCTGGCGAACGGCACGCCGCGGGCGCGGCCGGACAATGTGCCGTCGGTGTCGAGCGTGATCCGGTCCCTCGGATGAGCCGGCGCGATCGTCATGGGGCCGTCGGGCGAGGCAATGCCGCCTTGCTGCAGCAGCCAGCCCGCGAGCAGCGTCTCGGCCAGCGGCACCGCAATCGCAAAACGGCCGGCGGCATTGATGATCTCAAAGCCGTCGGCGAGGTCAGTGCCGGCGCCGCCGAACTCCTCGCCCACCCAGGCGAGCGGCAGGCCGGCCTCGCTCAGCGCCCGCCACAGCGGCGCCGTCCAGCGGCCGTCCTTGTCGTGATTGATCGTCTGCGGGTCGGCGAGATCGGCGAAGATCTTTTCCGCGGTCGCAACGACGATGTTCTCAGCTTCCGCCACAGCGCTCCTCGCCCTCGTTGTCGTCGGTCTCGGCGCGCCATGTCCTGCGCGCGCCGGCGATGTTTTGCCGGCATGATGAGCGCAAGCGACGGTCCTGACAAGCGTAGCCCGCTGCAGGGCCCCGTCCGCTCGCCGCATGGAGGCGAGCGATTTCCGCGCTGCGGAGATTTTGCCGATTTTGCAGATGCAGCGATGTTGGCTAAGAAGAAGCAAAGCAAACAGGGAGGTGCGGAATGGCTGAAGGTCTGTGCGCGATCGTGACGGGTTCGGCGTCCGGCCTCGGAGCCGCGACCGCGTTGCTGCTGGCGAAGGCCGGCATGCGCATCGTCGTGAACTATTCGAACAGCAAGAGTGAGGCCGAGCAGACTGCCGATCTCTGCCGCAAGGAAGGTGCCGAGGTCGTCGTCGTCCAAGGCGACGTGTCGCGCGACGAGGATTGCCGCAAGATCGTCGCCGCCGCTGCGGCCTGGGGCCGGCTGGATGCGCTCGTCAACAATGCCGGCACCACCAAGCACGTACCGCACGATCAGCTCGACGGCCTTTCGGCCGAGGATTTCCAACGCATCTTCGCGGTCAACACCATCGGCCCCTTCCAGATGGTGCGCGCTGCGCGGCCGCTGCTCGAAGCGGCGGCCAAGGCGACGGCGCGTGCGTCCGCGGTCGTCAACGTCTCGTCGGTGGCCGGCATCAGCGGCGTCGGCTCGTCGGTTGCCTACGCCGCCAGCAAGGGCGCGCTCAACACGATGACGCTGTCGCTGGCCCGCGCCCTGGCGCCCGCGATCCGCGTCAACACCGTCTGCCCCGGCTATATCGATACGCCCTGGTTCACCAAGGGCCGCGGCGAGGCCGGCGCCAAGCAGGTGCGCGATGCCGTGGTGGCGCGGGTGCCGCTGCGCGCGGCTTCATCCGCTGAGGATATCGCGCAGCTCGTGGCGTTCCTGGCGAGTCCGGCGTCAGGCCACATGACCGGCGAGGTCGTGCGCATGGATGCGGGGATGCATCTGTTGGGGTGAAATGGTCATGGCGAGCGGCCGCTGTGGTCGCTCGCAATGACGTGGCGTGAGGCGGTTACCGATTGAAATCGCGGATCGTGCCGCTGGCGACCAGCCTGTTCCAGATGAATAGCACCACGACCGCGCCGAGGGTCGCGGTCACGTAGCCCGCGCCCTGGTCGGGGCCGTAGCGGCCGATGGCCTGCCCGATGGCGGTGGCGAGGAACGCGCCGAGGATTCCGAGCACGATGGTCAGGATGAAGCCGGAGGGATTGTTGGGACCCGGCGATAGAAGCCGCGCCAGGAAGCCGGCGACCAGCCCGACGATCAGAATGTGCAGCATGAGTGTCGTCCTTCCCGTCAGCGATCGCGGAGCGTCAGATCCGGCCCGCCAACTCGTGCTCGGTCGGCAGCCGCCCGTCCGGCGTGAGCTGATCGATCACTTTCGGCAGGTACTGGCTCAGCCCGTTCAACAGCTCCTCGCGCGACAGCCCGCTCTGCGCGGTGAGCTGATCGATCTGATCGGCGCCGAGCGCATTGGCGAGATCGCCGGGCGAGATCGGCTTGTTCTCGCCGGGGGAGACCCAGGAGTTCGCGGTGTCGCCATGGCCCTTGTCCTGGAACTGGCGCAGGAGATCGCCGAGCCCGCCCGACAGCACGCTGCCGGCGGCACCGCCCGCAAGCAGGCCGCCGAGGCCGCCGGCGATGATGTTGCCGAGGCCGCCACTCAATCCGCCGCCGAGCGGTCCGCCTTGATTCCCGGTCGGCTGGGGCGGCGGGACCGGCGCTGGCGCCGCGTTCGGCTGCTGCCCATTCTGCGAGAAATGCTTCACCGCTTTCCACGCCAGCAAAGCGAGGATCGCCATCGTCATCGGCGACATGCCGCCGCTCTTCTGCGTGGTCGGATGACTCGGCCCGTTCGGGCCGTTCTGCATGCCGTTGAGGATATCGAGTAGACCCATGACCCTGCCTCCTGCGCCCCACGCCGACAAAACCTATGGGCTTGCACGCGGCGTTACAAGCCGCGTGCAGAATGGTCGCACAGGGGGAACGTGTCGCGCGCGGCTCAGTTCCTGGCTTCGGCCCGTTTCGGCGCCTTGGCTCCGGGCGGCGCGGCCGCGGTCTGGCTCGGGCCGGTGAACATCCGCTTCAGTTCGTCGAGCTTCTCGGACAGGACCGGAAAGTTGCACGAGAACGAATCGCGGCGCCAGCCGTCCTTGGCACATTGCGCCGCCTTGATGCGGGCGCGTGCCTCCACGTTCGACGTCGGCGGTGGCAATCCGCCTTGCGCGGACGAAGCCGGCGGCTTGCTCGGCCGTTGCGGCGGCGGGGCCGGCATGGCCGGCTTCGGCGGCTCGATCGCGGCCCGCGCCGTCATGTCCCTGAGCGAGGGCTGGAGGTCCTGCGTTTGCGGCCGCGACATCATCGCCGAGCTCATGTTGGCGTGGCGCTGGCGCTCGAGGTATTGCGTATACTGCTGGTCGATGAACTTCTGCTCTTCGGCCGTGGGATTGGGACCGGCAATGTCGAAGCTGCGATCCTGCATGAAGTCGTAATAGACATAGCCGCCGCCCGGCTTCCGTCTCCCGGCAAATTTAGCGTTGCACTGCGCCAGCGCCGCCGTCTTCTCCTCCTTGGAGGCCGACTTCTCGGCGGCGTCGGCGCATTCCTCGAAATCCGTCGGGGAGCGGCTCCACCACTCTGCGTGCGCGCGTGGAGGTTGCACGGCGGGCAAGCAGGTGATCGCTGCAAAGATCAGTACTGGCAGGCGGGGTGGGTACACGAACGGCAATCCTCAGCGGCTCCCCGCCTCAGATGACGGGAGATTGTCGCCATTTTGCGGCGAGGTGTGACTCCAATGCTGCGTAATTTGCGACTTTCTTCTTTATTTGCCGTGGTTCCGTGATCTGGTTGCCACAGTCGGGTCGGCATTGACGGCGGTGCCGCTCGTGAATCGCACCTTGCTGTGGCGCCGGAACGATACGCAGCATCTTTCCACCATTTTCATCCCGCCGTAGTTGACAAAACTAATCTTGACGTTGGAAAGATTGGTGTTGACGGAACCGGGCGAGCGCTCCTATGAATATCTTGACAATGGAAAGATAAACTGCGCGCGTCCGGCGCGGAGGAGGCGGCCATGAAAGTGTTCCTCACGGTCAAGCTGGCGCTGCTGCCGTTCGTCGTGTTCTGGGCGCTACTGGCCTGGCACCAGCCGGCATGGGCGGTGTGGTCCGCGCTGGGCCTGGCGCTGGCCGCCAATGTCTGGCGCGCCTCCCGGGGCCAGCTCGCGCCGCTGGAACTCGGAAGCCTCGCGCTGTTCGTCGTGCTGGCGATCGCCAACGACGTCGCGCCGAATTGGACGGCCGGCAATGCGCTGTGGCTGTCCTTCGCAGGGCTCGGCCTCATCAGCTTTGCTTCGCTCGCCGTCGGTCGTCCCTGGACCGCGGACTATTCCCGGTCGGCCTATGCCGACAGCGCCGCGACGCCCCAGTTCCACCTGATCAACATGATGATGACCGGGCTCTGGGGCGTCCTGTTCCTCGTGCTCGGCCTGTGCCGCTGGGCCGGCGTCGCCTCCTGGATCACGACGATGATCGTCGTCGTCGGCGCGCTGATCTCGATCTTCGGCCCGCGCTTCGCGATTCGCCAGGCCTTGCTGCGCATGCGGGCCGCGCGCGAGGAGTGCCAATGGCCGGCGCCGAGCTTCACCCAAGCGGCCGACACCGAGTGCGACGTCGCGGTGATCGGCGCGGGCATCGGCGGGCTGACGGCGGCAGCCCTGCTCGCGGAATCCGGGCTGAAGGTGAAGGTGTTCGACCACCACGTCGTGCCCGGCGGCTTCTGCCACACTTATCTGCGCAAGGCCCACCACGACAACAAGCCGGTGCTGTATCGCTTCGATGCCGGGCCGCACGATTTCTCCGGCGTCTGGCCCGGCGGGCCGGTCGACAGCGTGCTGCGCCGGCTCGGCGTCGCCGACCGCATCCAGTGGAAGCGGGTCATTCACTCCTACCGTCTCGCCGGCCGCCGCATCGACGTGCCCGAGGACTGGCGCGCCTATGTCCGACTGCTCTGCGAGATGTTTCCGGCCAGCGCGGACGGGCTGACCCGGCTGTTCGACACCATCCATGCCATCTTCGAGAGCATGTATGCGACGGGGCAGGGCCGCAGCGGCATTCCCGGCATGCCGGCCACATTGGAGGAGATGCTGGCCTTCCCGCGCAAGCATCCGCAGGCGTACCGCTGGATGAACCGCCCGTTTGACGAGCTGGTCGTCGCCCATGTCTCCGATCCCGAGCTGATCGCCTATCTCAATGCGCTGTCGGGCTATCTCGGCGACGGCAGCGAGAAGCTGAGCTGCGCCCAGATGGTCCCGATCTTCGGCTACTACTTCAAGGGCGGCTTTTATCCGGTCGGCGGCTCCGGCCACCTCGCGGACGTGCTCGCCGAGGCGGTCACTGCCCGGGGCGGCGAGGTGCATCTGAAATCCAAGGTCGCGCGCATTCTGGTCGAGGACGGCCGTGCCGCCGGTGTCGTGCTCGGCAATGGCCGCACGGTCCGCGCGCGTGCGGTGGTCTCGAATGCCGATCTCGGCCGCACCTTGACCGAGCTTCTGAGGCCCGACGATCTGCCCGCCGTCTTTCGTGAGCGTGCCCGCAGCCTCGCGCCGGCGACGTCGTGCTTCTCGGTGCATCTCGGCCTCGACATGGTGCCCGACATCGCGCCCGCCACGCATCTCGACTCGCCGATGGGGATCGGCCTCGCGGTGATGTCCAAGCTCGATCCGTCGGCGGCGCCCGAGGGACATGCGACGATGACGATCATCACCCTCGTTCCTCACGAGCAGGCCAAGGGCTGGTTTCCGGGCGAGGGCGGCGACGACTGGAAGGCGTGGCGCCGCTCGCCGGACTACGAGGCGCGCAAGCAGCAGCTCGGCGATGCCATGGTCGCGGCCGCCGAGACCATCATTCCCGGCCTGTCGCAGCACATCGTCTACCGCACCGACGCCAGCCCCGTGACCTATGCGCGCTACGACCTCGCCAGCGACGGTGCGATCTATGGCCTGGCCCGGTCGGGACGGCTGAAGGGCGCCAAGGCTCCGCTGCGCAACCTCGTCATCGCCGGCGGCGGCAATGCCGGAGCGGGCGTCGAGGCCGTGGTGATCTCGGGCGCTGAGGCGGCCGAAGCGCTCGTGCCCGGCCTGCTGGCGCGCGCATCAGAGGTCGCGTCGGATCCGCTGAAGGCACGGGCGCGGGCGGCGTGAGCGCGCCGCCTGCCGCAGCTCGGGCGCATCAAGGCGTATAGAGGTAGCGCAGCAGGGTGCGGCCGACGGTCTCCAGGCTCTGCGCCGAGCACTGCTCGATCGTATCCTGCGTGGTGTTGAAATAGGGCTCGTAGTCGAAGTCGATGACGAGGAAGCTCGGAATCCCGGCCTGCTGCAGCGCCGTGTGGTCGTCGCTGATCGGATACGCCGTGGGCTCCGGCGAGAACGCCGATGGCGCGATACGGCTGCCGATGCTCCAGAACCTCTTGACCTCGGGCAGCGCCGAGGCCAGCGACGAGGGCTCCGGCTGCAGCTTGAGATCCTTGTCGCAGACCATGTCGAAATCGACCGCCTTCTCCGGCTTGTGCGCCGGATAATAGGTCTTCAGATTGGCCGCGAAATGCGGCGAGCCCAGCGGACGCCAGGTCGGATCGCCGGCGCCGAGCGATTTCGGCCCCTCCTCGCCGTCGAAGAAGATCATGTCGATGCCGACGTCGGGCTTCGGCGACAGCGACAGCACGCGTGCGGTCTCCAGCAGCAGCGCGACCGCCGAGGCGGAGTTGTTGGCCCCCGGCATCGGTGCGTCCGGCGATTTCGGGTCGCGATAGGCCTTGACGATGCTGTCGTAATGCGTCGCGACGATGATGCGGCGCGGGTTCTGCGCCTGGAAGCGGGCGATGATGTTGGTCAGCGGGATCGTCTTGCCGTCGTCGCCCTTGGCGGTGAAGCTCTGCGTCAGCACCGCGTCCGCCGCGCTCTTGGCCATCGCCGCCTTGATGTAGTCGATCGTTTTCTGATGTCCCGGCTCGCCCATCGAGCGCGGCGTGAATTTCAGCAGGTCCGCGATATGGGCCATCGCGCGCTGCCCGTCCCAGAGCTCGATCTGCGCCTCTGCGGCGCGTGCCGCGGGGGATGCAAACAGCAATGCCGCCATTGCCACCGTAGCGGTCAGGCGAGGCCAGAACTCAGTCATCGAGAAGCTCTTCAAAATGAAAATCAGGACGTCTTCTTGCCGAACGGAATGAACAGGATGCCGGCGCAGACAGCCAGCGCCACCGCGAAATAATAGGTGATCGCGCGCGAGCCGATCGTCGGGATCAGCGCGAAGGTCGTGACCAGCGTGCCGACGACGTTGCCGATGGTCGAGACGCCGTAGACCAATCCGGCGACGCGGCCGGCCTCGTCGGCCGAGCGCGTCAACAGGCTGACGGCGATCGGGGAGAAGGTGCCGAGCAGGGTCAGCGGCACCAGCAGCAGCGCGGTCGAGGCCATCAGCGTGGCCGCCGGACCGTCGCCGACCGTGTCGAGGATGTCGGCCATGACGATGTCGGCCGTCGCCGGCACGAGCGCCATGTAGGCGGCGGCGATCAGGATCATGGTGCCGATGGTGCGCGTCGTCGGCTGCCGGTCGACGATGGCGCTGCCGGCGAAATAGCCGATCGCGAGCGCGCACAGCACCGTCGAGATCAGGCTGGCCCAGGCGCCGATGCCGCTGCCGAAATACGGGTTGAGATAGCGGCTGCCGAGCATCTCGAAGCCCATCAGCACGCAGCCGACCAGGAACGAGCAGAGATAGATCGCCAGCAGGCCCGAGCGTGACACCGGCGCGCTCACGGCAGCTTCCTGTTGTGGCGCTCGATGCTCTTCAGCGCCTCGACCGGCGCGAAGTCGTCTGTCAGCACCTTGGCGTTTGCATCGATCACCTGGCCGCCGTCGATCTCGATGCGCTTGCGCTGCGCCAGCATCTCGGCAAGCTTGTAGCGGAAGCCGAACTCCTTGTCGCGCTCCTGCGCGATGGCGGCGAGATCCTCGGGCTTCCGCTCGTCGCCGAGATAGCCGACCATGACGATGTTGCCGCCGGCCTCGTAGAAGTCGACCTGCGGGAACACGCTGTGAATGGTCTTGACCGCGGCGTCGAACAGCATGGTCGACGGCTCGACGTTCTGCGCCACCACGCCGCCCTCGGCGAGATGGTCCTTGACGAGCTGGTAGAACTCCTTGGTCAGCAGATGGAACGGCACGAACGGGCCGCGATAGGCATCGATCAGGATGATGTCGTAGCGCTCCTTGGATTCCTGCACGAACAGCCGGCCGTCGCGGTTGGCGACGTGGAAGTTCGGCTCCTCCTTGATGCCGAAATATTTCTTGGCGAGCTCCAGCACGGTCGGATCGAGCTCGACCGAGGTCACCTGCACCTTGGGCAGGGAGCGGTGCAGGTACCAGGCGGTGCGGCCGCCGCCGAAGCCGATCTCCAGGATCGAGCGGACGTCCTTGGCATACATCACGCTCGCGGTCATGAAGCGGGTATAGTCGACCGGCAGATCGAGCTCGTCGCGGGTGTTGTAGACGCTCTCGGTATAGATGCGCCGGTTGTGACCGAAGGTCATGCTGCGGTAGGGCGCCTGCTCGTAGACATAGATGTTGTTGTAGAGCGACTCCTTGGACTCCAGCAGATGGCGGGTATCCTGCGCGCTTGCGGCGGCGACGGAGAGGAGAGCTGCGAGCGCGCCTGAAATGACCGATCGGATGAGCATCGACTTGTCTGTTTCCCTCGGCTGAAATGGGCAGGCGGCTGGCCCGGCCGCGTGACGCGCTCAGGCACGACCAATACGGCGATCCCAAGGCCGGGGTCCGGATCGGCGCCGTTCTCTTAGACCATCGGCTGCCTTCCGGATAGTCAAACCACCCCTCCCTACGGGCCTGTGATCGGTAGGCGCCCCGCCTCAACCGGGATCACGCGGCCGCGTTCCCGCCGTCTTCCCCTCACAGGACCCGAGCGTCGTTGTGCCACGGCCGGCCGTCCGGTTCAGGCGACGACCGGAGAGGCTTCCGGTCGGTGGCCGGGTCTGCTATGGAGGCGGCGAAGCAGGTGCACTTCGGTGCAGGCTCCGGTCCCGTAGCTCAGCTGGATAGAGCGGCGGTTTCCTAAACCGTAGGTCGCATGTTCGAGTCATGCCGGGATCGCCAACTGCCGCAGCCTTGCGCGCGCAGACCTCTCCAGATCAAGCCCGGCGCACGCGTGATCCGGCCCGTTCGGGAATCGGGTGGAGCGGTTCGCTGCCATCGAGGAACTTCTCCGGGTGAGACGGCGGCCTGAGCCCCGTCCGTGCGGCGCGCAATCGCCGCCGAGATGCATCACCCTGGAGCGCTTTCCATGCATACGACCATCGAGCCGGGCATCCTTTATTTTGGGACGCCGGTCGTCCTCATCAGCACCGTCAATGAGGATGGCGGCTTCAATCTCGCGCCGATGTCGTCGGCATTCTGGCTCGGCCGGCGCTGCATGCTGGGCCTCGCCGCCGGATCGAAGACGCCGCAGAACATGCGCCGCACCGGCGAGTGCGTGCTGAACCTGCCGTCGGTCGATCTCGTCGCCGCCGTCGATCGCCTGGCGCAGACCACGGGATCGGACCCGGTGCCGGCGATGAAGCAGCGCAAAGGCTATCGCCACGTGTCCGACAAGTTCGCCGCCGCCGGGCTGACCGCAACGGCGTCGGAGACCGTTGCGGCTCCGCGCGTCGCCGAATGCGCGGTCCAGCTCGAAGCGCGCATCGAGTCGGTGCATGGCATCGCCGACGACGACGCGATCCTGAGGGGGCATATCCAGTGCTTCGAGGTGCGGGTGCAGCGGGTCCATGTCGACGAGGCCATCCTGATGGACGGCACGCGTGACCGCATCGACCCGGACAAATGGCGGCCGCTGATCATGAGCTTCCAGCAGTTCTATGGCCTGGGCGCGCGCCTTCACGAGTCGCGACTGGGCACCATTCCGGAGGCGGCCTATCGTACGCCCGACGTCGAGCGCGCCCGCAAGGCGGCCATGCGGACGGAGGTGGCGGCAGGCTGAGCCGGCTCGGCCCCGAGTCTCGCCTGGAATCGCGCTGCCACACGTTCAACTCTGCATCCGAGTGCGAGAGGTTGAGGACATCATGGGGGCTGTTGCCGTCGGGCGGCTGCTGATCGAGGCGGCGGAACACTACAATGCCGGGCGTGCCGGTTCGGCCAAGGCCCTGTGCAGCGACATCCTCCAGGCGGTGCCGGATCATCTGCCGGCGCTGCATCTGTCCGCGATCCTCGCCTTCGCCGATGGCCGCATGGCAGACGGCGCGGAGCTGCTGGCGTGCGTGTTCGCACGCGATCCCAACCATGCGCCGGCCTATGTGACGCTCGGCGACGCGCTGGCGGTGAAAGGTGAGCGCGACGGCGCTGCCGACGCCTTTGCGCGCGCCGCAGCGTTGAGGCCGCACGATGCCGCCATCCACAGCAAGCTCGGTAGCGCGCTGCTGGAGCTCGCGCGCTTTACCGAGGCCGAAGCCGCCTATCGCCACGCGCTGGCGCTCGATCCGGTGCTGTTGCGCGCGCGCTGGAATCTCGCGCTCGCCTTCAACCGGCAGGGGCGGCTTGCCGAGGCGGAAGCGGCCTATCGCGAGCTGCTCGAGCGCGAGCCTTCCTATCCCGGTGCATGGCGGGCGCTGGCGCATGTGCTCGCCGACCAGGCCAGATATGACGAGGCCGTGCCCGCCTATCTGCATGCGCTGGCGGCGCAGCCGGCCGATGCGGGCCTCCACCTCGCCCTCGGCGACGTGCTCTACAAGCAGCGCGCCTACGCTGACGCCGCGATCCATTACCGCCGCGCCGGCGATCTTGCGCCGGGCGATGCCAAGGCCGCGCGATTGCTGGGGCACGCGCTGCACGAGGCCGGCCGCCCGGCCGAGGCCGTCGAGGCCTATCGCCGCGCCGCGGCGCTCGATCCCACCGATGTGGTCGTGCTCAGCAATCTCGCCGCCTGCCTGTGCGGGACAGGCCAGCTCGACGCCGCCATCGCCGCCTGCGAGCACGCGCTGGCGCTGCAGCCCGATCACGCCCCGGCGCATACCAACCTCGGCATCATCCATGAGCTGCGCGGCGAGATCGATGATGCCGTCGCGGCGCATCGCCGCGCCGTCGCCGCCGATCCGGCCTATGCCAAGGGCTACGCCAATCTCGCGGTGGCGCTGCGTAATGCCGGCGACATCGACGCCGCGCTGGCGGCCTCGCATCACGCGATTTCGCTCGCGCCCGACAACGCGCTCGCGCGCTACAATCACGCGCATTTCCTGCTGATGTGCGGCGACCTCGTGAACGGCTTCGCCGAGCATCGCTGGGGCCGCGACTGTCCTGATCTCTCCGCGGGCATGCCGCGTTTCGGCGCGCCGGAATGGCAGGGTGAGCCGCTTGAGGGACGCACGTTGCTGCTGTTCGCCGAATATGGCATCGGCGATGCGCTGCAATTCGTGCGCTATGTGGATCGCGTCAAGACGATGGGCGGCAATATCGTGCTGCAGGTGCAGCCGGCGATCGCGCCGCTGCTACGCTGTCTGGAGGGCGTGACCGTGGTGCCGCGCGGCGCGCCGCTGCCGCCATTCGACCTGCAGGCGCCGCTGATGGATCTGCCGCGCATCTTCGGTACCACGCTGGAGACGATTCCGGCCGAGGTGCCTTATCTTGCGGCCGATCCGATCAAGGTGACCGCGTGGCGCAACGTGCTCGGGCGCGCGCCGTCGTTGAAAGTCGGCGTCGTCTGGGCCGGCAATCCCAGGCACAAGGGCGACCGCCAGCGCTCGCTCACCGCGCAGGCGGTGCTGCCGCGGCTGGTGATGCCGGGCGTGCAGCTCTATTCCTTGCAGAAGGAGCCGCGACCGGACGATGCGCCCGCGCTCGCCGAGCTTGGCACCGACGTCATCGATCTCGCGCCGCTGCCGAGCGACTTCGCCGAGACCGCGGCCGCCGTTGCCGCGCTCGACCTCGTCATCTCCGTCGACACGTCGGTGGCGCATCTCGCCGGCGCGCTCGGCCGCCCGGTCTGGGTGCTCTTGCCCTATGCGCTCGACTGGCGCTGGCTGCGCGACCGCGCCGACACCCCGTGGTATCCGACCATGCGGCTGTTCAGGCAGGAGAAGCCGATGGCTTGGGACGGGGTGCTGGCGCGGACGGCCGGGGAGCTTGCGCGGCTGGCGGCAGGTGAGCGCGGGCCGTTGTTGCCCGGGCAGGTATGAGGCGGTGAGCGACGTCGAAGGCTTACAGGGCCTGACGCTTATCGCATGGCCATGCGTGCGGGACCGGTCTGATCCGAGCGCGTGGACGGAAACGACAATCGCCACAAGCTGAAGAGCATCGGGAGTTGGAAAACGAAGCTGATCGCCGCAGCGCCCGCCAGCACCTCGAAACGTTGCGCCTCGATCAGAGCCTTGGCGCTCGGGACGACGTGGACCAGGCCGTCGGCGACGTAGACAAGCGCAACGATCCGCCAGATGTTGGCGGAGAGCCAGCCCATACTGAAGGCGTGATCGAACAGCGCGATCAATCCGCCGAGCGCGAGCGTCGAGCTCACCATGTGAGACGGCGTATCGTAGAAGCCGGGCTCCAAGGCGGCCTGAACGAACCAGAGTCCGTAAACCACCGCGATGATCTTCAGCAACATCAGTTCGTCCCCAGGCTTGCAAGCTTGTCGTCCGCCTCCGGGCAGCCGATCGGATTGCTCCCCCTTGATCGGAGCAGGCACGCGCGACGTCGAGCTTACGATGCGTGTCACGAAGGCTCTATTAATCGGCTCGCTTGGATTGTCCTGAACGAGCCGTTTTGGTCGCGCCTCTGATCCAGGTCCCGTGATGCAAGAGCCAGGCGCGGTTGCGGACATGGTGACGGACCGCGTAGGCAGCCTACTGCTCCCCCAGCAACTCCCTCACCCTCGGCACCACCACCTTGCCATACAGCTCGATGCTCCGCATCAGTTTCGCATGCGGCAGCGGACCGGCTGAGTATTTCAGCTGAAACCGCGACAGGCCGAGCGCCTTGATCGTCGCGGCGATCTTCTGCGCCACCGTCTCCGGCGAGCCGACATAGAGCGAGCCGTGATCGGCCTCCTGGACGAACTCGTCGCGGCCCATCGGCGGCCAGCCGCGCTCGCGGCCGATGCGGTCGCGCATGGTCTTGTAGTCCGGCCACAGCTCCTCGCGCGCCACTTCGTCGGTGTCGGCGACATAGCCCGGCGAATGCACGCCGATCGGCTTCGTCTCGCGGCCGAACTGCTTGAGCGCGCGATGGTACAGCTCGACATAGGGGGCGAACCGTTTCGGGTCGCCGCCGATGATCGCGAGCATCAGCGGCAGCTCGTAATGCGCGGCGCGCACGACAGACTCGGGACTGCCGCCGACGCCGATCCAGGCCTTCAGCCGCCCATGCTCGACCGGCGGATAGACCAGTTGATCCCTCAGCGGCGGGCGCAACTGGCCCTGCCAGGTCAGCGGCTGCTGCGGCAGCAGGCTGACGAACAGATCGAGCTTCTCCTCGAACAGCGCCTCGTAGTCCTTCAGATCGAAGCCGAACAGCGGGAAGGACTCGGTGAACGAGCCGCGGCCGAGGATGACCTCGGCGCGGCCGTTCGACACCGCGTCGAGCGTCGAGAACCGCTGGAACACGCGGATCGGGTCATCCGAGCTCAGCACCGTCACCGCCGAGCCGAGCTTGATCTTCGTGGTGCGCGCGGCGATCGCCGCCAACGCCACCTCCGGCGCCGAGATCGCGAAATCGCCGCGATGGTGCTCGCCGAGCCCGATGAAATCGAGCCCGAGCTGGTCGGCCAGCACCGCCTCCTCGACGACGTCGCGGATCACCTGGGCATGGGCGGCCATCGCGCCCTCCGCGTTGCGGGTGACGTCGCCGAACGTGTCCAGGCCGAATTCGATTGCTGTGCTCATGTCTCATTCCGTTGCGTCGGGCCGTCATACGGCCTCTGCTCGTCAGCTGGAAGGGGCGTAGCCGGATTGCAAGCGGCTGACGCGAAACACAAGGTTTCGACAAGCCCTTCGTGTCCACCGTCATTCCGGGGCAATCGTCGGCGCGCAGGCGCAAGGCGCCTGCGTGTTGGCGATTGAACCCGGAATCTCGAAGTGAGGAAGGCAATGTCGAGATTCCGGGTTCAAGGCCTGCGGCCTTGCCCCGGAATGACCGGGGCTCAACTGGTCTGGAATGAGACACTTTCGGCGCTCGAATATTTTTCTTTCGTTTTTACCGAAAGTATGCTCTACTGCGTCCATCCTGCCTCATCGATGAGGGGCGTACGCGCGGTCGTCACGAGACGCGAGGCGGGGATGCGGTGGCCGTAGCGGGTCGCAGCGCGGTGTCGCGCCGACGAACGATCCGTTGCGGACAGTCAAGTCGCGTGGTCCTGGCCTCCCGATGCTGAGGTCAAGCCGGATGATGGTGCGGAAGCGCATCACGCCGACGATGGGGGCAACACAGCCGGTCCCCAGGGAGAGCGCGAAGCAGCTGTTAAGACCATCGCGCAGGGAAGGCCGGGATGTCCCAGCCGAACCTGTGGTTCCTGCCGCCTGCATTTTTTTTCGCAGGCGGGCCATGGGGGCGGCGAGCTCCCGGTCTTCCCTGCGCCCTCACGTTTCAGAGGGCACGCGATCCGGACAAAGCTCGGGCTTGAGCGGCCGCGAGGGTACGAACCCATGGCCTCGGCTGATGCGATTGCCGCCCGCGCCTCTTGCGCGGTCATGCCATGCCAAAAAATGGGCGTGTGGCCCGGCCGCGCATCACCTAGGCTCCGTTCATCGATCACACGGGATGACGTGCATGGCGGCGGGCAGCGACTATCAGATCTTCGAGGCGGGCGACGTCGTGTTGCAGTCGGGCGTGACGTTCCCGTCGCTGCGGCTCGCCTACAAGACCTATGGCACGCTGAACGCGGCCAAGGACAACGTCATCCTCTATCCAACCTCGTTCGGTGCCCAGCATATCGACATCGAATGGCTGATCGCGCCCGGCGGCGCGCTCGACCCCACCAAGTACTTCGTCATCATTCCGAACCTGTTCGGCAATGGGCTGTCGTCGTCGCCCTCGAATACGCGCGAGCTGTTCGGCGACGCGCCGTTCCCGTCCATCAGCTATCACGATGCGGTCGCGGTGCAGCGGCGGCTCGTGGAGGAGCAGTTCGGGATCGGCCGGATCGCGCTGGTCTATGGCTGGTCGATGGGCGGCATGCAGGCCTATCACTGGGCCGCCCGTCATCCGGACATGGTGGAGCGTGCGGCGGTGGTGTGCGGCAGCGCGCGCTGCTCGCCCTACAATCACCTGTTTCTCGATGCGGTGAAGGCGGCGCTGATGGCCGATCCCGCGTTTCGCAACGGCCGCTTTGCCGAGAAGCCGGTGGCCGGCCTGCGCGCGATGGGGCGCATCTATGCGGGCTGGGCGATGTCCTACGAGTTCTACCGCGACGAGGTCTGGCGCGAGCAGGGCTTTGGCTCGCAGGAGGACTATCTCGCCGCCACCTGGGACTTAGCCTTCGTGCATCGCGACGCGAACAACCTGCTGGTGCAGATCGCGATCTGGCAGGGCGGCGACATCAGCAATTGCGCGGCGTTCGGCGGCGATCCCGACCGTGCGCTCGGCGCGATCACCGCCCGCATGCTGCTGATGCCGGGCCAGACCGACCGCTATTTCGATTGGCGCGACAACGAGCGAGAACTTCCCAAGCTGGTGAACGCCCGCTCCGCGGCGCTGCGGCCGATCCCCTCGATCCACGGCCACCGCGCGGGCAATCCGATCCGCATCCCGGCGGACCGCGATTTCATCAACGCCAACGTCTCCGCCCTTCTCCAGAGCTGACACCCGAGTTCGACATGACCGACGTGCCCACCGACGAATTCGCGCCCCGTCCGAAGCTGCTGACACCGCCGGTGCTGCAGCAGCTCTGCACGCGCTCCAACCTGCAGGGCGCGCTACGCACGCTCAGCCATTACGGTGCGATCATCGGCGTGGGTGCGCTGATCGGAGCGATCGCATCGACGCATGGTGTGCTGTGGGCGCTGCCCTTGCTGCCGGTGCAGGGCGTGCTCATCGCGTTCCTGTTCATGGCGGTGCACGAGACCGCGCACAAGACCGCCTTCGACAGCCGCAGGCTCAACCTCGCGGTCGGCTATCTCTCCGGCTTCCTGATCGGACTGCCTTATGAATATTACTGCCTGTTCCATTGGGAGCATCACCGCCACACCCAGGATCCCCTGCGCGATCCGGAGCTGATCGTCGGCCCCAAGCCGCGCTCGGAGACGCAACTCGCGATCGCCTATTCCGGCCTGGTCCAGATGGGCCGGCCGGCTGCGACTGCTGCTGCAACATGCGATCACCGGCGAGGTGACGGTGCCATGGGTGCCTGCCGGCCGCCGCGCCACCATCGTGCGCGAGGCGCGCGCCTATGCCGCCGGCTACGCGCTGCTGCTGCTCGGCTCGCTCGCGCTGCAAAGCGCGCTGTTGCTGTGGGTCTGGGTGCTGCCGCTGCTGCTGGGGCAATTGGTGTTGCGACCCTATCTCTACGCCGAACACACCGGCTGCGACCATACCAGGAGCGCCTTCCAGAACACCCGCACCACCTTCACCACGCGCGCCGTGCACTGGCTCGCCTGGAACATGCCCTATCACGTCGAGCACCACGCCTATCCCGCGGTGCCGTTCCACGCGCTGCCGAAGCTGCATGCGATCGTCGACGGCGAGATCAAGTATCGCGGCGAGGGCTACATTGCGGTGACGCGGCAGACCTGGGCGTGGTTTCGGGCGCAGTGGAAGGAAAGCAAAGCCGAGACGTGATGAAATTAGATCCTGCGGCGAGCGCGGTGCTTACCTCGCCCCGCTTGCGCGGCGAGAGATCCGGCCAAACGACGCAAACGGCGCGAGCAGCAAGGGCCCAGTTCGTAGCAGGGAGGGCGAAGGATCCGCTCACCGCCAGCGCTCGCGCATGCGGGCACCGAGGTCGATGCGCGGACCCTGGCTCGCATACGCCGCGCCCGGCTGCGCCCGCGGCCAGCTGGTGCGTTCGAACAGCGGCACCAGCGCTTCCGGAATGAACCGCGTGCGTGAGGCATAGACGTGACGATCGCCGCGCACCGGCTGGCCATGGACGAAGAAGCGCTGCGGCACCAGCAGATGCAGATCGTCCTTGGCGCGGGTCATGGCGACGTAGAGCAGCCGGCGCTCCTCTTCCAGCTCGGCGCTCGTGCCGGCGCCGAGATCGGAGGGCATGCAGCCGTCGACGACGTTGAGGATGTGCACGGAATTCCACTCCATGCCCTTGGCGGAATGGATGGTGGAGAGGATCAGATAGTCCTCGTCGAGCAAAGGCACGCCGGACTGGTCGGAGGTGGCGTCGGGCGGGTCGAGCGTCAGCTCGGTGAGGAAACGCTCGCGCGATGGATAGCCGCTCGCGATCTGCTCGAGCTGCAGCAGGTCGGCGGTTCGCACCTCCGCATCTTCATGAACGCGCTCGAGATGCGGCTGATACCAGTGCCTGACGCGCTCGATATCCCCAGGCCAATCCGAGACGCGCAGCTGCTCCAGCGTGCGCACGAACGCGGTCCAGTCCTCGCCGGCGCGCGCCGGTGCGGACTGCTCGCACAGGCGCGCGATCGGATCGGCACTGTCGCTGATGGCATCGAGCAGGCGCTGCGCCGACGCGGGTCCGATGCCGGGGATCAGATGCAGCACGCGGAAGCCGGCGATGCGGTCGCGCGGATTCGCGACGAAGCGCAAGCAGGCCAGCACGTCCTTGACATGGGCGGCATCGAGGAACTTCAACCCGCCGAACTTCACGAACGGGATGTTGCGGCGCGTGAGCTCGAATTCCAACGGCCCGCTGTGCGACGACGTTCGGAACAGGACGGCCTGCTGCTTGAGCACGATGCCTTCCTCGCGCTTCGCCAGCACCTGCTCGACGATGTAGCGCGCCTGGTCGGTCTCGTCGCTGATCGTCACGAGCTGCGGTTTGCGCGAGCTCGTGCGGTCGGTCCACAAATTCTTGGTGAAGCGCTCGCGCGCCAGCCCGATCACGCCGTTGGCCGCGGTGAGGATCGGCTGCGTCGATCGGTAGTTGCGGTCGAGCGTGACGATGTCGGCGCGCGGGCTGAACTGATCGGGAAAATCCAGGATGTTGCGCACGGTGGCGGCGCGGAAGGCGTAGATCGACTGCGCGTCGTCGCCGACCACCGTCAGTCCCGCGCCGTCGGGCTTCAAGCCGAGCAGGATCTGCGACTGCAGCCGGTTGGTGTCCTGATATTCGTCGACCAGCACGTGGTCGAAGCGATCGCCGATCTCGCGCGCGATGGTTTCGTCCGCCATCATCTGCGCCCAGTAGAGCAGCAAATCGTCGTAGTCGAGCACGGCGTTGGCCTGCTTGGCTTCGACATAGGCCGCGAACAGGCCCTTCAGCTCGGCGACCCATTCCGCGCACCATGGAAAGTGCCGCACCAGCGCTTCCTCCAGCGGCATGTCGGCGTTGACGCAGCGCGAGTAGATCGCAAGGCAGGTGCCTTTGGTCGGAAAGCGCCGCTGCGTGTTGGACAAGCCGCGCTCGTGCCGCACCAGATTCATCAGGTCGGCGGAATCCTCGCGATCATGGATCGTGAACACAGGGTCGAGGCCGACACGCTCAGCGTAGTCGCGCAGCATCCGCGCGCCGAGGCCGTGAAACGTGCCGGTCCAGGTGAGCGCGGCCGTGATCGGCTCGGCCTTGCTGCCCAGCACCTTGCGGGCGATGCGCTCGACCCTGCGGCTCATCTCGCTCGCCGCGCGGCGCGAGAACGTCATCAACAGGATACGGCGCGGATCGGCACCATTGACGAGCAGATGTGCGACGCGATGCGCGAGCGTGTTGGTCTTGCCCGATCCCGCGCCGGCAATGATCAGCAGCGGCGGGCCCGGTGCGGCCAGCGCACCGCCATGCTCGACGGCGCGGCGCTGCTCCGGATTGAGATCGTCGAGATATGTCGCAGCCGTGGCCTGCACGAATCGTCCCTCAGCCTGCAAGAATCAGTGATTTGCGCCTCATGTGCAACGCGATGGCCCGGTCGCGGCAGCGTTTTACATGATTCGCAACCGGTCTTTTTTGTCACGGTTGCCCACAGAGCGTCCGCCAGCCGCTTGCGCTGGCGCGCGTGCACTCCTATCCAATCAGCCCCGTCACGAATCTCGGAAGAACACCGTGTCGAATTTTGCCTCCATCATCGCCGCTGAGCTCGCCGTCAGGGATGCCCAGGTCCAGGCCGCGATCGACCTGCTCGATGGCGGCGCGACCGTGCCGTTCATCGCGCGCTACCGCAAGGAAGCGACTGGCATGCTGGACGACACGCAGCTGCGCACGCTGGAGGAACGGCTGCGATATCTGCGCGAGATGGATGCACGGCGCACCGCGATCATCGAAAGCATCAAGGCACAGGGCAAGATGACGCCGGAGATCGAGCTGGCGCTGGCGACCGCCGACACCAAGGCCCGGCTCGAGGACATCTACCTGCCGTTCAAGGAGAAGCGCCGCACCAAGGCGCAGATCGCCAAGGAGGCCGGACTCGAGCCGCTCGCCGACATGCTCATCGGCGATCCGATGAAGGCGCCGGAAGTCGAGGCCAAGGCGTTCATCAAGAAGGACGGCGACAATCCGGTCAAGGACGTCAAGGCGGCGCTGGAAGGCGCACGCGCGATCCTGGTCGAGCGCTTCGCCGAGCATGCCGATCTCGTCGGCTCGTTGCGTGAGGAGATGTGGACCCGCGGCGCCGTGAAGGCGACGGTGCGGCACGGCAAGAAGACCGAGGGCGCGAAATTCGCCGATTACTTCGACTTCTCCGAGCCGTTCACCAAGCTGCCGTCGCACCGCATCCTGGCGATGCTGCGCGGCGAGAAGGAAGAGGTGCTGCAGCTCGATTTCGGCGATGGCGAGCCGGAGGATTCGAAGGACCCGACGCTGTATGAGAACCGCATCGCGGTGACCTTCGGCATCTCGCGCCAGGGCCGCCCGGCCGATCAGTTCCTGTCGGACTCCGTGCGCTGGGCCTGGCGCACCCGCATCAAGACCTCACTGGCGCTCGATATCCGCATGCGGCTGTGGCAGGAGGCGGAGAAGGAGGCGGTGCGCGTATTCGCGGCGAACCTGCGCGATCTGCTGCTTGCTGCTCCCGCCGGCGGCCGCGCCACGCTCGGCCTCGATCCCGGCTTCCGCACCGGCGTCAAGGTCGCGGTGATCGACCGCACCGGCAAGTTCGTCGACCACGCCACGATCTATCCGCACGAGCCGCAGCGGCAGTGGAACGAGAGCATGCTGACGCTCGCGCAGCTCTGCATCAAGCATCGCATCGAGCTGGTCGCAATCGGCAACGGCACTGCGTCGCGTGAAACGGAGAAGCTGGTCAACGATTTGATGAAGCTGAAGCCGGATCTCAAGCTGACCAAGGCGATCGTGTCGGAAGCCGGCGCGTCGGTCTATTCGGCCTCGGAGTTCGCCGCGAAGGAATTCCCCAATCTCGACGTGTCGATCCGCGGCGCCGTTTCGATCGCGCGCCGCCTGCAGGATCCGCTCGGCGAGCTCGTCAAGGTACCGCCGGCCTCGATCGGCGTCGGCCAGTATCAGCACGACCTCAATCAGTATGAGCTGGCACGCGCGCTCGATGCCACCGTCGAGGACTGCGTGAACGCCGTCGGCGTCGACCTCAACACCGCCTCGGCGCCGCTGCTCGCACGCGTGTCGGGCATCGGGGAGAGCCTCGCACAGAACATCGTCGCGCACCGTGACAGCAACGGCCCGTTCCCGAGCCGCGACAAGCTGAAGGAAGTGCCGCGGCTCGGACCGAAGGCGTTCGAGCAATGCGCCGGCTTCCTGCGCATCCGCGACGGCGACAATCCGCTCGACGCCTCCGGCGTGCATCCGGAATCCTATCCGATCGTGAAGAAGATCCTCGAGGCGACCAAGAGCGACATCAAGGCGCTGATTGGTGAGACCAAGGTGCTGAAGGCGTTGAGCCCGACGAAGTTCGCCGACGAGCGCTTCGGCGTGCCGACGGTCACCGACATCATCAAGGAGCTGGAGAAGCCCGGCCGCGATCCGCGTCCGGAGTTCAAGACGGCCACCTTCCAGGAGGGCGTCGAGAAGATCACCCATCTCAAGCCCGGCATGATCCTGGAGGCGACTATCACCAACGTCGCGGCGTTCGGCGCCTTCGCCGATATCGGCGTGCACCAGGACGGCCTGATCCACATCTCGGCGATGTCCGAGAAGCGCATCAATGATCCGCGCGAGGTGGTGAAGCCGGGGCAGGTCGTGAAGGTGAAGGTCCTCGACGTCGACGTGCCGCGCAACCGCATCTCGCTGACGCTTCGGCTGTCCGATCCGCTGCCGGCGAAGGGCGAGAAGCGGACCAGCGCACGGCCGCCGGCGGCCCGCATGACCACGCGTGAGGAGAAGTCGTCGGGCGGCGGCGCGCTTGCGGCGGCGATGGCCAAGGCGGCGGAGCGGCGCAAGGGCGCCTGAGGCGGATGGCGATGAGGCGCCGCGGAGGGCATGTCCCCTCTGCGGCGTCGTGTCTGCAGCGTCATGCCATTCGGCGGCGTGTCGTTGCCGTCTTCCCTAGTTGCCGTCTTCCCTATCTGTGCGGTGATGCTTACCTTGCTCGGCGGGCAGCGAGTGGAGACCGAGCATGACGAACCGGACCGTGATCATTGCCGGCGCGACCGGGCTGGTGGGACGGGAGCTTCTTCGCGGCCTGCTTGCCGACCCGACCGTGGATCGCGTGCATGTCGTCGGCCGCCGCGCGCCGCCTGACCATTCGCCCAAGCTGACGGCGCATGTCGTGGACTTCACCGCGCTGCCGTCCCTGCCGCCGGCCGACGAGCTCTATCTGGCTCTCGGGACCACGATCAAGGTGGCCGGGAGCCAGGCCGCCTTCCGCGCCATCGATCACGACGCCAACCTCGCCGTCGCCAAGGCCGCGCTCGCGAGCGGCACCAGGCGCGTTGGTCTGGTCAGCGCGATGGGCGCCGACAGCAGCTCGCCCGTCTTCTATAGCCGGGTGAAAGGCGAGCTCGAGGACGATCTGACCGCGCTGCCCTTCGAGGGCCTGGTGATCGCGCGGCCTTCGCTGCTGGTCGGCGAGCGGACGGAGCTGGGACAGCCGAGTCGTCCGGGCGAGGAATGGGGCAACAGGCTGAACAGCATCATCGGCTTCCTGATTCCGGCGAACTACAAGCCCATCGCGGCGGCGGACGTCGCCAATGCGCTGCTGATGGCAGTTCCTACGGTTGCCGGCACGCGAGTGATGCTGTCAGGGGCCATGCGCCGATGATCGAGCCTGCCGCTCTTGCGTAGCGGCTTGGTCTCACCATTTTCGATAAATAGAAATCAAGTATCGCGCCGCGCCTCAGGCTTTGGATCGACAGGTGAACTCGGCGGTCTCCGTAGTTTTACGGCCGTATCGCATGTGACTATCAGGGAGTGAATGGCTGAAGCGGGCAAGACGGGAATCGCGTCTTAACATCTTAACCATATCTCGCTGGTAGTTGTGCATCGAGGAAAAACGAACCCGGTGTTTCATGCGCAGACAGCTGCTTGAAGTTTGTTTCTTGGCATTGGTGGGAACCCTGCTCGGAACCCAAGCGGCGACGGCGTCTCCGCGAATGGTGTCGCTGGTCTTCAACTCGCAGATTCAGAACCCGCAGCAGATCGGGTCGGACGAATTTCGCGTGAAGCTGCAGGCGTTGGCCGGCAAGCGGCTCATCATTGATGAGCGTGCGGGCAACGCATTCGGCAGCGAGGCGGCGGTGCTGGCTGCAACCCGGAGCGGCGCGGTGGACGTGGCCGTGGTGTCCGGCGGCATCGCCAGCGCGGTGGTCCCCGAGCTTGGCGTCTTCGACATCCCGTTCCTGTTCCGTGACACCGCGCATGCCAAGGCGGTGGCGCAGGGGCCGGTCGCCGCCGCGATCGGCGCCAAGTTCGCCGACAAGGGACTGGTGCTGCTGGCGCTGGGCAAGCAGGGCTTTCGCAATCTCACCAACTCGAAGCGTCCGGTCCGTACCGTCGATGACGTCAAGGGCCTCAAGATCCGCGTGATCCCCAATCCCGTCTACCAGACGACCTTCAAGGCGCTCGGTGCCGACGTGATGCCGATGGATTTCCCGCTGGTCTATGCCGCGCTCAAGGACGGTCGGCTCGACGGTCAGGAAAATCCGGTCGCCACCATCGCGGCCAATCGCTTCGAGGAGGTGCAGAAATATCTGACGCTCACCGGGCATTTCTTCGCGCCGATCGCCTTCGTCGCCAACCGCGCGATGTTCGACCATCTCGATGCGGCGGACCGTGACGCGCTGGTTGCCGCCGCCAAGGCAGCTGCGGAGGTCACTTGGCAGGCCCAGCTCGATGCGCAGAAGCTCGATGAGCTGCGCAAGGGCGGCATGGAGGTGATCGAGACGTTCGATCGCAAGACCTTCGTCGATGCGGTCAGGCCGCTCGATCCCGACTTCGAGAAGCGCTTCGGCAAGGAGCTGCTCGCCACTATCAGGTCCACTCCGTGAAACAGCCGGGCAAATCGATGAAATTGTCTTCTCTGATGTCTTGGATTGGCGTCCGCCCACGAATCTTCGGCGGCTTTGCCTTGATCCTGAGCTTCCTGGTGTTGCTCGGCGGCTTCGCCATGATCCAGGTCGGGCGCATCGGCGGCACCGTGGACGAACTCGTCACCAGCGCGGCCGGGGACGCCGGCATGTCGCAGGTGCGTGCCGCGCTGCTCGGTGCCAACGGCGCGGTTGAGAGATTCATCCGCACCTGGAATGTCGGTGACAAGGATGCGGCCAGCAAGGCCATTGACGCCGTCGGCGGTCTCGCCGATCAGGTCGAGAAGCAGTCCGGCAGGCTGAAGGTGCTGGCTGACGGCGTGGGCCCGGTGCGAAGCGCGCTGGCGGCCTATCGCTCATCGTTCGCTGCCGCGGCCGAGGCCGTGGACCGCCTGCGCGCGGCGACGACCAAGACCGACGCCTTGGGCGCCGTCGCCGGAATCAACATGGGCGGCATCCAGGTTGCCCTCGCCAATCGCGCGGGCAGCGAGCCGTTGATGAATCCGTTGCGTCTGGCCAGCGTCGTCGACGCGGTCCGTATCGCGGTGATGCGCTATACCAACACGTTGTCGAATGGCGATGCCGACGACGCCAGGCTCACCTTCGTCTATGCCAAGCTCGCGATTGCCGATACGGAGGCCGAGATCGCGGGTGTCGATGATGCCAAGCTGAAGGCCCTGGTTGCGGCGCTGAAAGAGGCCCTGACGGCGGATGCGGCTGCGCTCGAGGAGGTGATCAAGGTGGCCACTGACCTGCGCGCCAAGCAGGCGGAGCTCGCCAAGGCGAGCGCCTCGATCGATACCCAGGTCAGCCGGATCAACCAGCAGCTCGGTGCGGCGCGCGCAGAGCAGGCCGCGAGGACCGGCGTCGCGGTCGAAAATACCAAGCAGACCGTCATCGTGACGGCAGCCGCAGCCGTGATATTCGGCGCGGTGCTTGCCTGGCTGATCGGCGCCAGCGTGTCGACCCCGATCCGCGGCATGACGGACCGCATGCAGTCGCTGGCGGCTGGCGAATTGGACCAGCCGATACCCGGCGGCGAGCAGCGCGACGAGATCGGCCGGATGGCGCGCGCCGTGGAGATTTTCCGTGACAATGCGCTTGCTGTACGCCGCATGGAGCAGGAGGCCGCGGCACAGCGTGAGGCTGCGGAGGCCGAGCGCGCCCGCATGATGTCCGATCTGGCTGGTCGATTCGAGCAGGGTATGCAGGGCGTCATCACCGGCGTCGGCGGGCGTGCGACCGAGATGGGCGAAAGCGCCAGCGAGCTGGCGCGCGTCGCAGAACGCGGCCGTGGCCTTGCGGAAGCGGTCGCCAGCCGGGCCGAGCAGGCGTCCGTCAATGTGCAGACCGTGGCCTCGGCGACCCAGGAGCTCGCGGCCTCGATCAGGGAGATCTCCTCCCAGGTCCAGCGCTCGGTCACGGTGTCGACCCGGGCGACGCACGAGACGCAGCGGACATCCGAGCTGATCGACGGGCTGTCCAGCGCGGCGGAGAGGATCGGCACCATCGTGCAGCTGATCCAGGCGATCGCGAGCCAGACCAACCTGCTGGCGCTCAACGCCACCATCGAGGCGGCGCGCGCCGGCGAGGCCGGCCGTGGATTTGCGATCGTCGCGAGCGAGGTGAAGAACCTCGCCTCGCAGACTGCGCAGGCGACGGAGCAGATCTCGAGCCAGATTGCGACCATCCAGAGCGCGACGCAGGAGACGGTCGGCGCGATTGCCCAGTTCGGCACGACCGTGCGGGAGATTGCCGAGATCTCCAACGCGATCGCCGCCGCGGTGGAGCAGCAGGGGGCTGCGACCAGCGAGATCGCCCGCAACGTCGAGCAGGCGGCCAGCGGCACGGCGGCGGTCACGCAGGAGATCGGCGACGTGCGTAACGTGGCCGGGCAGACCGATGCCGGCGCTGAAGCTGCGCTGGCGGCGGCAGCCGCGCTGCAGCAGCAGGCCGCTTCGCTGAAGAGCAATGTCGCCGACTTCCTGCAGACGATCCGGACCGCGGCCTGAGCTGCAAAGTCGGTGGCGACTGGAGTTGACGCAAGGAGCGCAGGCTCACACTCTGCGGCATGACCGAGCACCAGCCGCGTTCCCTCACACTTCCCATCGACGGCGCGGGCGTCGTGTCCGCGCTGTTCATGTCTCCGGCGGAGGCGCGCGCCTGCTTCGTGTTCGCCCATGGCGCGGGCGCCGGCATGACCCACGTCTTCATGAACCAGGCGGCCGAAAGCCTTGCTGCACGCGGCATCGCGACGCTCCGCTTTCAGTTTCCCTACATGGAGAAGGGCAGCAAGCGCCCGGATCCGCCCGCGCTCGCCCACGCCGCGGTGCGGGCTGCCGTGGCGGAAGCCGCGCGGCTCTGCCCGGGACTGCCGCTCGTCGCGGGCGGCAGGTCGTTCGGGGCGCGAATGACGTCGCAGGCGCAGAGCGCAGCGCCGCTGCCAGGCGTGACCGGGCTCGCCTTTCTCGGCTTTCCGCTTCACCCCGCCGGGAAGCCCTCCATCGCGCGCGCCGATCATCTCGATGCGATCGAGGTTCTGATGCTGTTCCTGCAGGGGACGCGCGACAAGCTGGCGGAGATGGAGCTGCTCGCGCCCGTCGTGAAGCGGCTGGGACCGCGCGCGACCGTGCATTGGATCGATCAGGCCGACCACGCCTTCCACGTGCCTGCGCGCTCCGGCCGGAATGATCGGGCCGTCATGGAGGACCTGACGGAGGCGTTCGCGGCGTGGCTGGAGACCCTGGAAGCGCGTGCCGGCTGACGCGCCGAGCGCCTCTTTCGGAGAAAAATGGCATGAGAACAAAGATAGAACTTCTCCGTCACCAGAGGTTGAGGCATAGTTATAATAAAAGGGAGGGGAGTTCGATGAGGTCGGCAGTGTTGGCGGTGTCGGTGTGCGCGCTCGGCGTGCTGATGCTCTCTGCAGCTCCGTCGCGCGCCGATGCCAGGCTCACCGGCATGGTGGTCGTGAAGGGGACTTGCCAGAAGCTCATCGTCGCGGGAGAGGATCGCAGCTCCGAATGCAAGGGCGCGCTGCTCAATACCGACTATGACGATCAGCGCACCGGCTTCTACTTCACCTTGCTCGACGGCAGCGTGGTCACGTTCTCGAACCGCGGCGATCTGCAGGAGCAACCCGGACCGGACAAGTTCGTCACGCCGGTCGATATGATGATCATTGGCCAAAGTCGGAAGACGATCAACAAGGTGACGGCGAAGGGGCAATGCCGTCACGGCAATCCCTTCAAGGGACCCGACCTGATCGAATGCACGGCCGACAGCGAGATCGGCCGCTTTGAAGGGCTATTTCTGTCCAATGGCGAGAAGCCAGTGATGCAGACTTTCTGAGGCCGTCACCCCTGTGCGCAAGCAGGATGAGCCAGCAGGAGAGCTCGTCGCTGCGTCGCCGGTCGTCACTCGCCACCGTACGGTCCACGCGGCAAATCCGGCCTGCTCGGCAATATCCACTTTGTCAGAGGATCGCGATGAGAAAGACAGCTTCATCCGTTTGGCCGCTGGCCCTCGGCGTGGCGAGCCTGCCGGCCAAGTCGGTCCGTGCAGAGGATGGATTGAAGGGGATCGAGACGTTTCACGGCGCCTGCAAGAAGCTCACGGTCGCGGAAGGACCGGACCGCCGACTGCAAGGGCGTTTAGCTCAACACGCGTTACCGTGATGGACGAGCCGGCTTGGAGCAAGACGCCCGTCCTCTGAGGCTGCGATCTCCCGACTCCCGAAAATTTGGCGCGACATCAGGCTCGAAATATTGCAACAAGTCGGCGTCGTCGTTGGGCCGGGTGTGCAGGTCGCCAGATCTTGGAGAGTGTGATGTTCCGATGCGTTGGCGTCGTCCTGGGGCTGCTCTGGAGCCTCGTATCGATCAGCACCGCGCTGGCCGACGACGCCAAGCTCCGGATCGGCGTTCTCCGGCTGTCCTCGTCCGCGCCGGTGTTCATCGCGTTGGACAAGGGCTACTTCCGCGAAGCTGGCCTGGACGTCGAGCTGAAGTTTTTCGATGCAGCGCAACCGATCGCCGTGGCGACGGCCACCGGCGACGTCGATGTCGGGGTGACCGCCTTCACCGCAGGACTGTATAACCTCGCAGGCAAGGGCGCGTTGAAGATCATCGCCGGCATGAGCCGTGACCGCCCCGGGTTTCCGCTGATCGGCTACTTCGCCAGCAACAAGGCTTACGAGGCAGGTCTCAAGGCGCCGAAGGATATTGCCGGCAAGCGCGTGGCGATGACCCAGGTCGGGTCGAGCTTTCACTATTCGGTGGGGCTGCTGGCCGACAAATACGGCTTCAAGCTCGCCGACGTGAAGATCGTGCCGCTGCAATCGATGTCCAACATGTCGGCGGCAATCAAGGGTGAGACCGTCGACGCAGCGCTGATGCCGGTTTCCGTCGCACGCAAGCTGATGGAGGAGGGCGCCGTCAAGCATCTTGGCTGGGTTGGCGACGAGACGCCGTGGCAGGTCAGCGGCGTGTTCGCGGGGCCGAAAATCTTGGCCAACACGGCGCTGGTCGGCAAGCTGCTGGCGTCGCTTCAGCGCGCCGAGCGCGAGTATCATGATGTCGTGCTCGCCTCGGTCAAGGACGGCACTGCCGCGATCGACGTCAAGACCAGGCCATTGCTGGAAATCATCGGCAAGTACACCAACCTGCCGGTCGAGCAGGTGGTCGGCAATTGCGCCTATATCGATCCTGACGGCAAGCTCGATGTGAAGAACATCGACAGCCAGATCAAATGGCTGCAGGCGCAGGGGTTCGCGGACCAGGGCTATGATGCGGCCGCGATCATCGCCAAAGACCTTGTGAAGCCGGATTGATGAAGGCGGGCGCAGCGCGGAACTGCAGCGGGATCGCCTGACATGGACCTGATCGCCGAGACCATCAGCCATCGTTTCGACGCGCTCGAAGTGCTCGATGGCGTATCATTCACGGTCGGAGCCGGCGAGGTGGTCGCCGTCGTTGGGCCGTCCGGCTGCGGCAAGAGCACGCTGCTGGCGATCCTCGGAGGGTTGTTGCAGCCGAGCAAAGGTCAGGCGCTGCTGCGCGGAGCCCCGCCGCCCGGCAGCCTCAATCCCCTGACGTTCGTGTTCCAGGACTTCGCGCTGCTGCCGTGGGCAAGCGTCGCCGACAATGTTGCCTTTCCGCTCCTCCATACGTCCCTGTCGGCGCAGCAGCGCGCCGTCGCCGTCGACGATGCGTTGCAGCGGACCGGGCTGGCAGACTTCCGGACCGTCTATCCCAAGCAGTTGTCGGGCGGCATGCGCCAGCGGGTCGGCATTGCCCGGGCGCTGGCGGTCCGCCCGGCGATCCTGCTGATGGATGAGCCGTTGTCGGCGCTGGACTCGCAGACCCGCGAGCTGCTGATGGAGGACTTCGTCGATCTGCTCGCCGACGGCACCATGGGCGCGGTCTATGTCACGCATAATCTCGAGGAGGCAGTGCGGCTCGCCGACCGCATCGTCGTGCTGTCGCGTCGTCCTGGCCGCATCCGGAAGGTCGTCAGCGTCCCGGCGACGCGGCGCAGCCGCGGCAATGCCGGAGTACGCGCGCAACTGCTGGACCTGCAGAACGAGCTCTGGGGGCTGATCCGGACCGAGGCAATCGATGCCGAGCGCGAGGTTCAGAATGCTTGAACGCTCCCCGGCCGAATCGCCTGAGGTCGTCGGCACGCAGGCCCGGAAGGTGCCGTTCCGGGGCGGCGGCTTCACGCCGGCCGCAAGCCGCTGGGCCGGCTGGCTCGCGCTCGCGGCGGCTCTCGGTCTGTGGCAACTGATCGGCAGCGTCGCCCTGGTCAATCCCTTGTTCCTGCCGACGCCGCTGATGATCCTGCGTGCCCTGTATCGATTGGCCGAAAGCGGCGCGCTCTGGCAGCATGTCTCGGCATCGTTCGTGCGCATCGTATCCGGCTGGGCGCTCGGCACCGCCACCGGCATCGTCGTCGGCTTCTCGATCGGGCTGTGGCGCATTGCGCGCAGCATCGGCATCACTTTCGTCTCGGCGCTGTTTCCGATTCCGAAGATCGCCGTGCTGCCGCTGCTGATTCTTTGGCTCGGCATCGGCGAGCAACCGAAGATCGCGACGATCGCGCTAGGCGTGTTCTTCTCGACCACGATCTCGGTCTATAGCGGCGTCGATGCGGTGCCGCGCAACCTGATCCGCATGGCGCAGAGCTTCGACGTGCCGTTCCCGACCATCGTCCGCCGCGTGATCTGGCCCGGGGCGCTGCCCTCGATCCTCGCCGGTTTCCGCATCACCGCGTCGGTGGCGCTGATGCTGGTGGTCTCGGCGGAGATGATCGGCGCCGAGACCGGCATCGGCACCTTCGTGCTGCAGGCCGGCAATCTGATGCAGACCGATCAGCTGATGGCGGGGATCCTGATCCTGTCGCTGTTCGGTCTCGCCGTCGGCCGGCTGATCAGCATGCTGGAAGCGCGGCTCCTGCGCTGGCGCTGATCCGGCGGTGTCAGGCGTTGCCGCGATCCTCCCGGAACAGGTCGAGCTTCTCCTGCACCGGGCGATCCGAGAACGAGAACAGCACGGCATCCTCGTCCGGCTCATGGCTGACCCATTGCCAGCTCGGAACGACGAACAGATCGCGCGGTCCCCATTCGAAGGTCTGGTCGCCGATGCGGCTGCGGCCCTTGCCTTCGATCGCGGTGAACACGGTCGCGTCGGTCGAGCGATAGCGCGCAGTCTTGAAGCCCTTCGGCAGCAGCTGGATGAAGGTGCCGATCGTCGGCATGGCGAAGTCGCCGGTCTCCGGATTGGAGAACTTCAGCTTCAGCCCGTGGCACGCATCCCATTCCTCGCTTCGCTTGGCGCTCTCCAGCGCCTCCCGCGTGTAGGAATAGGGATAGTTGAAGATCGGCGACGTCCGCGATCTGCGCTTGGCGTCGACCGGCAGCAGGTTGTGGCCATAGCGGGCGAAGCTGTCGCCTGAGGGGCGTGCGACCTTCTGCTGATCCTCCTGCGCGCCTTGCGCGAAGGAGGCGTCGAGGAACTGCACCAGGGGAATGTCGAGGCCATCGAGCCAGAACATCGGCTCGGAGGTCTCGTTGCCGTGATCGTGCCAGGTCATCGACGGCGTGATGATGAAGTCGCCCGGCTTCATCAGGGTGCGCTCGCCCTCGACGGTCGTGAAGGCTCCCTTGCCTTCCAGCACGAAGCGCAATGCGGACTGGCTGTGCCGATGGGCGGGTGCGACGTCGCCGGGGATCACCATCTGAATGCCGGCATAGAGCGAGGTGGTGATCTTGGACTGCCCACGCAGGCCCGGATTCTCCAGGATCAGCACGCGCCGCTCGGCCTCCTTCGCCGTGATCAGACGCCCGGCCTCGACCATGTAGTCGCGTATCGCCGCGAACTGCCAAAGATGCGGACGGCAGGCGCTCTTCGGCTCGGGCGTGATGAGATCGCTCATCACGGTCCACAGCGCCGTCATGTTTTCGCCGTCGATCTTCTTGTAGAACGCCTCGCGTTCCGGGGTCGAAACTGCGGCCATGCGCGCCTCCCGATCAGATGTCGTTATTGATTGACAGTATACTGTCAATCCCGCTACCGTCAATTGCGACCAGAGCTATCAATTCGGGAGGACTGCCATGATGAAGCTGCACGGCTATTTCCGCAGCAGCGCATCCTATCGCGTGAGGATCGCGCTCAATCTCAAGGGTCTCACGGCCGAGCATCTGCCGCATCATCTCCGCAAGGGCGAGCAGCGCGCGCCCGACTATCTCGCGCTCAACCCGCAGGGCTTCGTCCCGACCCTCGAGGACGACAGCGGCGCCGCGTTGATCCAGTCGCTTGCGATCATCGAATGGCTCGATGAGACCCATCCCGAGCCGCCGCTGCTGCCGAAGGATCCGTTGCGCCGCGCCCAGGTCCGTGCCTTCGCGCAGGTGCTCGCCTGCGACACCCATCCGGTGCAGAACCTGAAGGTGCTGGCGCGGCTGCGTGAGCTCGGCCTGCCCGAGGACAAGGTCACGGCTTGGGCCGGCTGGGCCAACCGCGAGGGGCTCGCTGCGTGCGAAGCGCTGATCAGGCATGAGCCTGGCCCATTCTGCTTCGGCGCGACGCCAACCTTGGCCGATCTCTGCCTGGTGCCGCAGCTTGGCAATGCACGCCGCTTCGGCGTCGATGTCGCAGCGTTCCCGCGCCTGCTGCAGGCCGAAGCCGCGGCGAAGGCGTTGCCGGCTTTCGCCGATGCTGCTCCGGAGCGTCAGCCCGATGCCGAGTAGGCCGCCCGACATCACGATGGACGCAGTCTACACCAAGCCGGGCTATCTGTTCCGGCGGATGCAGCAGATTGCGGTGTCGATCTTCGTCGAGGAGTGCCGGGAGTTCGACCTGACGCCGGTGCAATATGCAGCGCTGGTCGCGATCCAGACGCACCCGGGCATCGATGCCACCAGGTTGTCGGCGGTGATCGCCTTCGACCGTTCGACGCTCGGCAGCGTGATCGAGCGGCTGGAGAGCAAGGGTCATATCGAGCGCAGGCCGTCGGCCGAGGATAAGCGCGTCAAGCTGCTTTATCTGACCAGGACAGGTGGCGCGCTGCTCCGAGCAATCATGCCTGCGGTCGATCGCGCCCAGGCCCGCATGCTGGCGCCGCTGAAGGCCGCGGATCGCAAGATGCTGATGGCGTTGCTGGCGCAGCTCGTCGATCTCAACAACGAGGTCTCGCGGGTGCCGCTGCGTGCCGAGGATGCGCTTGAGCATCTCGGCAAGACCGGCTGATCGCGGAAGTCCGCGGTTGTCGGGCGGAAGGCATAGGCTCACAGCCGCATCACCGCCTGACGGTCGATCTTGCCGGTGCCCGTTTTCGGTAATTCGTCGATGAAGACGATCTCACGCGGATATTTGTAAGGCAGCAGCTTCGCCTTTACGTAGTCCTGCAGCGCCTTCGTCATTGCCGACGCGTCGTGCGATCGGCCATTGGTCACCACCACGGCCTTCAGGCTCATCCGCCGATCCGATAGCTCATGCGCGAACACGGCGCATTCCCTGATATCGGGATGCTCGGCGAGGCAGAGCTCGACCTCGAGCGGATAGACCCATTGGCCCGAGATCTTGACCAGGTCGTCGGCGCGGCCGCGGAAGAAATGGAAGTCGTCGGCATCGCGCACGAAACGGTCGCCGGTGTAGATCCAGCCGTCGTCGCGGATCGTCTCCGCGGTCTTGTCCGGACGGTTCCAGTAGAGCGGCGTGTTGGAGTCGCCGCGCACCCAGAGAATGCCCTCTTCGCCGGTGGCGACCTCGCGTCCTTCGCCGTCGCGCAGCGCGATCTCGTAGCCGGGAACGCGCAGTCCGGCGGCGCCGAGCTTCTTGCGGTCCTCGCGGTTCGAGAGATAGACGTGAAGAACCTCGGTCGAGCCGAGACCTTCGACGATCTCCAGGCCGGTCAGGCTCTTCCAGCCGTTGAAGACCTCGGCCGAGAGCACCTCGGCCGCGGAGACCGCGAGCCGCAATGACGAGAAGTCCGCCTCCTTCGCACCCTCAGCCTTGGTGAGCGCGGTGTAGAGCGTCGGCAGGCCGAAGAACACGGTCGGACGGAAGCGGCCGATCGCATCGAAGATGGCGGCGGGCTTCGGCTGGCCCGGCAGCAGCAGCGTCGTCGCTCCGGCCGAGAATGGAAAGGTGATCGCATTTCCGAAGCCGTAGGCGAAGAAGATCTTGGGCACCGAGAAGCAGACGTCGTCCGGCTTCAGCCGCAGCACGTTGCGGGCGAACGCCTGCTCGCTATAGGCCATGTCGTGCTGCAGATGGACGATGCCCTTGGGACGTCCGGTCGAGCCGGACGAATACATCCAGAACGCCATCTCATCGCGGTGCGTGTCGGCCTCTGGCAGCTGATCGGTGAAGCCTGGCAGCCACGCATCGACCGCGACCGTCGCTGCGACGGCGGTGGCCGGCACCGCGCCATTGACGACAACCAGCGTCTGCAGTGCGGTATCGGCACAAGCCTGCGCGTCGAATCGTGCCGCAAACTCAGCATCGGCGACCGCGACCTTGGCGCCGGAATCAGCGAGATAGAATTGCAGCAAATCCGGCGGCGTCAATGTGTTGATCAGCAGCGGCACGAAGCCGGCGCGTACCGCGCCGAAGAACGCAGCCGGATAGGCCGGCGTGTCGTCGAGGAACAGCAGGACACGGTCGCCGCGGCTGAGCCCGAGCGAGGTGAAACCGTTACCCCAGCGGCAGGCCTCGGCACACAGCTCGGCATAGCTGCGCTGACCGGCCGGGCCGATCAGCGCGGGCTTGTCCGCGTTGCCCTTTGCTAGATTGTCGAACAGCACGCGGCCGGCATTGTAGCGGGCGGGAATCGCGAAGCCGATCTCACGCGCGCCGGCGCTGTCGCGCGGAACGTGGTCGGCGATCTCTCGCGTCATACGCGTGCTCCCGTGTTCCGAGATGCCTCGTAGCGGGCCATGAACTGCGGGGCCATGGCTCGCAGCCGCGTGTCGTCGATGCGGCCGGACCGGGTGATATAGCTGTAGGCAAATTCCATCAGGCCGAGCGTCATGTGCGCCGAGAAGGACTCGTACCACTCGGCGCTGGTCCGGGCCGCCGCCACCAGCTTCTTCACGATCGGCTGCCGCTCGGCCTGATAGCGGGCGAGGCCGTCCGAGAGGCTGGTCTCCGCATCGAGCGCCTTGGCGAGCGCGATCGCATCCTCGATCGCCAGCCGCGTCCCGGAGCCGATCGAGAAGTGGGCGGTATGCAGCGCGTCGCCGATCAACACCATGTTCCGGTGCCACCAGTGCTCATTCCAGACCCAGGGAAAATTGCGCCATACCGATCGGTTGGAGACCAGCGCGTGGCCATCGAGCGTGGCGGCGAACACCTGCTCGCAGACGCGCCGGGATTCATCGACCGACATCTCGGCGAAGCCATAGGCGTGCCACGTGGCGCGATCGCATTCCACAAGGAACGTGCTCATGTCCGGCGCATAGCGATAATGGTGCGCGTTGAAGCTGCCGCGGTCGGTCGCGACGAAGGTCTGCGACAGCGTGGCAAAGGTCTTCGACGTGCCGTACCAGGCGAACTTGTTGCTGGAGTAGGAGACGGAGAAGCCGAAATCGCCTTCGAAGCTGCGGCGAACCAGCGAGTTCAGTCCGTCGGCAGCGACGATGAGGTCGTAGCCTGCGAGCTGATCCAGCGACTGGATGATCGTGCCGTAACGGGCCACGACGCCGACGCTTTCGGTGCGCGCCTGCAGCAGCTTCAAGAGTTCGAGCCGGCCGATCGCAGAGAAGCCGACGCCGTCGATCTCGACGTTCTCGCCACGCAGATTGAGCGTGATGTTGCGCCAGCTCTCCATGCACGGCGCGATCGCATCCACGGTGTCGGGATCGTCGGCACGCAGGAATTCGAGCGCCTGGTCGGAGAACACGACGCCAAAGCCCCAGGTCGCCCCGGCCGGGTTCTGCTCGAACAGATCGACCACGGCGGCGGGGTGCCGCTTCTTCCAGAGATAGGCGAAATACAGCCCGCCAGGGCCGCCGCCGAGCACGGCGATGCGCAAGGGCGTCCTCCACATTGACAGTATACTGTTTAGTTTGGATCGGAGACTAATCCCTCATTTCGATCGAGGCCAGGGAAATCTTATTGCTGAAGATCGAGCCGGCGGCCGCAGGTCACCCCGACGGGCTTCTGCCAAAGATCGCGTCGAGTGCGGCGATATAGGTGCTTTCGACCAGCTCCGGCACGTGCCGGCCGAGCGCCTCCATCTTCACGCCCGAATTGATTTCGAGCACCTGCCAGCGCCCATCGGCCAGCACGAGGTCGACCGATGCGTAGCGGATGCCGATGACGCGTGCCGCCGCGGTCGCGAGCGCGGCACAGAGGTCCCGCTGCGCGCCTGGTTCGAGCAGCTCGGGGTGAGCTCCGAACTCGAGATTGTGCCGCCAGCTCAGCGGGCGCTGCTCGCCGCGCGGCACGATCGCGCGCAAGGCCGACGCGTCGAATTCCCCATCGAGGCGCCGCAGGAGCTGTGCGTGCCCCGTGGCCGGAGTCGCCGCCAGCGCGAGATCGAGCAGCGGCTGCACGCCGTCGCCGGTCACGGTGGGGCGCTGCTTGCGGTAGACGATCATGGACGCGTCATCGAGCTGCACGACACGGACTTCGTCGACGATGTCCATGAGCGGTGCGATCGCAACGTTCGCGCCGGTCCCGAAGATGCGGTTCGCTGCGCGCAGCAGTTCATCCTTTCCCGTGACGCGGACCACCATCCGTCCAGAGGTACCCTCGTTGGGCTTGACCACCAGCCCGCGCGGATACGTTTCCAGCAGCGCCAGCGCGGCCTCGGCCGTCTGCCCGGGCTGGCCGCTAAGGGCAGGAGCAAGAAAGAACGCGTGTGGAACCGCGGCAATCCCGTCGGCTCTCAGCAGCGCCGAGGTCGCCGCTTTGTCACAGGCCAGTCTGTGCGCCACCGCACTGTTCAGGCCGAGATCATAGCCGAAGATCAGGTGACGCCGGTTGGCATCCTCGAGCACCAGCAGCCAGCCGTCCTCCCGCACGTCGAGCGCGATGCCTCGTTCGACGCAGTAGCGGGTGATGGCGGCGAGCTGGGTCTGCGGATGGTTAATCATTGCTCAAGGATTGGGCCAGGATGCGGAATTAAAGTGCTGGAAAATTGGAATCTCGGCAAGTAAATTACCCTTATCGTTTGTGTACGAACGAACGGCCGATCGAGGCGAATCTGGGCATCAGCCGGCATGCATTTGATCGTGATCAATGGTGCGTCCATGCGGGTTGATTATTCGCTGTTTTCACGTACATCAGGCGCCGAAATCGCTGGATCTATAGGGTTTTTGCGGTCCTGCCTCCGTCACGACTTGTTTCTTCCAACTTCAGCCCACGTGAAAAAACAAACGACATGAGCGCGTTCTATAAAGAGAAAGTTCTTTCCGTTCACCACTGGACGGACACCCTGTTCTCCTTCCGAGCCACCCGCGATGCGGGCTTCCGCTTCCAAAATGGTCAGTTCGCGATGATCGGCCTCGAGGTCGAGGGCCGCCCGCTGCTGCGTGCCTACAGCATGGCCAGCGCCAATCACGAGGAGGAACTCGAGTTCTTCAGCATCAAGGTGCAGGACGGCCCGCTGACCTCCCGGCTGCAGCAGATCAAGGAAGGCGACACCATCCTGGTCGGCCGCAAGGCGACCGGCACGCTGATCCCCGACAATTTGCTGCCCGGCAGCCGGCTGCTGCTGCTGTCGACCGGCACCGGCCTTGCCCCGTTCGCCAGCCTGATCAAGGACCCCGACGTCTACGAGCGGTTCGAGAGCATCGTGCTGGTCCATGGCTGCCGCCAGGTCGCCGAGCTCGCCTATGGCGAGAGCGTCGTCGCGAAGCTGCGCGAGGACGAGCTGTTCGGAGAGCTGCTCGACGGCAAGCTGCAGTATTATCCGACCGTCACCCGCGAGCCGTTCCGTAACCGCGGCCGCATCACCGACCTGATCTCGTCGCAGCAGCTGTTCAACGACATCGGCCAGCATGAGCTCGACATCGCCAAGGACCGCATCATGATGTGCGGCAGCCCGGCGATGCTGGAGGAGCTCAAGACCATGTTCGAGTCGCGAGGCTTCCTCGAAGGCAGCGGCAACCAGCCCGGACACTTCGTGATCGAGAAGGCCTTCGTCGAGCGCTGAGCCGCCGACCCTTCGTTTGCGACTTTTCTGAAAGAGCGCCTCGACGCAATCGGGGCGCTCTTTTCGTTGGCAATATCCTCCTTGCGCGCGTCCGAGCGGCCGTGCGATTTTCGGCGCCAAGACCGGGCCTTCAGACGTCCGGCGCGAAACAGGGAGGGGACTTGGATTGCCCGCGTGGCGGCCATCCCCGTGATGACAGAGGGGATGAGCATGGATTCCATCGTACGGCGACAGACGCTCGGTGATCTCCTGCGGCGGAGCGCGGCGCGGACACCGACCAAGACGGCCGTGATCTGCGGCGAGATCAGCTGGACCTACGCCGAGTTCAACGCCATCGTCGACCGCCTCGCGGCCGGCCTCGCCGCCCAGGGGGTCGCCAAGGGCGAGCGCGTCGCGATCCTCGCGCGCAACTCGCATGCCTTTGCCGCCCTGCGCTTCGCGCTGGCGCGGCTCGGCGCCGTGCTGGTGCCGATCAACTTCATGCTGAAGCCGGAGGAGGTCGCCTACATCCTCAAGCACGCCGGGGCGCGGCTGCTCGCGACCGACAGCGGCTTCGCCGGCGTGGCGCGCGCCGCCAAGGCACTGGTGCCGGCGGTCGAGCAGCTGATCTGGCTGCCGTCGGAGGGCGCGAGCGAACGGCAGGGCGACATGATCGATTTTGCCGAGCTTGCGGCTTCGACGGCGCAGGTGCCCGCGGTCGAGATTGCAGGCGGCGATGTGGCGCAGATCGTCTACACCTCGGGCACGGAGTCGCTGCCGAAGGGCGCGATGCTGACCCATGACGCCGTGATCTGGCAGTATGTCAGCTGCATCGTCGACGCCGGCATCGCGGCCGAGGACGTCACCTTGCACGCGCTGCCGCTGTATCATTGCGCCCAGCTCGACGTGTTCTTCGGACCGTCGATCTATGTCGGCGCCACCAACATCATCACGGCATTTCCGACGCCCGACAATCTGCTGCCGCTGATCGCCAAATATCGCATCACCTCGTTCTTCGCACCGCCGACGGTGTGGATCTCGATCCTGCGCTCGCCGCTGTTTGAGACCACGGATGTGTCGACCCTGCGCAAAGGCTATTACGGCGCGTCGATCATGCCGGTCGAGGTGCTGCGCGAGCTGGCGCAGCGGCTGCCGAAGGTCCGACTGTGGAATCTCTACGGCCAGACCGAGATTGCGCCGCTGGCGACGATGTTGGGACCCGATGATCAGCTGCGCAAGCCGGGCAGTTGCGGCCGCGCCGTGCTCAATGTCGAGACCCGCGTCGTCGATGACGACATGAACGACGTCGCGCCGGGCCAGGTCGGCGAGGTCGTGCACCGCTCGCCGCATCTGATGCTCGGCTACTTCCACGATGACGAGCGCACCGCCGCGGCCTTCCAGGGCGACTGGTTTCACTCCGGCGATCTCGCGACCATCGACGATGAAGGCTACATCACCATCGTCGATCGCAAGAAGGACATGATCAAGACTGGCGGCGAGAACGTCGCCAGCCGCGAGGTCGAGGAGGCGCTCTATTTGATCCCCGAAGTGTCCGAGGTCGCCGTCGTCGGCCTGCCGCATCCGCGCTGGGTCGAGGCCGTGGTGGCGATGGTCGTGGTCAAGTCCGGCTGCGAGCTGACCGAGGAGGCGGTGCTGAAGCAGGCCTCGAGCCGTCTCGCCACCTTCAAGACGCCGAAGCGGATCGTGTTCGTCGATGCGCTGCCCAAGAACCCCAGCGGCAAGCTGCTGAAGCGGCAGCTGCGCGAGGCGCATTCGGGGTTGTTCGCGCAGGGGTAAGCGGCTGCCGTCTTCGAACAGTGCATATCGGCGCCGGGAGTCTCGGAGGCCCGCCCGGCGCTGCGGCTCGATCTCGCAGCGCGGCAGTCGACAGAAGGCGGCTATCGATGATGTGATATCATCGATGGCCGATTGCGCGCGCTTGTGTAACGATTGCTTCGCGATACGCGTAGTATGGTGACACCAGACCTTCCACGAGCCGCTTCGAGGCCTCCCATGGATACGCTGCTGCTCCCGTTTTCGCCGCGCTTCATCGTGCTGACGATCTGCGCCACGGCGACCGCCCTGTTGCTGATCCTTGGTATCTACGACCGCAAAATCTTCGATCTCGTCCTCATCCCGCTCTTGATCTTCGGCGCGCTGACCTTGCTCGGCGTCCGCGATCTCATGCAGAAGAGCCACGCGGTGTTGCGCAACTACCCGATCGCGGCGCATCTGCGTTTCCTGCTCGAGGAGATGCGGCCGGAGATGCGGCAGTATTTCTTCGAGAGCGAGAAGGACGGCATGCCGTTCTCGCGCGACACCCGTGCGGTGGTCTATCAGCGCGCCAAGATGGTGCTCGACAAGCGCCCGTTCGGCACCCAGGAGGATGTCTACCGCGAGGGCTATGAATGGATGCACCATTCGATGTCGCCCAAGCCGCGTGCGGAGGAAAAATACCGCATCTCCATCGGCGGCCCCGATTGTGCAAAGCCCTATTCGGCCTCGGTGTTCAACATCTCGGCCATGAGTTTCGGGGCGCTGAGCCCGAATGCGGTGCGCGCGCTCAACGGTGGCGCCAAGCGCGGCGGCTTCGCGCACGACACCGGCGAGGGCGGCTTCAGCCCGTACCATGCCGAGATGGGCGGCGACATCATCTGGGAGATCGGCTCCGGCTATTTCGGCTGCCGCCGCCATGACGGCACGTTCGACGCCGACGCGTTCGCGCGGGTCGCAGCCACCGAGCAGATCAAGATGGTCGAGCTCAAGATCAGCCAGGGCGCCAAGCCTGGCCACGGCGGCGTGCTGCCGGCTGCCAAAGTGTCCGAGGAGATCTCTAAGATCCGCGGCGTCGCGATGGGCGAGGACTGCATCTCGCCGGCGGCGCACCGCGCGTTCTCGACGCCGATCGGCATGATGCAGTTCATCGGCGAGATGCGCCGGCTGTCGGGCGGCAAGCCCGCGGGCTTCAAGCTGTGCATCGGCCATCCCTGGGAATTCCTGGCGATCTGCAAGGCGATGCAGGAGACCGGCATCTATCCCGACTTCATCGTCGTCGACGGCAATGAAGGCGGCACCGGTGCGGCGCCGCTCGAGTTCATGGACCATCTGGGCATGCCGATGCGCGAGGGCGTCAACTTCGTGCATAACGCGCTGGTTGGGATGAACATCCGCGACCGGATCAAGATCGGCGCCGCCGGCAAGATCGCCACCGCCTTCGACATGGCCCGCGCAATGTCGATTGGGGCCGACTGGTGCAACTCGGCGCGCGGGTTCATGTTCGCGCTCGGCTGCATCCAGTCCTTGAGTTGCCACACCGACCGCTGCCCGACCGGCGTTGCGACGCAGGATCCGACGCGCGCCCGCGCGCTGGTCGTTCCGCACAAGATCGATCGCGTCTACAACTATCATCACGCGACCCTGCATGCGCTGGCCGAGCTGCTCGCTGCCGCCGGCCTGGAACATCCGCAGGACCTGCGTCCCATCCACTTCTCACAGCGGACGTCGACCACCGAGGTCTCCTCCTTCGCAAAACTCTATCCGGCGCTGCGGCCGGGTGAGCTGCTCGAGGGTACGCAGGACATCCGCTTCCGTGATGCCTGGGCGCTGGCGCGGCCTGATACGTTCGCGGCGGTGCAGTGAAGCGCCTCGCGCAATCTTTTTTGGGAACCTTCGGGCTCGAATTCCATCTAAGCCATGCGTGCTCAGTTGGGATGATCGACAATGCCTTGGACCATAGCGACCACAGTCTCTGCGGCGACGACCGCCGAGGATGACCTGATCCGACGGGCAAAAGCCCGCGACGAGGCGGCCATTCGGGCCATCCTGCAGGCCAACAACCGCCGCCTGTTCCGGATCGCCCGCGGCATCCTGCGCAACGACAGCGAGGCGGAGGACGTCGTGCAGGAAACCTATGTCCGCGCACTCACCCATCTGGACGAGTTTCGCGGCCAGTCCAGCCTGTCGACGTGGCTGGTTCGCATCGCGATGAACGAAGCGATGGGGCGGCTGCGCGGACAGCGACCGGCATTGCAACTGGATGCGGAGCGAGAGAATAAACCTGGGGCCGAGGTGATCCAATTTCCCGCCACGTCGAGCGATCCGGAGAAGTCTGTGGCACAGCGCCAGATCCAGGCCGTCGTCGAGCGGGCCATCGATGAACTGTCCGAGCCGTTTCGCCTCGTGTTCATCGCCCGCGTGATCGAGGAGATGAGCATCGACGAGACCGCGGACTTGCTGGGGTTGAAGCCCGAGACCGTCAAGACGCGCCTGCATCGCGCCCGCGGCATGTTGCGCGAGAACGTCGAAAAAGAGATCGGCCCCGTCCTTATGGACGCGTTTCCCTTCGCTGGCGCGCGTTGCGAGCGGCTGACGGATGCCGTGCTTGAGCGTCTGGCACGTCCGAGCTGAAGATTCTTGGGAACGTCGGCTCCCGTTTTTCATCCAATCCCTGTGCAGCCATTCATCCGCCGGCCACGAGGTCCGGCGGCACAGGAGATGAGAGCCATGTTCAAGCATATCGGCACGACGGTCGTCGTGCTCTGCCTCACGAGCAGTGTCGCGCTGTCGCAGGGCGCCAAGCTCAACGATCCGCAGATCGCCCATATCGCCTACACTGCGGGCGAAATCGACATCAAGGCGGCGAAGCAGGCGTTGGACAAGTCCAGCAGCAAGGAGGTCAAGGAGTTCGCCCAAGGCATGGTGCGCGACCACGAGGCGGTCAACAAACAGGCCCTCGCGCTCGTCAAGAAGCTGAAGGTCATGCCTGAGGACAACGACACCAGCCGCGCGCTGTCGAAGCAGGCGAGCGAGAAGCTCGACGAACTCGGCAAACTCAAGGGCGCCGCGTTCGACAAGGCCTACATCGCCAACGAGGTTGTCTACCACAAGACGGTGAATGGCGCGCTGGAAACGCAGCTCATTCCGTCGGCGAGCAATTCCGAGCTGAAGGAGCTGCTGCAGACCGGCCTCAAGCTGTTTCAGGGGCACGAGCAGCACGCCGAGCATGTCGCGGCGGATCTGAAGTAGGATCAGCCGATGCTGTCGGGACGTCTCGCCTTCCTGAGTGTGGTCGTGCTTGCCGCGGTGAGCGTTCCGGCGCGCGCGGCCACGATCCGGATTACGATAGATAAGCTCGCGTTTTCGCCGGCCGTGGTCTCGGCCAGGGTCGGCGACACCGTCGAATGGATCAACAAGGACGCGCTGGCTCATACGGCCACGGCGCGGGATGGCGCCTTCGATGTCACTTTGCCGCCGAGCAAGACGGTGAGCTCGGTCCTCAAGAAGGCGGGTACGCTCGACTACTACTGCCGCTTTCACCCGAACATGAAAGCGACCCTCACGATCGCGCCGTGACGCCGCAAGGCTCAATGCGGGTTCTCCAGGCTGAAGGTTTCGGACTGCTCGTCATAGGCGAACAGCTCGGCATAGCGGCCCCATGACACGATGGTGTGCAGCGTCTCGTCGGCATAGTGCTCGGACATGTAGTCCTCGAGCTCGATGCGGAAGCGCGCCGCTGGTGCTGCGTGCGCGGGGCGGTCGTCGAGCACGCGGCGGATCAGCCCCATCAGCGGCACGTTCTCCATCAAATGCTGCGCGAACAGCTTCTTGCGTTCGTCGGTATCGAGATGGGCGAACCGCCGTCCGGCCTCGGTCAAGGTCAGATCGCCTTCGCTGAGCTGGGCGAAGCGCAAGAGCTGCAGCGCCTCGGCCAACGGAAAGATCTCGTCGACCTCGAGCTGCAGATGGCCCGCCAGCACGGGCAAGTCGGCATGCCCATTATAGGGTTCGCCGGCAAGCGTCTCGACCAGGCCGGAGATCGAGTTCGAGGACACGTGGCTCAGCACCATGCCGACGCCGGCGCTCGCGGTGCTCGGCAGCTTCGGCTCGGGCCGCTGCGTCATGCGCGCGTAGAGGCTGTCGACCAATTGGCGGAACGCCGCATCGAGCCGGTTGCGCGGATGCGGCAGGTCGACCTTGAACTCGGCGGCGACGCGGCCGGGATTGGAGGAGAACACCAGGATGCGGTCGCACATCAGCACCGCCTCCTCGATGTTGTGCGTCACCATCAGCACCGATTTGATCGGCAGCCGGCCGTCGGTCCAGAGATCGATGAGGTCGGTACGGAGTGTTTCGGCGGTCAGCACGTCCAGCGCCGAGAACGGCTCGTCCATCAGCAGGAGGTCGGGATGCACCACCAGCGCGCGGGCGAAGCCGACGCGCTGGCGCATGCCGCCCGACAGCTCCTTGGGAAAAGCGGATTCGAAGCCGTCGAGGCCGATCAGATCGATCGCCGCGAGCGCGCGCTTGCGCCGCTCAGCGGCCTCGATGCCGAGCGCCTCCAGGCCGAGCTCGACGTTCTGCAGCACGGTGAGCCAGGGAAACAGCGCGAACGACTGAAACACCATGGCGACGCCGCGCGGGGGGCCGGCGATGATCTCGCCGCGGCAGCGCGCTTCGCCGGAGGAGGGCGACACCAGGCCGGCGATGATCCGCAGCAAGGTCGATTTGCCGGAGCCGGAGCGTCCGAGCAGGCCGACGATCTCGCCGGCGCGGATCGTGAGGTCGACCTTCTCGAGCACCACGAGATCCTCGCCGCTGCCCTTCGGAAACAGCCGGCTCACGCTCTTGATCTCGATCAGCGATGTGTCTTTGACCTGGTCGCGCATGACAAATTCTCCCGGTCAGCCGAGCCGCAGCCGGCGTTCGCCGAAGGCGTAGAGCGGCCGCCACAGCAGCCGGTTGAACAGAGTGACGAGAATGCACATCACGGCAATGCCGAGCACGACGCGGGGGAAGTCACCACGCTCCGTGGCCGCGGCGATGTAGGCGCCGAGGCCGCTCGCGGTGAGATGGGTATCGCCCCAACTCGCGACCTCGGCGACAATCGCCGCGTTCCACGAGCCGCCGGAGGCGGTGATGGCGCCGGTGATGTAGTAGGGGAAGACGCCGGGCAGCACGACCTTGAACCACCAGCGCCAGCCGGTCAGCTGCAGGCTCGCGGCGGCCTCGCGCAGGTCGGTCGGGAAGGCGCTGGCGCCGGCGATGACGTTGAACAGGATGTACCACTGCGTGCCCAGGATCATCAGCGGGCTCAGCCAGACATTGGCGTCGAGGCCGTAGCGCACGATCAGCACGACGAACACCGGGAAGGCGAGGTTGGCCGGGAATGCGGCGAGGAATTGCGCCAGCGGCTGGATGCGTTCGGCGAGCTTCGGCCGCAGCCCGATCCAGACGCCGACGGGGACCCAGATCAGCGACGCCAGCGCGATCAGCACCACCACCCGCACCAGCGTGATCAGGCCGTAGCCGATCGCAGAGAGGATATCGCCGAGCGCCAGCGTTGCCGAGAGGTAGAGATAGGTCTTCCAACCGGCATAGGCGCAGCCGAGGATGACGACGGCGAGCCAGAGGCCGTCGACGAGCTGCGACGGCGGCGCGTGGCGGACGGGGCCGCTCCAGGCGCGGGGCCAGTTGAGGCGCAGGTTCGAGAAGGTGCGGTTGACCGCTGCGAACGGGACCGACAGCGAGCGCAGCGCGCGGGTGCGCCGGAACAGATCGAGCATCCAGGAGGTCGGCGGATTGCCGGAGGCGGTCTGCTCGAAGCGGAACTTGTCGGCCCAGGCCACGATCGGACGGAATAGCAGCTGGTCATAGGCGGTGATCACCAGCAGCATCGTCAGCAGCGCGGCGGCAATTGCCGTGAGATCCTTCTGCTGGATTGCGAGTGCGACGTAGGAGCCGATGCCTGGCAGGGTGACCGTGGTGTTGCCGACGGTGATCGCCTCCGACGCCACGACGAAGAACCAGCCGCCGGACATCGACATCATCGCATTCCAGATCAGGCCGGGCATCGCGAAGGGCACGTCGAGCCGCCAGAAGCGCTGCCAGCCGGAGAGGTGGAAGCTGCGCGTCGCGTCCTCCAGATCCTTCGGCACGTTGCGCATCGACTGGTACATGCTGAAGGTCATGTTCCAGGCCTGGCTGGTGAAGATCGCGAACACGCAGGCGAGCTCGGCACCGAGCACCTTGCCGGGGAACAGGTTCATGAAGAACACGACGGTGAACGTCAGGAAGCCCAGGATCGGCACCGACTGCAGGATGTCGAGCAGCGGGATCAGCACGATCTCGGCGCGCCGGCTCTTGGCCGCCAGCGCGGCGTAGACGAAGGTGAACACCAGCGAGCAGGTGATTGCGAGCAGCATGCGCAAGGTGGTGCGCAGCGCGTAGAGCGGCAGGTTGGCCGGATCGAGCGAGACCGGGACCACGTCCAGCGCCGACAGCGGCTGCGTGGTCTGCTCGCCGCCATAGACGATCAGCACCATTGCGCCGACCACGATGATCAGTGCGACCACGTCCCAGACGTTGGGGCGCACGGCGTCGCGGAGCACGGTTGTCCGGAGGTCCTGAAGCATCATCCGCGTGTCTCGTCTCGTCGTCCGCAGCCGACGGCTCCGGACGTCTCCTTGTCATGGCGCTGAGGGCTGGTTCGCGCCGGCGGGGCTGCCGGCCAAATCCGCACCCTAAGTGCCCTCTGTGATGGTTTGATTTCAAGCGGCGTCTGCCGGGATCCGGCCCCGTGGTCCGGCCTATCAAAGGATACGCAGGCCGCGTCTTCACGTTCCCGCGACATCGGATGTCCGGGGTGTGCTGGTCCGTCGGCCCTCGTTGAGCGTGAGGGCGCAGGGAAGGCCGGACCTCGACTGAGGCCCGTGGCCCGCCTGCGGAAAAAGTGCAGGCGGCAGGTACCAAGGTTCAGCCGGAACGACCCGGCCCTCCCTGCGCGATCGGTTTTAACGGCTTATACTTGCTCTCCTCGGTGCACCGGCTTTCTGGCCACCGTGGCGACGCGCGCATCACGCGCGCTGCCGCGGACCTCAGCGTCGGGAGGTCAGGACCACACGATTTCGCCGTCCGCGACGACAGCGCTCGTCCAGCGCCGCCGTCACGTCCATCGCATTGCCGGTCCAACGTTCGTGACGACGCGCGTACGCCCCTCATCAGGACCGGAATGGGAGGAGCATAGGACAGGAATTATGATTTTCGGAAGCTGTTTATTTTTCGCAGGGCTCTTGAAGTGGGTCTTCATATTGAGGGCGCGGGGGAAATGAGTGTTTTGGCGCAGGCGACATGCGTGGCGCATCGGCCGTCCGCCGGCGTGTTGGAGATCGGCACTCCGCCCGACGGGCGAATCGGGGATTGCAAAAGTTGTTTGTGGCACGCAGGCGCGGCGCGATCGGTCAGCGCCTCCCCCCGCGTGCGGGGGAGGTCGCATCGCATCGTCAGATGCGATGCGGGTGGGGGATTGCTCCGGAAAGACTGCCGCTGTGGCACCCCCACCCCAGCCCTCCCCCGCAAGCGGGAGAGGGGGCGCACCGCCGGTGCCGCGCCTGCGCGGGTCTCTCGATGATGCGGGCCGAGATACGCATCATGAAACGCCCTGGCGCAATTGAGCGAGCGCTACCCCACGTTCGGCTCGCCGCCCTCGGGGGCGAGCCTGGTCGCCAGGATCTTGTCGATACGGCGGCCGTCGAGGTCGATGATCTCGAAACGCCAGCCTTGCAGCTCGAAGCTCTGGCCGACCTCGGGCACGCTGCCGAAGTGCTGCAGCACGAGGCCGGCGACGGTGTGATAGCCGCGATGCGGCGGCACCTCGATCGCCAGCACGTCGGCGAACTCGTCGAGTTGCATCCAGCCGGAGACGAGCAGCGATCCGTCGTCGCGGCGGAGGCAGGCCGGCTCCGGCGGACCTTCCTCGGAGGAGAACGCGCCGACGATCGACTCCAGAATATCCGCCGCGGTCACGACGCCTTCGAACGCGCCGTATTCGTCGTGGACGAGCCCCATATGCACGGGCGCCACCTTGAGAATCGCGATCACGTCGCGCGCATCGACGGTGGAGGGAATGATCGGCACCTCGCGCACCAGGCTGCGCAGGTCCGGCGTCTCGTCGCGCAGATAGGCCGCCAGCAGGTCCTTGGCCTGGAGCACGCCGATCGGACGGTCGCGCTCGCCGTCCGACACCGGCAGGCGCGAATGCGGGCTCTTGGCGAGCAGCTCGCGAATGGTCTTGGGATCGTCGTTGAGGTCGACGACGTCGACCTCGGGGCGCGGCGTCATGATGGCGCCGACCGGGCGGTCGCCGAGCCGCATCACGCCGGCGATCATCTCCTTCTCGCCGGGCTCGAGCACGCCTGCGGTCTCGGCCTCGCGCACCAGATGGTGGATCTCCGCCTCCGACACCTTCTCCTCGGCCTCGCCGGAGCGGCCGAGCAGCGTCAGGATCAACTTGCCGGAGAGATCGAGCAGCACCACGAGCGGCAGCGACACCTTGGCGAGCACCTGCATGGCCGGCGCGACGCGGACCGCCACGGCCTCGGGGTCGCGCAGCGCCAGCTGCTTCGGCACCAGCTCGCCGACGATCAGGGTCGCATAGGTGATGGTGGTGACGACCAGGCCGACGCCGATGATGTCGGCAACGGAGGCGGACAGGCCGAGCTCCAGCAGCCACTGCGTCAGGCGCTGGCCGAGCGTGGCGCCCGAGAATGCGCCAGAGAGCACGCCGACCAGGGTGATGCCGATCTGCACCGTCGACAGGAACCTCCCCGGATCGGACGCCAGCGCCAGCGCCCGACGGGCGCCGGCGATGCCCTTTTCGGCCAGCATGGCGAGGCGTGCCGGCCGCGACGAGACGATCGCGAGTTCGGACATCGACAACAGCCCGTTGACGACGATGAGGACGACGATGATGGCGAGTTCGACGGAGAGCATTTCGACCTGGTCTGGCGCCCGGAGGGGGCGGGATGGGGACAGGTCCTAGCATATGGGGGTGGCAAGCGCCCAATGCCGCGTTGCGGTGGGGGCATGGCTGGAGACGGGTGGGCGGTCAGATTGGGGCTTGCCGCGCCTGGACCTCCGCTGTCGTCCCGGCCTTGAGCTGGGACCCATAGCCACCGGCGGTCGTGAGGCGGGCAATCGGCAGTGACGTCCCTCGATAGCTTCCGCGGTATGGGTCCCCGCGTGTGCGGGGACGACACCGAGTGAGGAGCTATGGCCTGCGCAAATAAAAACAGCCGCCGCTCAGAAATCCCCGTGCAGCCGCCCCGAGAAGATCGACACCGGACCGCGGTCGGCGTTGTAGGCGGGATTGCTGATGAACTGATAGTCCGCCGTGAAGGTCAGGTATTTGTTGATCGAGTAGGCGTAGTAGGCCTCGATGATGTTCTCGCGCCGGTAGTTCAGCGCGCCGTCGCCGATCAGCGGGCCGAGGCCGCCGGCGGCGAGGAAGGCGCGGTGGTCGCGCGACAGCCCGTTGGTCACGCCGGCGAGGCCGATCGTGTCGTCGGGACGGCCCCAGCGCGTGCCCTTGATCGAGGTGCCCAACGACAGGCTGCTGTCGATGTCGGTGAACGCCATGATCTCGGTTTTGCCATCGTTCCAGCTCCAGCGGCCGAACAGGCCGACATCGTCCGAGAGCGCCTGGTCGAAGCTGATCACGTAGCCGTATTTGCCGCGGCCGCGGCGGGTCTGGCCGATGTCGAGATTGAGCGCGGGATTGTCCAGCGTCTCGCGATAGCTGCCGGAGAAGGTGTTGTTGAACCAGCCGATGGTGCGCAGATGCCCGGGTTGCGAGAACAGCTGATAGCGCGTCTCCAGCTCGACGACGTAGCTGCCGCGTCTGAAAACCTTCGTGTCGAAATTGTTCGAGTTCGACTCGGCATCGACCAGGAAGTAGCCGGCGCGCAGCGCCCAGTTCTTCTGGTTCAACTCGGCGGTGGCGCCATAGGTCAGTCCGAGCTTGTCAGCGGCATAGTCGAAGGCGCCGGGCGCCCAGACCGACCAGTTCATGAAGTCCTTGCGTGCGTCCTTGGCGTAGGCGTTGCCGTCGAACACGTCGAGCACGGGGAATTTTCCGATCTGAAGCGTGAGACGCGAGATGTCCTGCTTGCCGGACAGCTGCAGCTGGCCGCTGCCGAGCTGCTCCTGCTCGCCGCCGAAGCCGAAGGTCTGGCGCAGGAACAGCCGCGAGGTGTTGTAGTGCGGATAGGGGAAGTCGGACTTCTGCGCTTCGCCATTGGGGAAGCCGCCTGCTCCGACGGTGTTGCTGAGGCCGAAGCCCTGCAGCAGCTCGGGATTGTAATAGACCTCGCCGCCGTCCCATAGCCGCGCATTGATGTACAGGCTGTTGCTCCAGGTCTCCTGGAACTGGTGCGCCGGCGTCAGGCTGTTGGCGCCGGTATAGGCGGCGCGGAACGCCGGATAGCCCTGGCCGAGCACGGTCGCCTGGCCGTGGATCTCCCAGCGGTCGGATTCGGGATCGGACGGATCGCTCTTGAGCTTCAGGTCGGGACCGCCGGCGAAGTCGAGCTTGCGGTTGAGCCCGACGCGCAGGGTCTGGAATTCGAGCGCAGAATTGTAGCTGGCGCCGTTGGAGAAGCGGACGCCGCCGTTCTCGAAATGGCTGTAGAGATATTCGAGGCGCCAGCTCCAATGCGGCGCAAAGCTGCGCTCGATGCCGGCGCCGGCGGCCCAGCCGAGCCGCGTCGTCAGCAGCTTCTCGGTGTCGCCGGCCGCATTGGTGTTGATAAAGCGGCCGCCGGTCCAGGCGAGGCCGCCGGTGGCGTAGACCAGCCAGTCGCCCTTGATGTAGCCGACGCGGCCGCGGGCGGTGGCGACATAGTCCCACAGCTCCGAGACGTTCGAGATGGGCGTGCCGAGCATCGCGACGGTGTGGTTGGAGGTGAGATAGTTCGGAAAGCTGAAATCGCCCTCGAGCCCGAGCAACAGCCCGGAGCGGGTGACCCAGTTGTAGCCGGCCTGCACGCCGCCAGTGAGACCGCTGAACGGGCTACCGGCGCTGACCGTCCCGCTCGGGTCGGTCAGCGTCGCCTGGGCGCGGTCGCGCGTATAGCCGGCATGGACGCCGACATAGAGGCCGGTCCAGTCGAACACCGTCTGCGCCATCCGCGCCTTGACCGGCAGGTCGGCGGCAGCGGCGGGGGCAGCGAGCGCGGCGATCATGGCGCCGGCCGCGATCATCTCCCGGGTGCAGTTCGAACGGATCATGGCGGCGGATTCCCAAGGCGAGGCAAACGACACAGGCAAACGTCACAACTGATTGCCCGCGCACAGTCACGAGAAGATTACGGAGTCGTCGATGTTCGATCGGAAGTGTGGACGGCACGCGGTAATTTGTGGATGATTTATATTGCGATTAATTCGCAACAGCAAGCGTGAGGCGGTCTCATCCGGTTTCCGATTGAGGGTGTGGCGCCCACGCAACAATCAGCCCGCCCGGGCGGCCGGGCGGGACGCGACGAACGCCCGGCATCAATAGCCGCAGGCCCTGACGCGGCCGACATACTGGCCGTAGACGTTGTACTGCGGCACCCAGCGGCAGTACCGATAGCCACCGCCATAGGAGTAGCTGTCGTTGCTGGCGGCGATGGCGCTGCCGACGACGGCGGCTCCGACGAGGCCGGCACCGACGCCCCAGCCCCAATGGTGATGATGATGGAAGCCGTTGGCCGCCGCAGGCGTCGACGTTGCGGCGATGCTGCCGGTCACGGCGAGCGCGGTCAGCGCGAGGGTGGCAATCTTGGTTTTGATCGACAGCTCCTGTTTGATGTTGCGGCGGCCGGCGTCGGCCGCTTGCCAAATTGGACGGAGCCTTTTCGAAACCGGTTCGAATCGCCTGATGGCGATCGACGCCATCCGGAGATTCATCAGAAGATCCAGAATGTTATCTTTGGCTCAGGAGCCCGGCAGCGGGCCGTGGCCGAGCGTGGTCACGTCGAAGTTATCGACGTCCTCCAGCAGCGCGCAGAACGCCCGCGCGCCGTGGTCCAGCACGCGCTCGCCCTTCTCCGCCGAGGCCTGCGTGGCATCGCCGACCGCGCCGCCCGCATTCAGGTCCTGCGTCTGCCAGGCCATCGGCGCCGGCCGCTGCGTCGAGAGCACCTCGTAGGTCGTTTCCATCTCAGCGCCGCGCGAGGGGAAAGCGGCGATGGCATCGCTGCGCACCAGCGTGGGATGGCGGGCCAGCATGATCGAGGTCTCGACGGCACCGCCATGGATGCCGTGACGCAGCTCGTCGGCGGAGAACAGGCCATCGGGCGCGCCGAAGCGCGACCATGACGTCGTCACCACCAGCATGCGGTGATCTGCGCGCAGATCCTGCGCGACCAGGGTCATCGCGGCGCTGTTGCCGCCATGGCTGGTGACAATCACGAGCTTCGTGATTCCGATCGCGCGTATAGCCGGCGTGGCCGCCGACATAGACACCCGTCCAATCGAACTCCGTCTGTGCGACCGGCGCTTTCAGCGCCAAATCCGCGGCCTGGGCCGCAGCTCCCGAGCCGAGGACGACGACGGCGGCAAGCCCGGTCCAGCTTCGGACGCGCGATCGTCCGGATCGTATTGGCGTAACCGTCGGCAAGCGTATGGACCGCAAGAGCAGGAGTGAACAGAGGCGCTGGTGATGCGGACCCTAGCGAATATTGCAAGTTACTTACAATGACTTTGAAGTCACACGTCACGGCTCGCGCGCGGAAGCGGTGATTTTCGATGGCCCTATCGGCTGTGGGAACGGGTGTCGGCCCTTCGCGATCGAGCTCGCTTGTGACATGACGTCGCAAGGCAATCGAGCTGACGAGCGATTCGAAGACGGAACTGCCGCATGGTGGGAGACCCGCGTGTTGCAAATCCGTTACGAGATGATGTCAGAACGGCACTGATCGTAATTCTCACGTGAATTGAACAAGATGGACCACCGGCTCCTGGCTCGGGCGACGCTCGGTCTCCTGCTCACTTTGTCCAAAACCGCGACAGCGGCCGATCTCGGGTCGGTAAATTCGCGGCCGCAGTCGTATGACAATTCGGCGGCCCCTGACTGGAACGGATTCTATATCGGCGGGCACCTCGGCTACGCCGCAGGCAAGTCCGGCTGGACCGCCCTCGAGGCCGGCGCCGGCGTCCCGATGCTCTCGGGATCGACCGGCCTGTTTAACTCCTATGATGCCTTCAAGGGGACCGGCAGCTATCTGTTCGGCCTGCAGGCCGGCTACAACCGGATGCTGTCGCCGCGCCTCCTGCTCGGCGTGGAGGGGGACTTCTCGGCTCCGAACACGCTCGCCGGCGTGCGGGCCCCGACCTCCCCGGCAACTGGCCAGGCGGCCTATCGCGATACGGTGCTGGGGACGGGTACGCTGCGCGGGCGTATCGGTTACGACTTCAATCCATGGCTGGTCTACGCGACCGGCGGCCTCGCCTGGAGCTACGACCGTCTGGAGCGGACTCAGCTCGCGGGCACGGCCGGCAATGCGGCGGTGGGCGACGTCGATATGGCGCTGACCTGGCGGCTCGGCTGGGTCGCCGGTCTCGGGGTGGAAGTGCCGATCGCGCCGGCCTGGAGCGCCAAGCTCGAATTCCTGGACTCCGAGTTCGGGCATCATCGGAAACGCTTCACCGCGGCCGGCCAGCTCTACGACTCCGATTTGTCGATCCAAAGGCTGCAACTCGGGCTCAACTACCAGCTGGGCACGGATCCGGCCAAGAAGGACCTGCTCGGCAAGGGCATCGTGCCACCCGAGCTCGACAATTTCGCCGTGCATGGCCAGACCACGATCACGACGCAGTACGACTTTCCGTTCCGTGCCCCCTATGCCGGCCGGAACAGCCTGGATCCCAATATCGGCCGCGAAACCTTTGACCTCGACCTGTACGTCGGTTTCCGCCCCTGGGACGGCGCCGAGATCTGGATCAACCCCGAAATCGACCAGGGCTTTGGCCTGAGCGGCACGTTCGGCGTCGCCGGCTTCCCGAGTGCTGAGGCCTACAAGGTCGGCTCAAGCTATCCCTATGCCCGCATTCCGCGCGCCTTCCTGCGCCAGACCATCGATCTCGGCGGCGAGAGCCAGAAGGTCGAGGCCGGCATCAACCAGTTCGCGGGATCACAGACATCCGATCGTCTCGTCTTCACCGTCGGCAAGTTCGGCGTCGTCGATATCTTCGACCAGAACAAATACGCCCACGACCCGCGTGCCGACTTCCTGAACTGGACCTTGGTCAATACCGGCACGTTCGACTATGCCGCGGATGCCTGGGCGTTCACCTATGGCGCAGCGGCCGAGTGGTACACCGGCCCGTGGACGGTCCGCGCCGGTATCTTCGATGGTCCGGCCGTCCCAAACAGCACCGATCTCGATGCCAAGCTCGGCCAATTCCAGATGGTCGGCGAACTCGAACGCCGCTACGAGCTTTGGGGGCAGCCGGGCAAGATCCTGGTCACCGGCTATCTGACGCGGGCCCGCCTCGGCAATTTCCAGGATGCGGTGACCCTGGCGGCGCAGACTGGAGCCGCTCCGGATCTCGCGGCGGTCCGGACCTACAAGAGCAAGCCCGGCATCTCCGCCAATTGGGAGCAGCAGATCCTGCCGGGGCTCGGCGTGTTCGCGCGCGCCGGCTACACGCCCGGGAAGCTGGAGGCCTACGCGTTCACCGACGTTGACACGACCTTTGCCGCCGGCACCTCGGTGTCAGGCAGATTCTGGGGACGGCCGGACGACACGTTCGGCCTCGCAGGGGTGGTCAATCAGATCTCGCCGGCGCATCAGGCCTATTTGGCCGCGGGCGGCTATACGGCGCTGATTGGTGATGGGCAGCTGCCGCACCCCGGGGCCGAGAAGATCCTCGAAGCGTATTACTCGCTGCCGGTGTTCAATTGGCAGTTGACGTTTGACTATCAGTTCATCGTCAACCCGGCCTACAGCCGCGATCGCGGGCCGGTCTCGATCATCGGGTCGCGGCTGCACGCGCAGTTCTGAGTCGAACGACCTGCCACCCCGACAATCCGCCCGGGGGGGGGATAGCCGGGCGGGTTGGGACACGGGTCTGAGCTGATGGGGACACCCGTATCAGACGCGGGACCGGTGCTGCAGCGCGTTCACGAGCCGACGTGGCGAGCCCTGGTGGATTCGGTTGGGCAAGGTGACCGTCGCGCCATCAATAGCCGCAGGCTCTGACCCGGCCGACGTAACGTCCGAACGCGTCGTACTGGGGCACCCAGTGGCAGTACCGATAACCGCCGTAGTAATAGCCGTCGTTGCTGGCGGCGATGGCGCTGCCGACGACAGCGGCGCCGACGAGGCCGGCTCCGACGCCCCAGCCCCAGCCGTGATGGAAGCCATGGGCCTCGGCAGGCGTGGAGGTCGCGGCGACGCCGCCGGTCACGGTCAGGGCGGCGAGGGTCAGGGCGGCAAGCTTGGTCTTGATGGACATGGAAGGCTCCTGTTTTCCGTTGGGCGGCCGGTGCTGGCCGTCTGTCAAATTGGACGGAGGCTTCTCGAAAGCGGTTCGAATCGCCCGAACAAGGCCGGGGCGGTTCAGAGATTCGTTTGAAAATCCAGTTAGATCATGATGCGATTCCACGGAATCGCATCATGATCTCATCTCTTTGTTTGAGCATGATCTTTCCGGAAAACCGGTTTCCACTTTTCCGGATCATGCTCTAGTTGGGCCCAATCCAACGGCTCGCCAGCGGGCCGCCGCCGAGCCCGTTCACGTCGAAGTTATCGATATCCTCGAGCAGCGCACAGAACGCCCGCGCGCCGTGGTCGAGCACGCGCTCGCCCTTCTCCGCCGACGCCTGCGTGGCATCGCCGACCGCACCGCTCGCATTCAGGTCCTGCGTCTGCCAGGCCATCGGCGCCGGCCGCTGCGTCGAGAGCACGCGATTGTTCTTCTCGATCTCAGCGCCAGATGACGCGAAGGCAGCGATGGCGTCGCCACGCACCAGCTCCGGATGACAGGCCTGCATGATCGAGGTCTCGACGGCGCCGCCATGGATGCCGTGCCGCAGCTCGTCGGAAGAAAACAGGCCGTCGGGCGCGCCGAAGCGCGACCACGATGTCGTCACCACCAGCATCCGAAAGGCGGCGCGCAGGTCCTGCGCGACCAGGGTCATCGCGGCGCTGTTGCCGCCATGGCTGGTGACGATCACGAGCTTCCTGATTCCCGCGCGGGCCACGCTGTCGCCGAGCGCTCGCCAGCTCCGCAGCGCGGTCTCGGTCGGCAAGGTCAGCGTGCCCGGATAATCGATATGCTCGGTGGAAATGCCGACCGGCTGCACCGGCAGGAAGGTGACCGGCAGTGCCGGCGGCAGCAGCGCGCGCACGCGGGCGAGATAGGCTTCCGCAATGTAAACATCTGTGCCGAGCGGCAGATGCGGTCCGTGCTGCTCGGTGGCCGCGAGCGGCAGCACTGCGATCCAGCGCGCCGCCTCGGACGTTCCGATCAAGGGCCAGTGCAGCTCGGTCCAGTCGCGGGGCGGGGTGGTCATCGTGCTGGCTGTTTCTTTCGTGCCTCGGGCAGGGTACTTATCGCCCGACCATAGCACTTCGAACGGCATCTTGGGCGAGACTAACCGGGGAATCCAATCATGACGCAGGGGCTTCTGTCGCGAACGTTAATGGCGGCTTTGCTCGTCGCGGGTGCGCTGGTCCCGGCGGCCCAGGCCCAGACCCTGGACAAGGTCTCGTTCGGCACCAACTGGGTCGCCGAGGCCGAGCATGGCGGCTTCTTCCAGGCGGTCGCCGACGGCACCTACAAGCGCTACGGTCTGGACGTGACGATCGTGCCGGGCGGTCCGAACGAGAACAACCGCATGCTGCTGATCTCCGGCAAGATCGATTTTTTCATGGCCGCGAACACGCTGATGTCGTTCGACGCGGTGGCCAACAACGTGCCGGTGGTGTCGATCGCCGCGATGTTCCAGAAGGATCCGCAGGTGTTCCTGACGCATCCGGAGTCCAGGATCACCAAGCTCGAAGAGCTGAAGCCGCTGACCCTGTTCGTCTCCAAGGAAGGCATCTCCAGCTACTATCAGTGGCTGAAGTCCGAATACGGCTTCTCGGAGAAGAACGTGCGTCCCTACACGTTCAATCCGCAGCCGTTCATCGCCACCGCGCAGAGCGCGATGCAGGGCTACGTGACATCAGAGCCGTTCGCGGTCGAGCGCGCCGCCGGCTTCAAGCCCGGCGTGATCCTGCTCGCAGACAACGGCTTCAACACCTATTCGACCCTGATCGAGACGCGGCGCGACCTGATCGAGAGCAAGCCGGACCTGGTGCAGCGTTTCGTCGATGCCTCGATCGTCGGCTGGTACAATTACATCTACGGCGACAATTCTGCCGGCAATGCGCTGATCAAGAAGATGAACCCGGAGATGACCGACGACCTGCTGGCCTATTCGGTCGCCAAGATGAAGGAGTACGGCATCGTCGATTCCGGCGACAGCGTGGAGAAGGGCATCGGCGCCATGACGGAGGAGCGCATCGCCAGCTTCTTCGACAAGATGGTGCGGGCCGGCGTGGTCAAGTCGACGATCGACTATCGCAAGTCCTATACGCTGCGTTTCGTCAACAAGGGGGTCGGCATCGATCTCCGGCCGAAGAAGTAGGACGCTTGAGCGGCGCTTTCAGCACATGAGTTCACCCCCTTCGTCCGAGCGCGCCGTTGCGACCGCGGTACGCCTGCGCGGCGTCACCAAGGTGTACGAGTCCGGCGTCGCCGCGCTGGGGCCGATCGACCTGACGATTTCCAAAGGCGAGTTCGTCTCGCTGCTCGGCCCCTCCGGCTGCGGCAAGTCGACGGCGCTGCGGCTGATCGCCGGGCTTGCGAGCCCGAGCGGCGGTATGGTCGACGTCGCGGCGTTCGCGTCCGAGACGCATCCGGGCCATCGCATCGGCTTCGTGTTCCAGGAGCCGACCTTGATGCCCTGGACCAGCCTGCGCGACAATGTCGGCTTGCCGTTGAAGCTTGCGCATGTCCCGGCCACGGAGGCACGGCCGCGGATCGATGCCGCCTTGGCGCAGGTCGGCCTGTCGGATTTTGCCGATGCATTCCCGCGCGAATTGTCCGGCGGCATGAAGATGCGCGCCTCGCTGGCGCGAGCGCTGGTGACACGGCCCGACATCCTGCTGATGGACGAGCCGTTCGCGGCCCTCGACGAGATCACGCGCTTCCGCCTCAACAACGACCTGCTGGCGCTGTGGCGCAGCCTGAACATGACCGTCCTGTTCGTCACCCATTCGGTGTTCGAGTCGGTCTACCTGTCGCAGCGCGTGCTGGTGATGACGGCGCGGCCCGGCCGGCTCAGCGCCGAGATCCGGATCGACGTCGACGCGCGCGATGATGCGTTCCGCGCCTCGCCGGACTACGCCGCATATTGCCGCCGCGTCTCGGACGCGTTGGCGCCGGCCTACACCGGGGTGCATGCGCTGTGAGCGGCGTACGAGAGCAGAGAACGTTTGTCGCGGCAGCGCGGCTGGCGAGCCTCGCCTTTCCGGCCTTGGTTTTCGTCGCAGCGATGACGGCGTGGGAGTTGGTGGTGCGCGTCAACGGCATCCAGCCTTATGTGCTGCCGGGGCCGCTGCTCATCCTGAAGACCTTGGTTGCCGACTGGGACATTCTGGCGCAGTCGCTGCTGACGACACTGATCACGACGCTCGAAGGCTTCATCGCCGCCGCCCTCGGCGGCATCGCGCTGGCGCTGCTGTTCAACCAGTCGAGATGGCTGGAATGGGCGTTGTTTCCCTATGCCGTGGTGCTGCAGGTGACGCCCGTGATCGCGGTCGCGCCGCTGCTCCTGATCTATCTGCCGCAGCAGACCGCGGTGGTCGTGTGCGCCTGGATCGTCGGCTTCTTCCCCGTGCTGTCCAACACCGCGCTCGGGCTCAACTCGGTCGATCGCAATCTCGCTGGCCTGTTCCAGCTCTACGGCGCCTCGCGCTGGCAGACCTTGCGCCATCTGAAATTGCCCGCCGCTCTGCCCTATATTCTCGGCGGTCTGCGCATCGCCGGCGGCCTGTCGCTGATCGGCGCCGTCGTCGCCGAGATCGCCGCCGGCAGCGCCGGCGCGGGATCAGGCCTCGCCTATCGCATCGCAGAATCCGGCTATCGTCTCAACATACCCCGCATGTTCGCCGCGCTGGTGCTGCTGTCGGTCGCCGGGATTGTCATCTATGGCTTGCTGGCGCTAGTTTCGCACCTCGTTTTGCGGCGCTGGCACGAAAGTGCTCTTGGAAAGGACAACTGATGGCGGCCACTTCGTCTGACAAGATCGATGTTCTGATCTATGGGCCGCTGCGGCCGATCCTGGAAAAGGGTTTCCCGGACAGCTTCACTGTGCACCATGCGACGACACAGGCCGATCTCGAAGCGCTGCCAGCGGACGTGAAAGGGCGGATCCGCGGCGTCGCGGTGACCTTCCACACCGTGAAGACCGATGCCGCCGTGATGGCGATGCTGCCGAAGCTGGAGATGATCGCAAGCTTCGGTGTCGGCTATGATCATATCGCGGCCGCCCATGCCGGTCAGCACGGCATCATCGTCACCAACACGCCCGATGTCCTGACCGAGGAGGTCGCCGACGTCGCGATGGGCCTGTTGATCGCCACCTGCCGCGAGTTCATCAAGGCCGACCGCTTCGTGCGCTCCGGCGAGTGGACGTCGAAGCCCTATCCGCTCAGCGTCGGCTCGCTGCGCGACCGCACTGTCGGCATGGTCGGCATGGGCCGCATCGGCCAGGCGATCGCGCGCCGGCTCGAAGCCTCGCTGGTCCCCGTCGTCTATCACTCGCGCAATCCGGCGGCCGGTGTCGCCAACAAGCACTATCCCGACCTGCTCGCGATGGCGAAGGACGTCGACACGCTCATCGTGATCGTACCCGGCGGCGCCGGCACCAACAGGATCGTCAATGCCGAGGTGCTGAAGGCGCTCGGACCGCGCGGCGTCGTCGTCAACGTCGCCCGCGGCTCGGTGATCGACGAGCAGGCTTTGGTCGAGGCACTGAAATCCGGCGCGATTCTCGCGGCCGGCCTCGACGTGTTCGAGAAGGAGCCGGCGGTGCCCGACGAGCTCAAGGCGATGGACAATGTCGTGCTGCTGCCACACATCGGCTCGGCTGCCATCGTAACCCGCAACGCGATGGATCAGCTGGTGGTCGACAATCTCAAGGTCTGGTTTGCCGGCAAGCCGCCGCTGACGCCCGTTCCGGAAACGCCGGTGAAAGGCCGCTGATGAAACGTTCGCTCCCAATGCTGATCGCGCTGCTGTCGTCAGTGGCGGGCGTCCCTGCCGTTGCGCAGGACGCCGCCGGCCTGAAGAAAGCGATGATCGGGCAGTGGGAGCTTGCGACCACTGAGCGCAGCAAGACCTGCGTCGTGACCTTGAAGCCGGACGCGGCGCCGCGTGGGCAGAAGCTCGAGCTGGAGCCGGGCTGCGCCGCCGCGCTGCCCTTCACCAAGGACATCGCCGGCTGGAACGTGAAGGGCCTCGACATCGTCAGTCTCCAGGCCGCCAATGGCGAGGCGGTGATCGACTTCACCGAGGTCGAGGCCGGCATCTTCGAGGGACTGCGCCAGGGCGAAGGCGTCTACATCCTGCAGAACCTCGCGGCGGCGCGGTCGCTGGCCAAATCGATGGACCAGATGATCGGCGATTGGGCCATGGTCCGCGGCAACGGCGCCACGATCTGCAGCCTGGTGCTGACCAACAACGACGCCGGTCACGACAATTTCCAGGTGTTCGTGAAGCCGAAATGCGACGCCGCCATCGCAGCGTTCGCACCGAGCCAGTGGCGGCTCGAGCACGGCCAGATGATGCTGATGTCGGATCGCGGCGAGACATGGCGGTTCGAGGCGGACGACAATGCGCAGTGGCGGCTGGTGCCGGACAGCGCCAATCCGCTGATCATGCTCAGGCAGTAGGACGAGACGCGCGCCGTTGAGCGGCCTTGCCGCGCGGCGGGCAAGCCTCTTCCGGCATCGGATTTGGTTAACGGTCGGTTACGCGCCTGTTCCACCAATTGGAACTTGTTGTTTACGCATCTTGCGTCTGATGGTTGCATTCCATCGAGGGGGCCCGTCATGCGTGAGTTGTTGCGCCGGTTCAACAGGTCGCTGCCGTCGTTCAGCCTCAACGACAAGATCTCTGCGGCTGCGGCCACGTTCGCCGTCCTGGTGATGCTGTCGACACTGGGCGCGCTGTCGGCGCTGCGCGAGCAGCGCCTGTTCTACGACCGGCTCGAAGCGCTTTCCATTGCAGCCCGCAACATCGAGCGCACCAACGCGCTGATCTACGCGGTCGTGATGGAATCGCGCGGCATCTACATGTCGTTGGACCGCACCGTCGCGCGGCGCTACGCCGACTCGCAGCTTGCGAAGATTGCGCAGCTGAGCAAGGTGGTCGACGAATGGGAAAGCCGGGTCACAGATGACGACGCCGCGCTGTTCGCCCCGTTCAGGAAGCGGATCGATCAGTTCGTCGCATTCCGCACCGAGATGGCGCGGCAGACGATCTCGGTCGGATCGTCGGCGGCGCGCGAGCTCGGCGACAATGACGAGAATCGCGCGGTGCGCACCGCGCTCAACGAGGACCTCGAGAAATTGTCGCGGCTCTATGCCGACCGCACCCGCGAGCTCGGCGAGGCGGCCGACGCGCGCGGCATGGCCGCGTTCTATCTGGGCGCGCTCGGGGCGGTGATCATCGTGCTGATCGCGGCCGCGGCGCTGGCGCTGCGCTGGGGCGTGCTGATGCCGCTGCTGGATATCGCCCGCGTCACCGACCGCATCGCCGCCGGCCGCATCAAGCTCAAGATTCCCCATGCGCGGCGCCATGACGAGATCGGACGGGTCGCGCATGCGGTGGAGACTTTCCAGAACGGCGCCTTCCGGATTCAGGAGCTCGAGCAGCACGAGGTCGAGATCGAGCGCCAGCACGCCGACATCCTGCGCGAGCACGAGCGGCTGGAGCAGGGCGCGCTCAGCAACCAGCAGCGTCTGGATGCCGCGGTCGCCAACATGGCCCAGGGCCTGATCATGCTCGACAGCTTCGGCTACGTGCTGATGGTCAACGAGCAGTACCGCAAGCTCTACGGCGTTCCTGCCTCGGTTGCGAAGCCCGGTGCGCATGTGCGCGAGATCCTCGCGCACCGCGCCAAGCTCGGCCTGCTGCGTGAGAAGCCGTCGGAGTTCCTCGCCGCGCTACGGGAGCGCATGAAGGAGCGAAGGGCCGAGATCGTCGAGGTCGAGCTCGCCGACGGCCGCATCATCCGCATCTCGGAGCGTCCGATGGACGGCGGCGGCTGGATCGCGACGCATGAGGATTTCACCGCGCAGCGCCGTGCCGAGCGCAAGCTCGCGCGCGCCGAATATTTCCTCGCCGCATTGCTGGAGAACATCCCGCAGGCGGTGCTGGCCAAGGATGCGCAGTCGCTGCGCTACATGTTCGTCAATCGCGCCGCCGAGCGTCTGTTCGGCGTGCCTCGCACCGACATCATCGGCCGCACGCCGGGCGAACTGTTCTCCGCGCCGACCGGCGCGATCCTCGAGGAAGCCGCCCGCGAACAGCTCGCAGGGCGCGGCGACGATGAGCCGCGAGCCCATAGCATCCTCACACCCGGAAATGGTCCGCGCGACATCGTCGTGCGCCGGCTGCCGGTCTCGATCGGCGAGGGCGAGCCGAAATATCTGCTGAGCATCATCGAGGACCGCACGCAGGATCAGCGCGTGGCGGCATGATGCGTCACGTGGCAACGCCTTGGATTGCCCTGCCTTGACGTCGCCTTGATCTGCATCAAGAACGGCCACGCCGGGCGGACTAGCGTGCCCGGAACGGAGGCCTGTTCATGATCCGACGTCTGGGGATTCCCTTTGCTACCCGCCTTGGCGCTGCGGCGCTGCTCACGCTCGCCGTCGTCGCGCCGGTGTATCAGGCTGCTGCGCAGGACGTGCTCGGCGGAGCGATCCTGGGCGGCGCCGGCGGAGCGATCCTGGGCGGCGCGATCGGCGGCGGCCGGGGCGCTGCGATCGGCGCCGTGATCGGGGCCGGCACCGGAGCTGCAATCGCGGCCGATGGCGAGCGCCGTCGTGGCGGCTATTATTCCTATCGCAATGGCTGCTATTTGCAACGCGGCGACGGGTCATGGGTCCGCGCACACCCGCGCTACTGCTACTAAGTCTTACCGGTCGGCTGAATTGACCGCTTGGCGGCGCGACGAACGCGCGGCCGGTGGCTTTGTCGCGCGCTCCAGCGCGTGAATGACGCGCGGATCCTCGCAATGCGCGACGTTGAAGCGCATCATCGTGGCGGCGGATTGCGCCGCGCTGAAGACGTCGCCGGGCGCGAGCACCACATGTTCCTCGAGCGCGGCCTGGGCCACCTCGATCGCCGTGCAGCCGTCCGGCAACCTGCACCACAGATGAAAGCCGCCGCGCGGCATCAGCCAGGGCGCGATGCCGATGCGCTGCAGCCGTGCAGCCACGCGCGGCCGCGCCCGCGCAAGCCGAGCGCGCAGCTCCTCGATGTGCTTGCGGTAGCTGCCGCTGGTCAGCACCTGGGTCAGTGTCTCCGCGGCGAACTGTCCGGGGCCGCCGAAGCCGGTCGCGATCTGCAGGTCGATCAGCGGCTCGATCCAGTCGGCGCGCGCGGCGATGTAGCCGCAGCGCACCGAGGCCGACAGCGTCTTGGAGAAGCTGCCGACCAGGATCACCCGCGCGAGCCCGTCGAGCGCGGCGAGCCGCGGCGATGGTTCGGGTTCGAAATCGCCGTAGATGTCGTCCTCGATGATGATCGTGTCGTGCGCGGCGGCGGCGTTGAGCAGCCGGTGCGCGGTCTGCAGCGACAGGGTCGCGCCGGTCGGATTGTGCAGGCCGGAATTGGTGATGTAGAGCCGCGGGTGCTCGGCTGCGAGCATCGCCTCGAACCGCGTGACGTCGGGTCCGCCCGGCGTCATCGGCACGCTGACGATCCGTGCCTGATGCGCGCGCAGCAACGCAAGGAAATTGAAGTAGCAGGGATCGTCGACGAGCACGGCGTCGCCGGGACGCAGCAGCATGCGGCAGATCAGGTCGATCGCCTGCGTGCCGGACGAGGTCAGCACCAACTGCTCGCTGAACGCGTCGATGCCGAGGCCGGCAAGGCGGCCCTGCAGCAGCCGTCGTAGCGCCGCCGATCCTCGCGCCGCGCCGTAGTCGCTCAGCACTGGGCCGCCGCCGCGCGCCAGCGTGCGGACCGCGCGCCGCAGCGCGTCCTGCGGCATCCACTCGGCCGGCAGCCAGCCGCAGCCGGGCGTCAGCGTTCCCGGCCCGGCGTCGAGCGACTGCCGCGACACCCAGAACGGATCGACCGCGCGCGGCCAGCGCGGCTCGCGGTCGGCGAGGGCCAGCGGCGGCAGCGCCGTGTCGGCGACATAGAAGCCGGAGCCGCGCCGGGCCCGGATGACCCCCTCGGCGGCGAGCCGGTCATAGGCCTCGACGACGGTGGCCGGCGAGACGCCCATCGCCGCGGCGAAGGCGCGGATCGACGGCAGGCGCTGGCCGACGTCGAGCGCGCGCGTCGCCAGACGCTGCCGGATCGCATCGACCACGGCGGTGGTCCGCGTGCCGTCTCGGCGGGACGCGAGCGTCCTTGATTCCAAAGTGTATTGCCTCCTGCATCAGTACAGAATGTCGAGATTGTATCGGTCTGTGACTGCCGCAACAAGCCCGATCCGGCTATGGGATCTGCGAGGAGGAGCCGTGCATGAAGGGATCGATCGAAGGTTGGGGGAGCGGCATCGTCGGCATGACGATCTTCAGCGGCTCGCTGCCGGCCACGCGGGCGGCGCTGGAGGGATTTGCGCCGCTGTTCCTGACGGGCGCACGCGCGACGCTCGCGGCCGTGCTGGCTGCGCTTTGTCTTTTGCTGTTGCGGCAGCCGCTGCCCGGCCGGCGTGATCTGGTGTCGCTCGGGATCGTATCGCTCGGTGTGGTCATCGGCTTTCCGCTGCTCACGGCGCTCGCGCTCCAGCACATCACCTCGGCCCATGCGATCGTGTTCGTCGGTCTGCTGCCGTTGTCGACCGCCTTGTTCGGCGTGCTGCGCGGCGGCGAGCGGCCGCGGCCGTTGTTCTGGCTGTTCGCAGCCCTTGGCGCTGCGGCGGTCTCGGGCTTCGCCCTGTCGCAGGACGGCGTCGCGGCGCCGATCGGCGATCTCGCGATGATCGCCGCGATCATCGTCTGCGGCCTGGGCTATGCCGAGGGCGCCATGCTCACGCGCCGGCTCGGCGGCTGGCAGGTGATCTCGTGGGCGCTGCTGTTGTCCGCACCGCTGATGCTGTCGATGGCGGTGCTGACGCTACCCGGCGCGTCACATGACATCACGGCCGCGGCGTGGCTAGGCCTCGCCTATGTCTCCGTCTTCAGCATGTTCATCGGCTTCGCCTTCTGGTACCGCGGGCTCGCGCGCGGCGGCACTGCGACGGTGGGCCAGCTGCAATTGCTGCAGCCCTTCCTCGGCCTCGGTTTCGCGAGCCTGCTGCTGCATGAGCCGGTGTCGGCCACGATGATCGCCGCAGCCGGAATCGTCGTCGTCTGTGTGGCGATGGCGCGCCGTTGGGCGTAAGCCGTCAGCGGCTATTTGCGGTGGTAGAGTCCGGTGAAGCTGACGCCGGCACCGCCGCAATCATTGTTGTCCTCGACCAGCAAAAGCGCGCCGATGCGCTGCAGACGCACGCGGCACTCGTCGCCGGCATTCGGCCGATCGAACGGCGTGCTGCCGTCGTCGACGAAGGCGATGAGGCCGCCCTTGGGCTCTGCCGTCGCGCCGAGCGATCCGTTGCGCAACTCGCGACCGGCCGGCAGCACCTGATCGCCTTCGATCCTGAGCCGGTTGCCGGCCGCTTTCTTGATCGTCAGTCCCCCTCCCGGATGCTCCCAGCTTCCGGCCCAGTCGGACATTGCCGGCGCGGCCATCGGCGCGACGGGGGTGAGGGCTGCGCGCGGCAGCCAGCCGGTGGTCCAGATCTGGGCCCTCGCACGCGGCGCCTGGTAGCTGACGCAGACGAAATCGCCGTGGGTCCTGCCGACCAGCACGAGGTCGTCGCCGACGAGGTACGCCTTCTTCCGGCAGGCCTCGGTCGCGGCGGGACAGCCTGCGGCCTTGAAGTCATCGTCATAGGGGCTCTTGACGAAATTCACGCGCGGCTGGCCGCTCACTTTGGCGACGACGAGTGGCCGCGCATCGTCCCAGCCGATGCCATTGCAATTGGCGGGATCGTTGGCGTCGTAGGCAGCCGCCGCCGTGACGGTCAGGACGCCGAGGATCAGTCCGATGAAGGCCGCGCGCATCCGTCATTCCTCTCCACGCTTCGCCAGCATTAGCCGACGTGGGAAGACGACCGGTTCAACGCGCCCCGACGTTTCGTCTATCCCGCGGCGATCTTTTGGCGGCTCCGACCGCAGCACGCTGCATGCGTCGTCTCGTCGGCGTCGGGCCTTCACATCACCCCGATGCTCTTCAGGCTGGTGTGGCCGTTCTTGCCGACGATGATGTGATCGTGAACCGTGATGCCGAGCGGCTTGGCGATCTCCACGATCGTCTTGGTCATCCGGATGTCGGCCTGCGACGGCGTCGGATCGCCCGAAGGGTGATTGTGCACCAGGATGATCGCAGTGGCCGACAATTCGAGCGCGCGCTTGATCACCTCGCGCGGATAGACCGGCGTGTGATCGACGGTGCCGGTCTGCTGCACCTCGTCGGCGATCAGCTGGTTGCGCTTGTCGAGAAACAACAGCCTGAACTGCTCCTTGTCGGCGAACGCCATGCTGGTGCGGCAATAGGTGATGACGTCCTGCCATGACGCCAGCGCGTGCTTCTGCCGCACCTCGCCCTTGGCGATGCGGTGCGCGGCGGCGGCGATCAGCTTGAGCTGGGTGATCGAGGCGTCGCCGACGCCGTCGATCTCGCGCAGCCGCGGCTCCGGCGCGTGGATCACCTCGGCGAACGATCCGAACGTCTTCAGCAGCGCCTTCGCCAGCGGCTTGACGTCTCGCCGCGGCAGCGCGGCGAACAGCACCATCTCCAGCAGCTCGTAGTCGTTGAGCGCGTCGGGGCCGGCGCTGTGGAAGCGCTCGCGCAGCCGCTGCCGGTGGCCGTGATAGTGCGGCGTGTCCGGCGGCGTATCGTTGGGAGGAGGGGCTTTCTCGGGCATCGGCGTCAGCATGCCGTGATGCCGCATTTTTGCAACCTCGAAGTGCTCGCGCGCCGCAGGGCGCGCCTTGCTGGGCCGCGCGCCCGGTCAGCACGAGGATGAGGCCGATGATGAGCGAGAACGCTGTGGGGTAGAAGGTGAGCGCAACGCCGAAGGCGCGGCCCGCCGCGCCCCTGGCATAGCCGAGCCAGAACAGCAGCCGCCCGAGGCCGAACAGGATCACGAGCGTGAGCAGCACCGGACGACGTCCTTCTCGTCCGTCGGGCGATCCTGCTTATGGCTGCAGACTGCCGATAATGGCTTCGATGCTGGCGAGGACGGGCCTCTGATCGCCGGCGAACATCCAATGGTCGGCGCCGTCGAACTCGACGAAGCGCGCGCGGCGGATATGGCTGGCGAGATGCCGCCCCGCCCCGACGAGCACGGCGCGGTCACGGCGTCGGTGCAGCACCAGGGTCGGTGCAGAGACCCGGGCGAGCAGGTGGCGGACGTCCATATCCCTGAAGGCTTCGAGCAGGCCCTTGATGGCGCCGGGGCTGGATGCCGCGCGAAGCAGTCCGGCCCACCAGGCCCGTGCCTGGGGATCGCCGGCCAGGCTCGGTGCGAACGTCTCGATGCCCGCCGGTCCGCCCCATTCGGCCACGAGCTGTCGCAGCCAGATGCCGTACTGGCCGGCCTGCAGCGCATGCGGATAGTCTGATGTCGCGCTGCCCTTGGCCAGCGAGGCGAACAGGATCAGCCCGGCGACACGCTCGGGATGGTCGGCCGCGAAGGTGATGCAGGCCGGTCCGCCCTCGGAGGCGCCGAGCAGCACCGTGCGCCGGCTGCCGGCGGCGTCGAGCACGGTCGCGATGTCCCGCGCCGTCGCCTCCACGCTGGGGCTGAAACCGACCCGGTCGGAGAGCCCGATGCCGCGGCGATCGAACAGGATGAGGCGGCCGATTCTGGCGAGCGCGGACAGCAAGGCCCGACAGCGCGGCTCCTCCCAGATCCGCTCGACATGCGAGACGAAGCCGGGCAGCAGCAGAATGTCCAGCGGACCGGTGCCGTAGGTCTGATAGGCCAGATGAACGCCGTCGCCCAGGACATAGCGCGTCGGCGGCGCGCTCTCGCCTTGCGCCGCGACGCCCTGCGTCAGCAGCGCCAGCGTATCCGGTTCGGGGGAGACGCCGAGCTCGTCGCGCAGGCGCTGTGTCAGGGCGTCGAGATGACGCTCGGCGGCGGCGCGGTCGCCGGCCAGCAGCAGGCTGCGGATCAGGGCGCGGCCATAGACCTCGCTGAGCGGATCGAACGCGACGAGGCGCCGGGCGTGGGCCGCCGCCGCGGCATGGTCACCGGCCGCGCTGCGATCCTGCACCACGCGCTCCAGCGCCTGGACCGCCCGGCCGCGCAAGGCTTCGCGCCGGAAGAAGGCCCATTCCTCGAACTGCGGACAATCGCCGGGCGTGAAGCCGTCGAGGAAGTCACCTGCATAGAGGCGGCAGGCCAGCTCGAATTCGCCGCGGTCGCAGGCCGTTTCGAACAGCCCGGATTCGACCTCCAGCTCGACCGCGGCCGCCCACCGAATCGTCGCGCGATCGATGGTGAGGCAGCCGACGCCGAGCGTGAGCTGGAGCCGGTGCAGCAGGCGGCGCAGCCGCGCCCGCGCCACCTCCTCGGAACTCTCGGGCCAGAGCATTGTCGCCAGAACGTCCCGCGCGACGGGGCCCTTGGCCTCCGCCAGATAGACCAGCAGAGCGAGGCCCTTGCGCAGCGACAGCGGGCATGGCTGGCCGTCGCGATGCAGCTCGGGAAAGCCGAATGTCCGGACGCGGAACTGAACCATTGTCGTGCGACCTGCATGGCTGCGTCCGGGGGACGCTCGGGGGACGGTCGATTGGTAAGGCTCAGGCTCGCGCGGGACGTGAACGATCCCAGGATCGGGCGTCTCGATCACGGCCATGCCGTCCTCGATGCAACAAGGAAACATTCATGTTCGGACGTCTCCTCATCATGCTCTACGCCATCACGAGCTATGCCGTCTTTCTTGGGTCGTTCGTCTGGGCGGTCGGTTTCGTCGGCAATTACAACTATCTCACGGCCAAGTCGATCGACGTGGGCGTGTCCGGCACCGTGACCGAGGCCGTCGTCGTCGACGTGCTGCTGCTGGCGCTGTTTGCGGCCCAGCACAGCGTGATGGCGCGTCCGGCTTTCAAACGGTGGTTCACGCGCATCATTCCGGCGGCGGCCGAGCGTAGCACCTATGTGCTGCTGTCCAGCGTGATCCTGCTGCTGCTGTTCTGGCAATGGCGTCCGATCCCGATCCCGGTCTGGCGCGTCGAGGGCGTCGCCGCGGCCGTGCTGACCGGCGTCCACTGGCTCGGCTGGCTCATCGCGCTCAGCTCGACCTACATGATCGATCATTTCGATCTGTTCGGCCTGCGGCAGGCCGTCCTCGCCCTCCGCGGCACCGATGCGACGGCGCAGCCGTTCAAGACCCCGCTGCTGTATCGCCTGGTGCGCCACCCGCTGATGCTGGGCTTCCTGCTCGCGTTCTGGGCCACGCCGGAGATGTCGGTCGGTCATTTGCTGTTCGCGGTCCTCAGCACGGCCTACATCCTGATCGGGCTGCAGCTCGAGGAGCGGGACCTGATTGTCGAGTTCGGCGAGAGCTATCGGCGCTACCGCCAGCGGGTGCCGATGCTGCTGCCGCGGCTGATCGGCGGCCGGCGCACCGAAGAGACCGAAACGTCAGCGCGTGGCATGCGCTAGCGGCCTCGATTGCCTGCTCCCTCCGCTCCGGCTTGGGCGATGCAGCGCCCACGTAGACGTGAATTGGTGCGGGGGACCTCAGCACCTATGTCGGGCTTGAATGCTGCGATGCAAAATCACAGCTCGACAGCCTCTGTTCTCATAAGGCCCTATGGCCTGCCGTTTCCGCCCGAGAGAGATCCGCGTTGACCACCATCACGTCCGATTCCGGCGACTCGCTGTCCGCCTGGATCACGCTGCTATTGGCCTTTTCCTGCGGGCTGATCGTCGCCAACATCTATTATGCGCAGCCGTTGATCGGGCCGATCAGCGCCGACCTCGGGCTGCGGCCGCAGCTCGCGGGACTGCTGGTGACGATGAGCCAGATCGGCTACGGCGCAGGTCTCTTGTTCGTGGTGCCGCTCGGCGACCTCATCGAGAACCGCAAGCTCGTCATCGCGACCATCATCGTCGGCGCCGCCGCACTCGGCTGTGCGGCGCTGGCGACGAGCCCATCGACCTTCCTGCTTTCGGCGCTGCTGATCGGCTTCGGCTCGGTCGCAGTGCAGATCCTGATCCCCTATGCCGGGCACATGGCGCCGGAGGCGATCCGCGGCCGCACCGTCGGCAATGTCACCACCGGCCTGATGCTCGGCATCATGCTGGCGCGGCCGCTCGCGAGCTTCGTTGCGGCGCATGCCTCCTGGCACGTCATCTATGCGGCCTCGGCGCTCGCCATGCTGATCCTTGCCGTCGTGCTGCGCCTGGCCCTGCCGCCGCGTGAGCCGCAGGCGCGGCTGAGCTACGGCCAGCTGCTCGGCTCGATGGTCGAGCTCTATCGCGACACGCCGGCGCTGCGCCGCCGCGCGCTGTACCAGGCCGCGCTGTTCGGCGGCTTCAGCGTGTTCTGGACCACGTCCCCGCTGCTGCTGGCCGGACCGAATTTCCGGATGTCGCAGACCGGCATCGCCCTGTTCGCGCTGGCTGGCGTCGCCGGCGCGATCATGGCGCCGGTCGCCGGCCGCATCGCCGACCGCGGCTGGACGAGGCCGGCGACGGTTGCGTCGATGCTGCTGTGCGCTGCCGGGTTCGCGCTGACACTGTTGGTCCCCCTCGGAACGACTTGGTCGTTGATCTCGCTGGTGATCGCCGCCATCGCGATCGATTGCGGCGCGCAGCTCAGCCTCATTCTCGGCTATCGCGTGCTGTTCGTGCTCGGCGCAGGCCAGCGCAGCCGACTCAACGGGCTCTACATGACCACCTTCTTCGTCGCGGGCGCAGCAGGGTCGGGCCTCGGCGCGTGGGCCTATGCGCATGGCGGCTGGACGGCCGCCGCCGCATTCGGCACGGCGCTGCCGCTCGCCGCGCTGGCCTATCAGTTCACCGAACCGGATTGATCAGAACGGGCTGCGCCTCAGCCCGGGCACCAGCGCCGCCAGCCGGTCCTTGATCCACGGCGCCGGCGGCAGCTTGCCGGTGGGCATCTCGACCGCGGCGGCCGGGTTGCGCCTCACAGCCAGCGTCAATGTTGCGAGATAATGGTCGCGCTCCTCCTTCACCGCGCAATGCGCGCGGTGATCGGGATCGGCCTCGGTCGCGACGCGGTCGTTGGCGTTGATGACGAGCCGCTGCTTAGGCCGTCCGGTGTAGTCGGGCACGTTGGTGTAGATGAACTCGTTCAGCGCCTCGGGAAAGAAGGTTTGTCCGGTCAGCACCGTGGCCTCGTCGACAAACACCCTGAAGTGGATGTGCGTGGCGCGGCCGGCATACCAGCCGGGATAGATCGTCCTGAAGCCGGCCCAGCCCGCGGCATCGGCCATCTGCGTGCCGCGCAGATAAGTCTTGCCGCTCTGGTCGAGCTTGTGATTGTCGCTCTGACCGGGATAGCCCGAATAGATGCCACGGGCGTCGCAGTGCCAGACGTCGACCCGCGCGCCAGGGATCGGTGCGCAGGAGCCGGCCTCGATGACGCGAAGGCGCAGCCTGAGCGGGACGCCCGGCCGGTCCTCGGCGATCTCGGCGCGCACCAGCTTGGGATCGAGATAATAGGGTCCCGACTCCGACTGCGGCGTCAGGATGCAGGCATCGTCGGCATTCGCCGATGCAGGAACTGTCCCCGACGCGGCGCGCGCCGGCGGCGTCAGCAGCGCTGCGCCCGCGGAGAGAAGGCCGAGAACGCCACGGCGTGTTGCGATGGTCAGAGCTGCCTCCCGCAATCGCATGCGATGGAGCCGGCAGTCGATCAGCCGGACATGGCAACAATCGGACGCCCTGCGACCATTCGTCCAGGGAGCCCGCTCACACCTGCGTCAGCGGCTTCTCGCCATGGCGCTCCGACAGCGTGAAGATCTCGACGCCGTCGGCGGTGACGCCGACCGAATGCTCGAACTGCGCCGACAACGAGCGGTCCCGCGTCACCGCGGTCCAGCCGTCGGACAGGATCTTCACATGCGGCTTGCCGAGATTGATCATCGGCTCGATGGTGAAGAACATGCCGGGCTTGAGCAGCACGCCCTCGCCGGGCCGGCCGACATGGATGATGTTCGGCTCGTCGTGGAACAGCCGGCCGAGGCCATGGCCGCAGAAGTCGCGCACCACGCTCATGCTCTGCGGCTCGACGAAGCTCTGGATCGCATGGCCGATGTCGCCGGTGGTGGCGCCGGGCTTCACCGCGGCGATGCCGCGCATCATCGATTCGTAGGTGACCTCGATCAGCCGCTCGGCCTTGCGCGCGATCGGGCCGATCCCATACATGCGGCTGGAATCGCCGTACCAGCCGTCGACGATGAAGGTGACGTCGACATTGATGATGTCGCCTTCCTTCAGCGGCCGGTCGTTCGGCATGCCGTGGCAGACCACGTGGTTGATCGACGTGCAGGTCGAATAGCGATAGCCGCGATACATCAGCGTCGCCGGATAGGCGCCGTGGCTGAAGGCGAAGTCGCGGACGAAATCGTCGATCCGCGAGGTCGGCACGCCCGGCTTGACGATGTCGGTGAGCGCATCGAGGCACCTCGACACCAGCGCGCCGGCCTTGCGCATGCCGGCAAAGCCGCTCGGGCCGTGCAGCTTGATCTGGCCGTTCTTGCGCGCAGTGGTGTCGGTCGCTTCGATATAGTTCATGGGCCTGTTTCGTTCTCAGGGGTGTCGCGGGGTGATCGCCTAATTTAATGATCGTGCCGGCCGGTGCAAGCCGGGTGTGCACGGCCGGATCTGCCGCCTAGCCGGTCGGCACCTCCAGCGTGGTCTCCACCGGCAGCGCACCGCCGCGAACGCGAAGCTCTCGCACCGGATACGGCACCCTGATGCCCTCGCGCTTGAAGGCCTCCCACAGCGCCAGCATCACCTCGCTCTTGACGCTGTCCATGTAGCTGGGGTCGGCGATCCATGTGGTCAGCGAGAACTTCATGCCGGCCTCGGTGAACTCGGTCAGCAGGCAGTTCGGCGCCTTCGATTTCAAGGTGCGCGGCGTCTCGGCCGCGATCTCGGTGGCGAGCTTGCAGACGACCCGGGGATCGGCGTCGTAGTTGGTGCCGAAATTGACCTTCACCAGCGTGTTCTTGTCGGTGTAGGTCCAGTTGGTCACCTTCTGGGTGACAAGGTCCTCGTTCGGGATCAGGAACTCGCGGCCGTCGCCGGCGGCGACCGAGATGTAGCGCGTGTTCATCGCGCTGATGCGCCCCGAGCTGTCGCCGATGGTGACGAGATCGCCCGGCTTCACCGATTTGTCGGCCAGCAGGATGATGCCGGCGACGAAATTGGCGACGATGCGCTGCAGGCCGAGGCCGATACCGACACCGGCGGCGCCCGAGAAGATCGCGAGCGCCGACAGGTTGATGCCGACCGCGCTGATCGCAATCGCGACGCCGAGGATCATCAGGCCCATGCGGACCATCTTGATCAAGAGCACCTGGATGGACGGTGTCAGGTCGGTCGAGCGGGTGATGCGGCTCTCGACGAAATTGCTGGCGATGTTGGTCAGCCACAGCACCGCGAGCAGCAGCACGCCGAGCTTGATCACCAGCAGCGGCGTCAGCCTGAGGCCGCCGAGCACGACCGAGATGGAATCGAGCGCGTCGACCACGTTGTCGAGCTGGCCGATGATGCTGAGCGCGGCGACCAGCCAGGCCGAGATCGACACGATCTGCACGATGAAGGTGCTGCGGATCACCGAGGTGATCAGCCGGATCACGAGCCAGGCCAGCGCCAGCTTGAGCGCGACGGCGAGCAGGTAGCTGCGGCTCGGCCAGGTCCACAGCAACATGCCGGTGCGGGCGATCCGCATCAGGATCACGAACACGACCGTGGCGACGCTCTCCAGCAGCACCCGTAGCAGCTGCCGCAGCGGGCCCGGCCAGCCCATCGCCAGCGAGGTCATGTCGATGCGCGCGCGCACGGCGGCGCGTGCCGCAAAGGCAATGCCGGCGCCGCTCAGCACCAGCCCGAGTTGAAGATAGAACCACGGCGAGGTGACCTCGGCGCCGATCGAGCGGCCAACGGTCTGCAGGAATTCGAGAACGTCTTTCAGGTCGAGGTCCATCAGCGGGGTCTCGGAGGGGAACAGTGGCGCGGGTTGGCGGGGTCAGCGGGATTTAGTTCGTTTTCGTCACGGGCGATTGCCGCGAAATATACCCCGAACACGGCCGAGGATGGAAAAATGGGCATATCGCCGCGATAGGAGCAAATCCGGTTGGCGTGCAAGTGTGGCGACGATAAGGATGTAAAACTCGGATTCATCAGCGTTTTTTCATGACATCCCTCGACGCCGTCAGCATTGCCATCCTCCTCGGTGCGGTCCTCGTCATGGCCGGTATCCTGTCGAGCCTGCTGGCGCTGCGCTTCGGCGCACCGCTGCTGCTGGTGTTCCTGGTCATCGGCATGCTGGCGGGCGATTCCGGCCCTGGTCATATCGAATTTCAGGACGTCCGTACCACCTATCTGGTCGGCTCCGTCGCGCTGGCGCTGATCCTGTTCGACGGCGGCCTGCGCACGCGCTTCCAGAGCATCCGCACCGTGCTGGCGCCCTCGATGGTGCTCGCCACCGTGGGCGTGCTGATGACCGCGTTCATCACCGCGCCGGTGGCGAAATATGCCCTCGACCTCGGCTGGACCGAGGCGATGCTGGTCGGCGCCGTCATCGCCTCGACCGATGCCGCGGCCGTGTTCCTGCTGGTGCACGCCCAAGGCCTGCGGCTGCGCCCGCGCGTCGGCGCCACGCTGGAGGCGGAGTCCGGCAGCAACGATCCGTTCGCGGTGTTCCTCACGCTGATGCTGGTCGAGCTGATCTCGGTCGGTCACGGCTCGTTCGGACATTTCGCGTTCGAGTTGGTCCGCGAAGCGGTGCTCGGCACGCTGTTCGGCATCGTCGGCGGCCGCCTCGTCGTCATCGGCCTCAACCGGGTGGCGCTGCCGCAGGGTCTGCACGCGCCGTTCGTGACCACGGCCGCTTTGGTCATCTTCGGCATGGCGCAGATCGCCCACGGCTCCGGCTTCCTCGCGGTCTATCTCGCCGGCCTCATCGTCGGCAACCGTCCGACCCGCGCGCACAACTCTGTCGTCACCTTCCTCGATGCCGCGACCTGGCTCGCCCAGATCGTGATGTTCGTGCTGCTCGGGCTGCTGGTGTCGCCGCAGCGGCTGCTCGACAGCCTGCTGCCGGCGATCGCTGTTGCGCTGATGCTGATGCTGGTGGCGCGACCTGTCGCGGTGTTTCTCTGCCTCTATCCGTTCCGCTTCAACTGGCGGGAGAAGGCGTTCATCGCCTGGACCGGCCTGCGCGGCGCGGTCGCGATCTTCCTCGCCTCGATCCCGCTGCTGGTCGGGCTGTCCAAGGCCTATCTCTATTTCGACGTCGCGTTCGTGGTCGTGATCATCTCGCTGCTCGCGCAGGGCTGGACGCTCGGCGTGGCCGCGCGCAAGCTGCACGTGGCGCTGCCGCGCACCGATCGGGGCCCGCGCCGCATCGAGCTCGATCTGCCCGGCCAGCTCGAGCAGCAGCTGGTCGGCTATTCGATCCGCTCCAAGAGCCTGTACTTCCGCCGCGGCCTGATCCCGTCCTGGTCGAAGCCGACGCTGGTGATCCGCAACGAGCAGATTCTGGCGCCGCCCGAGGCCGAGCCGATCGCTCCGGGCGACTATCTCTATCTGCTGGCACCGCCGGAAAAGGCCGAGTCGCTCGACCGCTTCTTCGTCGACATGCCGCCGTCGGCGGCGCCCGACCCGCATCTGCTCGGCGACTTCATGGTCTCGGCCGAGCATACGCTCGACGAGGTCGCCGGCATCTATGGCATCAAGCTCGACGAGGGCGAGGACAAGCTGACGCTCGCCGACTATTTCGACATCCATCTCGACAACGCGCCGAAGGAAGGCGCGACCGTGGCGCTCGACACCATCGTGCTGGTCGCCCGCTCGATCTCCGGCGGCCGCGTCAACGTGGTCGGCCTGCGCCTACCGGAGGACGAGGAGGATGTGCCGGTGCTGACGCGCAAGGAGCGGATGAAGCGCAGGCTGGCCAGTGTCTGGTCGTCGGTCGCGGGGGTGTGAGCGTCATTCTGCCGCCGGCAGGACGGCGATCGAGATCGTATTCTCCGGCGCGCCGCTGACCTGCAGCACGAGGGGCTGCGATCTCAGTTCGTACTTCATGGTCTTGCGGATGCCGTCGCAATCGGTGGCGCCGCTGAAGCCGGCCGGCTTGAGGATCTTGCCGTCCTGCACGACGTCGATCCAGGCCGCGGCCGACAGGCTGATCGTGTAGACGCCGGCCTTTGGCGCCGCGGTGATCCGCGTGAGGCCGGCGAAAGTGCCGTCCTTGGGCGCGCGTTCCGGCGGCATCGCCAGCTTGGCCTCAGCCGTCGGACGCAGCTCCAGCACGATGCCGGTCGCAGGAATGGCGGCGATCTCCACACCCGATGCGAGCTTCTGGCGGTCAGCCGAGGTCAGCGCGGCGCGCTCGCGCGCGATGTCCCATTTGAACTTGTCGCAGCCGATCGGTTCGGCGGCGAGCGCGACCGTGCTGGCGGCCAGCGTGAGGAGGAGGGCAGTCGCGGCGGGACGGATCAGGATCATGACGGACTCGCTACCGTTACGCCGGGCAGCGGCGCGCGGCATCTCGATACCGAGATAACAGGAGGTGGAGGGACCGTCATCCCCTTCGATCGTCGCGCTGACGGCGCGAGCGACGTCATCTTAGAGCGATCCAGCCGTTACCGCGACTCCTTCGTCGCGTCGGCTTTCGGCCGCATCAATTCTTGGCGTCCGGCGCATGCAGCACCGTCCGGCAGCCAGGCGGCAGTTGCGCCATCGTGATCGGTTGCGGCGGTTTGGGCGGCTCTTTCGGCGGCGGCGGATGCAGCACCGCGTCCGAGAACCAATAGTCGAGGTCACCGCAGCCGTCGCCGCCCTCCTGGTCGGTCTGGCCATGACAGTCCGGGTTGCCCGGCGGGCACACCATGCGGATGTGGAAATGATAGTCGTGGCCCCACCACGGCCGCACTTTGGTGAGCCAGCTGCGGTCCCCCCTCGCGTCACGGCACAGCGCCTTCTTGATCGCGGCGTTGACGAAGATGCGTTGCACCGACCGCTCCTGCGCGGCGGTGCGGATCACGGCGAGGTGACCCTTCGTGAACACGCGCGGATCGACGTCGAGGCGATCGGGCCGCACCATCATGACCGCCGACATCTCCTCGCGCTCGTTGCGCGACAGCCGATGGTCGGGCATGGGCGTCAGCCAGATGTCGGCGTCGAGCCCGATCTGATGGCTGGCATGGCCGCTCAGCGCCGGCCCGCCGCGCGGCTGGCTGATGTCGCCGACCAAGATGCCGGGCCAGCCGGCATCCTTGTGCGCGCGGGTCGCCAGCCGTTTCAGCAGCGCGATCAGGTTGGGATGACCGAAATTGCGGTTGCGCGACAGCCGCATCACCTGCCAGCCCTCGCCATTGATCGGCATTCGCTCGGCGCCGGCGATGCAGCCGCGATTATAGGTTCCAATCACCTTGGTCGGTTGCGCCGAGGGCAGGATCCTGCGGGCGAACAGCTCCTTGGCCGGTGTATCCGGATCGTCCGGATGCGCCAAGGGCGGCAGGGCCTTCGGCTCGACGCTGCCCTTGTCCTGGGCACGGGCCGGAGCCGTCGCGGCAATGACGGCCGAACTGATGATGGCGACCAGAATCAGGCGGACATGCATGGAGCGAGTGTAGCGGCTGCCGACCGGTCGAGATGCCCAATTCTGCGTCAACGTCAGGCATTCGAGCCACTTTAACCTGATTTTAACCCTGCTGCCGGATTGGCGGAACAGGCTGAACACGGCTCAATTGCGTGAGTTCGTTCGGTAAATGAACACCACGTGCGGGGCCATTGCACGGTATGCGGGTCTTTTTTGGTCTGCGGCAACCGACGTCACTTATCGCTGGTTGTACCGCAGCCCTTGGTTGATCCTCCGCGCAAGTCTCAGCTCTCCAAATACGCGAGTGCGTCTGCCTGTTCCCGTAACCAGTGGCTGTCGTGCCCCGCATCAAGATACCATTTTTTCAGAAACGTGGCCGAAAACTGCTCGTCGAGAAGGAGAGTGAGGCACGCAATGCGGCCCGTTCGGCCACCCACGGCAAAAAAGCGCAATCGCGTGCCAAGCGCCCGCGATGCAATTCACCCGGTCAAGCCGAGCCCGAAATTGCGGCGGCACAACCTGCGCAACCTCGGCCCCGTCGATGAGATCGCGGGCAATTGCGCCGAAGTGGCGATGGCGGAGGCGAAGAAGGCGCATGATCGTCTCATCGAAGCGATCGACATTCTTCCCGAGGGTATCGTGTTCCTCGACGCCGACGGCCGCTACATTCTCTGGAACAAGAAATACGCCGAAATCTACAACCGCAGCTCGGACCTGTTCGAAGCCGGCGCGCGGCTGCAGGACACCATCCGGGTCGGCGTGGCGCGGGGCGATTATCCGGAAGCCGCCGGGCGCGAGGAGGAATGGATCGCCGAGCGGCTGGAGAGGCTGTTCCAGCCGAGCGGCCGCCACGAGCAGAAATTGTCCGACGGCCGCACCATCCTGATCGAGGAGCGCCTGACCGGCGATGGCGGGATCGTCGGCCTGCGCGTCGACATCACCGAATTGAAGCAGCGCGAGGAGTCGTTCCGCCTGCTGTTCGACGGCAATCCGGTGCCGATGATCGTCTGCGCGACGGATGATGGGCGCGTGCTCGGCGTCAACGAAGCGGCGGCCCAGCATTACGGCTATAGCCGCGCCGCCTTCGAGCGGCTCGGCATCCGCAACCTGCAGGCCTATGAGAGCGAGCCGCCCTGGGCCGGCGAGCAGTCCGGCGAGGAGCAGGCGGCGCGCACCTGGAAGCATGTCCGCGCCGATGGCGCCCTGATCGATCTCGCGATCTATTCACGCCATCTCGTCCACAACAGCCAGCCCGCCGTGCTGCTGGCGCTTATGGACATCACCGAACGCAAGCGCGCCGAGGCGCGGCTCGCCTTCCTGGCCCAGCACGATGCACTGACCGGCCTGCCGAGCCGCAACCTGCTGCGCCAGAAGATCGATGACAAGCTCGCCCAGATGCGGCGCGGCTCCGAGAAAATCGCCGTGCTGGTGCTCGGCCTCGACAATTTCAAGTCGATCAACGACACGCTGGGCCACGCCGTCGGCGACCGGCTGCTGCGCGGGGTCGGCAAGCGGCTGCGCTCGATCCTGCGCCAGGAGGACATCGTCGCCCGTCTCAACTCCGACGAGTTCGCGGTGGTGCAAGGCGGGCAGGCACGGCCGGAGGATGCGGCCCAGCTCTGCCGCCGGCTGTTGCAGGCGATCGCCGATCCTTATCTCATCGACGGCAGCTCGGTGACGATCGGCGCCACGATCGGCATCGCCATGGCGCCGAACGACGGCGACGATGCCGAGAAGCTGCTCAAGAACGCCGACATGGCGCTGTCGCGCGCCAAGAACGAGACGCGCGGCACCTTCAGCTATTTCGAACCCGGCATGGATGCCCGCGCGCAGAGCCGGCGCAAGATCGAATCCGAGCTGCGCGAGGCCATCCAGCGCGACGTGCTGCAGCCGCATTATCAGCCGCTGATCGACCTCTCGACCGGACGCATCACCGGGTTCGAGGCGCTGGTGCGCTGGCCGCATCCCGAGCGCGGCATGATCCCGCCGTCGGAGTTCATCCCGGTCGCCGAGGACACCGGCCTGATCTCGGCGCTTGGCCGCGCGATGCTGCGCCAGGCCTGCAGCGACGCTGCAAAATGGCCGGACGACGTCCGCGTCGCCGTGAACATGTCGCCGCTGCAGTTTCGCGTCGGCAACGTGCTGTCGCTGGTCATGGACGTGCTGAAGCAGTCGGGCTTGCCGCCGAGCCGGCTCGAGCTCGAGATCACCGAGACCCTGGTGCTTGAAAAGAGCGGCCAGGTGCTGGCGACCCTGCATGCGCTACGCGCGCTCGGCGTCCGCATCTCGATGGATGATTTCGGCACCGGCTATTCCAGCTTGAGCTATCTGCGCAGCTTTCCGTTCGACAAGATCAAGGTCGACCAATCCTTCATCCGCGATCTCGCCGCCAATCGCGAGGCGCAGGCGATCGTCCGCTCGATCGTCAGCCTCGGCAAGGGGCTCGGCGTCATCATCACGGCCGAGGGCGTCGAGACCGAGGCGGAGCTCCGCTGTCTGCGCGCCGAGGGCTGCCATGAAGGGCAGGGTTATCTGTTCAGCCGGCCCCGGCCCAATGTCGACATCGTCCGGCTGTTGCAGGCGCAGCGAGATGCCATGGACGGTGCCTCATCTGGCAACGCGCTGGTGGCTTGAGCGAGCGACGCTGGCTGATGTCGGGCGCGCCTCGAAGCGCCGGCGATACGCCGCGGGCGATGTTCCGACGATGCGACGGAAAGCGACGCGAAACGTTTCGAGCGACCGGTAGCCGCACTGCGCCGAGATGTCCGCCAGGGAGAGCGTCGCAGTCTCCAGCAGCTCCCGCGCCCGCGCCATGCGCTCCTGCTGCAGCCAGGCCGCAGGGCTCGCGCCAGTGCTGTCCTTGAACGACCGCAGCAAGGTGCGCTCGCTCATCCCGGCGCGTTTTGCCATCGCGCTGATCGCAATCGGCTGCGCCAGTCGCGCCCGCGCCCAGTCCATGACCTCGCCGATCGTCCGTCCCGGGCGCGCCTGGACCGGTGCGACGACGTACTGCGCCTGCCCGCCGTCCCGGTGCGGCGGCATCACCAACCGCCGCGCAACGGTGTTCGCAACCTTGCTGCCGAAATCACGCCGGACCAGATGCAGGCAGGCGTCGATGCCCGCCGCGCTGCCGGCCGAGGTGATGACGTTGCCCTCGTCGACATAGAGCGTGTCCTCCTCGACCTGAATGCGGGGGTAGAGCCGCTTCAGGTCGGGGATGTGCCGCCAATGCGTCGTGGCGCGTTTGCCGTCCAGCAGGCCTGCGGCTGCGAGCACGAACACGCCGGAGCAGATCGACAGGCATCGCGCGCCGCGCGCAGCCGCCTGCGAGATGGCGCGCAGCAGGCGCTCGGGCGGCCGCTCGGTGCGATCGCGCCACCCCGGCACGATGATCGTGCGGGCGTCCTTCAGGCGCGCGAGCGGCGCGCCGGCCTCAACGACGATGCCGCCGATCGCGCGTGACCGCCGTCCCTCGGCCGAGACCACCTTGAACCGATACCAGGAGAAATCGAACTCCGGCCGCGGCAGTCCGAACACTTCGACCGCGATGCCGAACTCGAACGTGCACAGCCCGTCATAGGCAATGACGGCGACGAGGCCGGGATCCTGACGATGGCTGCTGGCTGCGGCTGGCGGCATTGGCGGAAACTTACCGGACTTTGTCGGATCCGTCACTTGGGGCGCCGGGCATCTCGGGCGAGATTCGGGCCTGTTTACATCACTGCATGGAGACCCAATGACCACGCATGTCACCGAAGTGCCCGCCGCTCCCTCAGCGCTGGCGCTCCAGCATTTCGAGGCGATGCTCGGATTCGAGACCGATTGCTGGGACGTTCACGAGAGCCTCCGCGCGGCCGCTCTGGACTTCATCCTGGTCGACGTCCGCGGCCCGGCCTCGTTCGCGAAGGGCCACATCGCGGGCGCCATCAACATTCCGCACCGGACCATGACCGCGGAGCGGATGGCAGAGTATCCGAAGACCGAGCTTTTCGTCGTCTACTGCGCCGGTCCGCATTGCAACGGCGCCAACCGGGCGGCCATCCGCCTCGCGCAGCTCGGGCTGCCGGTCAAGATGATGATCGGCGGCATTGCCGGCTGGCTCGACGAGGGCTTTGCGCTCACGCCGGGCGGCTGAGCGCAAGCGGCCCGCCAGCTACGCGGCCTTGCGCAGGCCGGCGAGGAAGGTGTCGACGCTCTTGAACAGGTCGTTCGCACGCTTGCCGAGGTCGCGCGTGGCGACCATGACGTGGTCGGCGAGCTGGCGTGACTGCTCGGCGGCGTCACTGGCGCCGACGACGTTCTGCGACACCTCGTTGGTGCCGGACGCCGCCTGCTGGACGCTGCGCGCGATCTCGCGCGTCGCCGAGTCTTGCTGCTCGACGGCGGCGGCGATGGTCGCGGCAATGCCGCTGATCTCCTGGATCGTTGTGCTGATGCCGCCGATGGCGGTCACGCAGTCGGACGTCGCGGCCTGGATCGAGCTGACCTGGCCGGCGATCTCTTCCGTCGCCTTGGCGGTCTGGCCGGCCAGCTCCTTGACCTCGGCGGCCACGACCGCGAAACCGCGGCCCGCCTCGCCGGCACGCGCCGCCTCGATGGTCGCGTTGAGCGCCAGCAGGTTGGTCTGGCTCGCGATCGCGTCGATCAGGCGCAGCACGTCGCCGATCCTCTCGGCGGCTGCGGCGAGGCTGCCGACCATCTCGGTGGTCTGGCGCGCCTTGACGACCGCGGCATCGGCGACCTTGCTGGAATGCGCGACCTGGCGGCCGATCTCGGTCACCGAGGAGGCGAGTTCTTCGGAGGCCGCGGCGACGGTCGACACGCCGCTCGAGGCTTCCTCGGACGCGGCAGCGGCGGCCGCTGCACGCTGCGAGGTGCCGTTGACGCTGACGGTGATCTCGTGGACGACGCGCTCCATGTCCGCCGTGGCCTTGGCAACCGAGGACACCACGCCCTTGACGTCGGCCTCGAACCGGTCGGCCATCTGCCGCTGCAGCGCCTGTTTCTCCTGCTCGGCGCGGTGTTGCGTCGCCTCCTGCGCCTCGCGCAGGCTGGCCGTCTCGATCATGTTGCGGCGGAACACGTCGACCGCCTGAGCCATCGTGCCGAGCTCGTCCTTGCGCTGGCCGCCGGGGATCGCGACCTCGGTGTCGCCGCTCGACAGCCGGTGCATGACGGCGGTGATCGCGACCAGCGGGCGCGAGATGCCGCGGGCGACGAACAGCGCGACGATGACGGCGAGCAGCAGGATCACGACCGTGCCGATGATCAGCTGCTGCTGCGCGCTGCTGGCTGCGGCCTCATAGGCCGTGGTGTCCTTGATCAGCTCGAGCACGGCGATCGGGTCGCCGGCGTAGTTCCTGATCTGGCCGGCATAGACCGCGGCGGGCTTGCCGGCCAGGGTGGCGTCGCGCAGCAGCGCCGTGCCCTTGAACACCGCGAGCACCTCGTCCGAGGTGGCGACGACATCGTCGCCGAACGTCGACGACAGCCGCTTCGGCTGCCCGTTGTCGATCCAGTAGACCGCGAGATCGATGCCGAAGCGCTGCTTGGCGCGGTCGACGAATTCTTTGCCGAAGGCGGCGCCGACGTCGACGGTCGCGATCACCTTGCCGTCGCGCATGATCGGCGTCATCCCGAAGATGCCGAGCGACAGCCGGCTCTGCTCGACGCCGGCGATCAGGCGGCCGGTCTGGTTGGCCTGCACCACGGTGATGCGGCGCTTGGAGGTGTCGTCGCCGAACACCTTGGGCTCATGCACGCGATAGAAATTGGTGGCCGGCGGCGCCCATACGTTCACCAGCGGAATGCCTTGCGCCTTCAGCGACGTCATGGCGCCGCCGAGCAGGGCGCCCAGCGCGTCGCGGTCGCCCTTGAGGTAGGCATCGGCGATCGGCGGCAGCGCCGCCAGGGTGGAGCTGACCGCCAGCGCGGCGCGGCCTTCATAGTCGATGCCGGCCGACACGCTGTCGAACTGCAGCTTGAGTTGCTGCTCCAGCGCCAGCCGGGTCAGGGCGCGCTGCTGGATGACGGAGAAGGTGCCGAGCACGGCACAGGCGATGGCGACGGTGAGCGAGAGCGCGACGATGAGGCGGGCGGAGATGGACCGGAGGCGGGACATTCGGGGCATTCCTTGCTTTGCAGCAAGGGTCCCAGAATACCATTAAGGAACGGATACCGTAGTTGCACGGGAGCGCTGGTTCCGCTTTGGAATCCGGATTCTCCTCAGTCTATCGTGCTGATGAAACCGGAGAGGGGCAGACCCGCGCCTCAGCTATCCACCTTGAGGGCGGCGATGAAGGCTTCCTGCGGGATGTCGACCTTGCCGAACTGCCGCATCTTCTTCTTGCCTTCCTTCTGCTTCTCCAGAAGTTTTCTTTTACGCGTGATGTCGCCGCCGTAGCACTTGGCGGTGACGTCCTTGCGCAGCGCGCGCACGGTCTCGCGCGCGATCACCTTGCCACCGATCGCCGCCTGGATCGGGATCTGGAACATGTGCGGCGGGATCAGATCCTTCATCTTCTCGACCATGGCGCGTCCCCGGCCTTCGGCGCGGGTCCGGTGCACCAGCATCGACAGCGCATCGACCGGCTCGTTGTTGACGAGGATCTGCATCTTGACGAGATCGGCCGGCTTGTAGTCGGTCAGGTGATAGTCGAACGAGGCGTAGCCCTTGGAGACCGATTTCAGCCGGTCGTAGAAGTCGAACACCACCTCGTTGAGCGGCAGGTCGTATTTGACCATGGCGCGGCTGCCCACGTAAGTGAGCTCCTTCTGATTGCCGCGGCGGTCCTGGCAGAGCTTGAGCACGCTGCCGAGATATTCGTCAGGCGTCAGGATGGTGGCCTCGATCCACGGCTCCTGGATCTCGGCGATCTTGACCACGTCGGGCATGTCGACCGGGTTGTGGATCTCGATCTCCTCGCCGTCGGTCAGCTTCATCTTGTAGATGACGCTTGGCGCGGTCGCGATCAGGTTGAGATCGAACTCGCGGGAGAGGCGCTCCTGGATGATCTCGAGGTGCAACAGGCCGAGGAAGCCGCAGCGGAAGCCGAAGCCGAGCGCGGCCGACGTTTCCATCTCGAAGGAGAAGCTGGCGTCGTTGAGGCGGAGCTTGCCCATCGCGGCGCGCAGGGTCTCGAAATCATCGGCATCGACCGGGAACAGTCCGCAGAACACCACGGGGATTGCCGGCTTGAAGCCCGGCAACATCTCCGTCACCGGCTTGCGGTCGTCGGTGATGGTGTCGCCGACGCGGGTGTCCGCCACTTCCTTGATCGCGGCGGTGATGAAGCCGACCTCGCCGGGGCCGAGTTCGTCGACCTGGGTCATCTTCGGCGTGAAGAAGCCGACGCGCTCGACGTCATAGGCCGCACCCGTGCCCATCATGCGGATGCGCTGGCCTTTCTTCATCACGCCGTCGACGATGCGCACCAGCACGACGACGCCGAGATAGACGTCGTACCAGCTGTCGACCAGCAGCGCCTTCAGGGTGGCGTCGCGATCGCCCTTCGGCGGCGGCAGCCGGGTGACGATCGCCTCCAGCACGTCGGGAATGCCGAGGCCGGTCTTGGCCGAGATCATCACGGCATCGGAGGCATCGATGCCGATGACGTCCTCGATCTGCTGCTTGATCTTCTCGGGCTCCGCCGCCGGCAGGTCGATCTTGTTGAGGACCGGGACAATCTCGTGGTTGTTGTCGAGCGCCTGGTAGACGTTGGCGAGCGTCTGCGCCTCGACGCCCTGGCTGGCGTCGACCACCAGCAGCGAGCCCTCGCACGCCGCCAGCGACCGGGAGACTTCGTAGGCGAAGTCGACGTGGCCGGGCGTGTCCATCAGGTTGAAGATGTAGTCCTTGCCGTCCTTGGCGCGGTAGCGCAGGCGCACGGTCTGCGCCTTGATGGTGATGCCGCGCTCGCGCTCGATGTCCATCGAATCGAGCACCTGCTCCTTGCCCGCCATCTCGCGGTCCGACAGCCCGCCCGTCATCTGGATCAGGCGGTCGGCGAGCGTGGACTTTCCATGGTCGATATGGGCGACGATGGAGAAGTTGCGGATGTTGGGAATGGGGACGGTCGTCATGGGTCGCGCAGATAGCACCCCGAGCCCCCAACCAGCAACCATATTGCTGAATTTCCAGGGCCTTTCTTCACGGCAAGCTGATTCCCCGGGCGCTGAAAACAGGCTACCGAGGGCGGATGTCGAGTACCTCTCTCCCGCCTCTCGCGGCGCGCATGCGCGGCCGTCTCGGACCGCGGCGAATCTCCGCCTGGCTGGTGGCGCGCGCCACGGCGCCGGCAACGTCGATCTGGGTCGTCATCGGCTTCGCGGTGGTCCACGCGGTGCTATGGACCGCGATCCTCACCAATCTGAAGGCAGCGCAGGACGTCCACATGGACGTCGCCGAGGCCTATGCCTGGGGCAGCCGCTTCCTGCTCGGCTACGGCAAGCATCCGCCGCTGTCGGGCTGGATCGCCGGGCTGTGGTTCGCAGTGTTTCCGGTCAAGGACTGGGCGACCTATGCGCTGGCGATGGCCGTGAATGGCAGCGGCCTCGTGATCGTCTGGCTCGCGAGCCTCAAGGTGGTCGACCGCCGCCGCGCCTTCTTCGTCGTGGTGATGGTCGCGCTGTACCCGATCTTCAATTTCAAGGGCTTCAAGTACAACGCCGACCTGGTTCAGCTGCTGACCCTGCCGCTGTTGGTGCTGGCCTATCTCAACGCGTTCGAAAAGCGCAGCGCCGCCTCCGGCCTGTGGCTCGGCCTCGCCGGCGCGGCGGCGCTGATGACCAAATACTGGGTGCTGACCATGATCGGCGCCATCGGCCTTGCGGCGCTGCTGCACCCGGAACGGTTGCGCTTCCTGGCGTCGCCCGCGCCGTGGGTCGCGATCGTCACCATGCTGGTGGCGATGATCCCGCATCTGGTCTGGCTGTGGCGGGTCGATTTCGTCGCCATCACCTATGCCGGGGATGTCTATACGCTGTCGGACCGCGGCCGGGCTGCCGAGCTCGTGCTCGGCTATGTCGGCCACAATCTGGCGCTGCTGGCTTTGCCGGTGGCGCTGGCGGCGCTGGTGATGGCCTGGCCGCCGCGATTCGCCTTCCGCAACTGGCGCGGCGGTCCCAATCCCGGCGTGAATGTAAGCCAGGCGATCAATGTCTGGCTGGTGCAGGCGATCGTCGCCGTCGGGCCGCCGCTCGGCGGGCTCGCTTTCACGATCTACATGAAGACCGATTGGGGCATCTCGCTGTTCTTCCTGGTGCCGCTGGCGCTGGTCGCGATCCCCGCGCTGCGGCTGCGGCGGGTCATGGTGCCGCGGCTCGCCGCCGTCTGGCTCGTCCTGTCGCTGCTCACGCTGATCGCCTCGCCCTGGATTGCCCGGCGCGAGATGGCCGCCAATCCGAACGGCGCCACCGGCTATGGCGCCCGTTCGGAGCTGGCGCGGGAGCTGACCAAGGCCTGGCACGCCCGGTTCGGCTCGCCCTGGCCCCTCGTGGCCGGCTTTTCCGAGATGAACACGCCGATGACCTTCTATAGCCCGGACCACCCGCGGCCGTTCACGGTGCCCACCACGGCGGAGGAGACCTGGAGTTCCGGCCTGAGCACGCTGGAGGACCTCAAGCGCGAGGGATTCATCGGCATCTGCGACACCACCGACAACCGGATCGCGGCCTGCGAGGCCTGGATGGCCAAGGAGGCGCCGAAGGCCGAGCCGCTGGTGATGACCACCCAGCGCTTCTTCCACGGCCAGGCGGGCCCTGCAATCGTTTGGAAGGTGTATATTCAGGGACCGGAGAGATAGCTCCGCTGCCGTACCGGCCAAGCGCTCCTGCGCGCGAGGCCTCCCGATCACCGGAGCAGGGTATCGAGCTGGCGGATCAGCTCTCCGACCCGGCCTCCCCCGGGCGGTGCACCAGGATAACGTCTGAGGACGTCCACGACCTCTTGAGAAGCGAGAAGCCGTGATCGCGCGAGGTAGTCAGCGCCGACGGCGGGAACGTCTCCGGCTGAGATTTCGAAAGCTCGCGCCGCGTGGCCGGCAGCTCCGAGGATGTGCTTGACCTGGGAAGGGTTCGGGAGGGGATGAAGAAAGCCCGCGCCCGCCGCGGCGAGGGCAGCGCGAGCGGCCTCATAGGCCGCGCGCAACCCCTCATCGCGGGCCTCGATTGCCGCCCGCTGCGCCGCCCACGCGCTATCCCGTAGGGATTTGCTCCGATTCCCACCGCTCGCAAAGCTTCGGGCGGCCTGTATTGCGGCTCGTGCGCGAAGATCATCCGGTCGGTCGCGTTCGAAGATCGCCAGCGCCGGAAGTGCAGAGAGGGCTGCGTATTCAGCCACGGCTCGCAGGTCTGCCTCGCTCAGCCGAATAGCGCTATTGGACATGCCATCCTTACCGCGTCGCTATGCGAGGATAGGCGCACATCGGGTAGAATGCCCATTGCGGCAGGCAAAGCGAGGTTCGGGAGTCCCTCACACGCCTTCTTCGTGGAACTTGTCGTTCACCAGGTCGGTGATCGCCTGCAGCGCGGCCTCCGCCTCGGGCCCGGTGGCGGACACCAGGATCTTGGTTCCCGGCGCCGCCGCCAGCATCATCAGGCCCATGATCGAGCGGCCGCCGACGGTCTCGCCGCCGCGCGTCACCCAGACCTCGGCCTGGAACTTTTCGACCATCTGCACGAATTTCGCCGAGGCCCGCGCGTGCAGGCCGCGCTTGTTGGTGATCAGCAGCTCTCGCGAGAGGGCTCCGGCAGGGACCGCCGGGCCGGCGACGTTGTCCTGCGGGGCGTCCTCGTCGCTCATTTGCCGGCGAGCACGCGGCTGGCGATGGTGACGTATTTGCGTCCCGCCTCCTGCGCCATGGCGATGGCGTCGGGCAGCGAGCGCTCCTCGCGCACCTTGGCGAGCTTGACCAGCATGGGCAGGTTGATGCCCGCGAGCACCTCGACCTGGGGCCGGCTCATGCAGGAGATGGCGAGGTTCGAAGGCGTGCCGCCGAACATGTCGGTGAGAATGGCGACACCGTCGCCGGTGTCGACGCGGTTCACGGCTTCGATGATGTCGCTGCGACAGAGATCGGAATCATCGTCGGCGCCAATCGTGACCGCTTCGATTTGTTTTTGAGGGCCCATGACGTGTTCCAGCGCCGCCTTGAACTCGTCGGCGAGGCGCCCATGGGTCACCAGTACCAGGCCAATCATCGGATACTCCTCGCGGGCGCCTTGGGTGCACCGCACGAACGCGCCACTTTGACCATCCGGAGCCCCCGCGCAAGAGGGCATATTCGCGAGCCTCCCGGATTCTGGCATACAGAATGGGAGCTGGCGGCGGTCTAATCGGTCGCGATAGTGGGGCTGATATGGTTACCAATTTGCTCCACACAATCGGCCGAAAGATTACCGGAACATGAAAGTCGGAGTGGTAATAAGCGCCGCTACAACCAACGGGAGGGGTGGAAAACCCGGCCCAACCGGTATGCGTGGCAATTTGATACCGTTGAGATGAATGCGAAGCGATTCGGCGTTCGGCAGGCGGGCGGCTTCCTCGGCCATCAGGTCGACCACCAGCCCCAGTTTCGCCTCCGACACATGGTCGCAGGCGCGGATTCCAAGGCCGCGGATCTCGATCAGTCCGGCCAGAGCGGGTGCGGGACTTACCCACATTTCCCCGCCGCGTGTGGCGAGATGAACACGGTCATCGCCCACCAGAACCGTCGGCGGCAGCTGTCCCGCGCGTCCGGCGAGCATCAGATCGAAGGCGAGACGGGATTTGCCGGACCCGGAGGGACCCCGGATCAGGACGGCCAGTTCCCCCACCTGGACGGCAGACGCATGGATGCTCGCCGCTTCGTTCGTCACGACGCCGGCAGCCGGACGATGAAGCGGGCCCCGGCTGAGGTCGGATGTCCGTCGGCGTCGACCGGGCCGGGCCGGTTCTCGGCCCAGATCCGCCCGCCATGGGCGTCGATGATCTGCTTGGAGATCGATAGGCCCAGGCCGGAATTCTGGCCGAAGCCTTGGTGCGGCCGGTCGGTATAGAACCGCTCGAAGATGCGCTGCAGGGCGTCCTCGCGAATGCCTGGACCGTCATCATCGACCGTGATCTCGATCTCCGAGCGCACGCGCCGGCAGGTGATGCGCACCTTGCCGCCGGCGGCGGAGAACGACTGCGCGTTCGACAGCAGGTTGGAGATCACCTGGCCGAGCCGCGAATCATGACCGGGCACCGAGAACGTGTCGTTGGCGCCGCGGCCCTCGAACCGGACCTCGACGGCGACGTCGGTGCCGAGCTTGGTCTCGTTGGCGACCGAGGTCAGCGTGTTCAGGAGGCGGCGCAGATCGACCAGGGTCATGTCCTGGCGCTGCAGCTCGGCATCGAGCCGGCTGGCGTCGGAAATGTCGGAGATCAGCCGGTCGAGCCGCTTCACGTCGTGCTCGATCACGGCGAGCAGGCGGGCGCGGCTGTTGTCGTTGCGCGCCAGCGGCAGGGTCTCGACCGCCGAGCGCAGCGAGGTCAGCGGGTTCTTGAGCTCGTGGGCGACGTCGGCGGCGAACATCTCGATCGCCTCGATGCGGTTGTAGAGCGCGTCCGTCATGTCGCGCAGCGCGCCGGAGAGATGGCCGATCTCGTCGCGGCGGCGGGTGAAATCGGGAATCTCGACGCGGGTCTTGATGCGGCGGCGGACCCGCTCGGCACTGTCGGCGAGCCGGCGCACCGGCCCGGCGATGGTGCTGGCGAGCAAGAGCGACAGCACGATCATGACCGCGGAGGCAACACCGCCGACCTTCAGAATGGCGAGACGCTCGGCGGTGACCATCTGATCGATGTCGTCGCCCTGCGTCGACAGCATCAAGGCGCCGTGGATGGTGCGCGAGCGCTGCACCGACACCGCGACCGAGACGATGACTTCGCCGCGCGAATTGACCCGGACCATGCTGCGCTTCTGGCCCTTCAGCGCGTCGGCGACTTCCTCGTAGCCGTTGCCGTTCTCGGGGCCATATTCGCGGTACAGCGGCAGGTCGCCGCGATTGAGCCAGGTGCGTACCGAGATCAGCGCGCGCTCGACGAAGCCGGGCTTCTCGCTCGACGGCGGTGGCAGGTCGAAGCGCAGCACGTTCTCGAGATTGCGGCTATCGAGCAACAGGCCGCCATTCGGGTCATAGATGCGTGCGCGGGTCTTGGTCGGCGAGATCAGCGTGCGCAGCACCGGCGCGACGCGTTCCGGATTGATCGGGAAGTCGAGCGGCGAATATTCGTCCGGCGCGCCGTAGCTCTCGCCGGGCTTGAGATCGAGCAGGCGCTCGGGATCGATGGTGATGGTGTTGGTCTGCACGGTGGCCGAGGCGGCGATGGCGCCGGCGATGATCTCGGCCTGCACCAGAAGGCTCTGCGCGCGCGCATCGATCAGTCCGGCGCGGAACTGCGACAGGTACAGAATGCTTGCAACCAGTGCGAGCAGGCCGGCGATGTTCAGCGAGACGATGCGGCGGGTGAGGCTCGAGAACGACAGCGCGAACAGGAACTGTCCGGCGCGGCGCAGCCAGCTCAGCGGACGCTGCCAGCCGGAGACCTGCGGGGTCTCGTCCGCCGCCTCGGACGCGATCGTCGCCGCGGCGTCGTGGGCATTCACGGCTGGGTCAAGCTGCGTGCGATCGAGCAATGTGAGTGCTCCGATTCCGAATTTCGTAGGGGTCGTGCGGCGAATTCCCGTGAGAACTCGACTTGCCGCACCCGAATTCGCCGCAACAATGGCCCCGTTCCGGCATCTGCGCTCGGACAAACGCGCAGGAGGCGTAGCCTATCCAATCGAGACCGCGACGTCAGCGCGCAATTTCGCATGACGTCGCGCAAGGCAATGCTTCAGGTCCCTTGCTTCAGAGCTATCGTTTCAGGTTTCCTTGAAGCGATAGCCGACGCCGTAGAGGGTCTCGATCATCTCGAACTCCTCATCGACCATCTTGAACTTCTTGCGCAGCCGCTTGATGTGGCTGTCGATGGTGCGGTCGTCGACATAGACCTGGTCGTCATAGGCCGCGTCCATGAGCGCATTGCGGCTCTTGACCACGCCCGGACGCTGCGCCAGCGCCTGCAGGATCAGGAACTCGGTGACGGTCAGCGTGACCGGCTCGTTCTTCCAGGTGCAGGTGTGACGCTCCGGATCCATGCGCAGCAGGCCGCGATCGAGCGCCTTGGCGTCGTTCTCCTTCGGCAGCGCCGTCGGATCCTTCGGCTGCGAGCGACGGAGCACGGCCTTGACGCGCTCGACCAGCAGGCGCTGCGAGAACGGTTTGCGGATGAAGTCATCCGCACCCATCTTCAGGCCGAACAGCTCGTCGATCTCCTCGTCCTTGGAGGTGAGGAAGATCACGGGCAGGTCGGACTTCTGCCGCAGCCGCCGCAACGTCTCCATGCCGTCCATGCGCGGCATCTTGATGTCGAGGATGGCAAGGTCGGGTTGGCTGGTCCGGAATCCGTCGAGCGCCGATGCACCATCGGTATAGGTCATGATGCGATAGCCTTCGGCCTCGAGCGCGATCGAGACGGATGTCAGAATGTTACGGTCGTCATCGACCAAGGCGATTGTGGGCATGAGCCTGCTTTCAGAGTCTGGTTAGCCGAGACACGAGAATCGAGCTAAGGGCCGCATAACTGGGCTTCGAACATGGTCAACGAGCAATGCAAGCTGGGCTGAAGTGTGACCGAGTTCCACAAATAGCATGGCAAAGTTTGTGCCCCGCCCAAGTTTGTGGTCCGTTTAGCCGAAAAAAGGCCTTCATTGCAACTGCTTGGACGAGGGAAAGATGATGTCTGCGAGCTTTAACCCTAACCGCGTGACGCATTCCCTGCTGCGCCGGAGCCGGCAGGGCGCACTTGCAACCTTGATGGTTGGCTCGGGCGATCCCTACTGCTCGCTGGTCAATGTCGCTACTGCGTCCGATGGTGCTCCGATCATCCTGATCTCGCGATTAGCCGTGCACACCAGGAATGTACTTGCCGATTCGCGCGTGTCGCTGATGCTCGATGAACGCGCGCCCGGCGATCCGCTCGAAGGTTCGCGCATCATGCTGTCGGGAAAAGCCGAGCAGGCCAGCGACGACAATCGCGAGATGCTGCGCCGTCGGTATCTCAATGCGCATCCGTCTGCTGCGGACTACGCGGATTTCGCCGACTTCTCGTTCTTCGTGATTCGCCCGTCAGGCACGCATCTCGTCGCCGGATTCGGCCGCATCGTCGATCTCAAGCCCGAGCAGTTTCTCACGGATATATCCGATGCTGACGAACTGATTCTGGCAGAGCAGGGCGCCGTCGATCACATGAACGAAGATCATCGCGAGGCGCTCGCCCTCTACGCGACGACGCTGCTCGGCGCCGAAGCCGCGGAGTGGCGGTGTAGCGGCTGTGACCCGGAGGGATTGGATCTGATGGCCGACGGCAGGACGCTGCGGCTGGAGTTTCCCGAGCGCGTGACCACGCCCGGGGCATTGCGCAAGATGCTGGTGAGGCTTGCTGACGAGGCACGCGCGAAGTGAGGTGTAGTTCGAGCGGGCTTTGATGGCTGTGCTCATCGTCTCGTGACGAAAGACCGTGAAGTTCACCCATGAACGCAGTTTGTGGTGAAGCTCGATGTGCACGCTCCCTGCCCAGCAGAAGGTGAGCGCCGCGCAAACCCATGGCGTGGGCGCGAGTGAGCTCGTTGACGTCGCGGCCGGGAGAATCGGATTAAGTGATCCCGCAAGCGCGAGACAATCGTGAATGGAAGCTGGCTGATCGGGTGGGCGACGACACGGCTAATCACCGACGCATTTCGTCGCTCGGTCTTCGCTTGCCCACGCGAATTCGTCGATTTGAGCGTCGTTCGTCGTTCTCGTGAAACCCAACCGCGCTGATATATCTGTTGCGTTGCAGCATCTCGGCGGAGCGCAGGCGGCTGCCGCTGGAATGTGCATGACGCGGCAAAACATGAGCTACGTGCATCACGGCTTGCCAATAACCAATTGGGCCGGATCGTCTTGGCAAGACCAGCGTTGATCAGTATTAGGTCGGCGACCGCGCTTCGATAAGGCGATGTAACGGCAACGGTCACCGCGCAACGCGCGCGACTGCGCGCAACAGATGCGGGCTCTCAGGAGGGATCTTCGTGCAAGAGACGGGTATTCGCAACGGCGCCTTCGGTGCCGACAAGTTCGGCTTAAAGAACCTCAAGCAGGTGCACTGGAATCTCGGCGCTCCTCAGCTCTATCAGTATTCGCTGGCGGCGGGCGAGGCTGTGCTGTCGGCCGACGGAGCGCTGTGCGCGGATACTGGCGAGTTCACCGGTCGCAGCCCGAAGGACAAGTTCACGGTGCGCGACGCCTCCACCGAAAAGATGTGGTGGGCGGGCAACCAGGCGATCACGCCCGAGCAGTTCGAGGCGCTGCATCAGGACTTCATCAAGCACGCCGAAGGCAAGACCCTGTACGCGCAGGACCTCTATGGCGGCGCCGATCCCACGTTCCGGATCAAGACGCGCGTCTTCACCGAGCTCGCCTGGCACTCGCTGTTCATCCGCACCCTTCTGATCCGCCCCGAGACCATCGAACTCGACACCTTCGTGCCGGAGCTCACCATCATCGACATGCCGAGCTTCCGTGCCGATCCGAAACGTCATGGCGTGCGCTCGCAGAACGTCGTCGCGATCGATTTCACCCGCAAGATCGTCCTGATCGGCGGGTCTTATTATGCCGGCGAGATGAAGAAGAGCGTGTTCACGACGCTCAACTACTATCTGCCCGAGCGCGGCGTGATGCCGATGCACTGCTCGGCCAATGTCGGGCCGAAGGGCGACACCGCGGTCTTCTTCGGCCTGTCCGGCACCGGCAAGACCACGCTGTCGGCCGATCCGAACCGCACCCTGATCGGCGACGACGAGCATGGCTGGGGTCCGTCCGGCGTGTTCAATTTCGAGGGTGGCTGCTACGCCAAGTGCATCAAGCTGTCGAAGGAAGCCGAGCCGCAGATCTTCGCGGCGTCGACCCGCTTCGGCGCCGTGCTCGAGAACGTCGTGCTCGATGAGGATACGCGCGTTCCCGATTTCGACGACGGCTCCAAGACCGAGAACACCCGCTCGGCCTATCCGCTCGACTACATCCCGAACGCCTCGCGCACCGGCCGCGCGCCGCATCCGAAGAACGTCGTGATGCTCGCCGCCGACGCCTTCGGCGTGCTGCCGCCGATCGCAAAGCTCTCGCCGGCCCAGGCGATGTACCACTTCCTGTCGGGCTATACCGCCAAGGTCGCCGGCACCGAGCGCGGCTTGGGCTCCGAGCCGCAGCCGGAATTCTCGACCTGCTTCGGCTCGCCGTTCCTGCCGCTCGATCCGTCCGTCTACGGCAACATGCTGCGGCAACTGATCGCCGACCACAATGTCGACTGCTGGCTGGTCAACACCGGCTGGACCGGCGGCAAGTACGGCACGGGCTCGCGCATGCCGATCAAGGTGACGCGTGCGCTGCTGACGGCGGCGCTCGACGGCAGCTTGCGCAACGTCGAGTTCCGCACCGACAAATATTTCGGCTTCGCGGTGCCGACCGCGCTACCGGGCGTGCCGACCGAGATCCTCGACCCGGTCAATACCTGGAAGGACAAGGCCGAGTTCGACAAGACTGCGCGCGCGCTGGTCGGCATGTTCCAGAAGAATTTTGCCAAGTTCGAAGCCCAGGTCGATGCCGAGGTCCGTAACGCCGCGCCGGATCTGAAGCTGGCGGCGGAGTAGGGCTGCAAACGACAAGGGGGCGGTCGCGTTGCGGCTGACCCCACATTTTCCCGCTCCGCCCCGTTCAATGCACGAGAGGCGCGAGCTCAAGCCATACCCACAGCTGTCGTCCCGGCTCAAGGCCGGGACGACGCCGTCTTCTTGGCTTGCGTCCCGGCTTTCACGCCTTGAAATACGCGATCTGCGTTGTCGTCGCGAGCAGGCGGCCGGAGGGTGACCACAGCTCGCCATGCTGGTCCTGATAGCTGCGGTTGAAGATCTTGGCATCGGCCGTCGCGAGCACGTGCGTGATGTCCTCGGCCGCGAGCTCGTCCCGGCTGACGTGGGAATAGGTCGTCAGCGACACCGTGCCGAACGGCACCAGCTCGCCGCGGGCGTGGAAGACGCGGCCGAAGAAGGCGTCCGACATCGACAGCAGCGACAGGCAGTCGAGCTTGCGCGGCTTGCGGTCGGAGATCCAGAGCCGGGAATAGCTGCTGTGCGGCTCACCCGTCGCTGACGCGCCGAACGCGGGGCGCCCCTCGATGAAGCGGAAATCGTACTGCTTGGTCCAGGACATGTTCGTGTCGGGATGACGCTTGACCTGGTCGAACGGCGGCGCCTCGGGCTTTGTGGCCGGCTGATGCGACCAGGACGGCCGGCGCTCGGCGAACACGGCGGTGGCGAGCGTCGCCGCGTCTGCATCACCCTGGCTGAGCTCGACGCACCAATGCTGCGAGGAGCGGTTGGCCTTCACCAGCCGCACGTCGAGATCGAACGGCCCTTCCGCGATCGGCGCGCAATAGTTCACCGTCACCGCCAGCGGATCGCCCTGGATTTGCGGGTGCTGGATCAACGCGCGCAGTACGGTCGCCGCCGTGACGCCGCCAAACGGGCCGACGAAGGCCCAGTAGTCCGGGCTGGTCCGGCCCTGCCAGCGGCTGTCGCCGGCGGTGACGCGGGTCGCCTCGTCGAACAAGTGAACTGGCGGTTCGGTCATGCATTCCTCCCGACGGTCATCGTATGATGGCCGTCAGGTGAAAAGCAATCGAAGGCCTTTGCAATGACGTCATGGGTCATTGCTGAAGGCGGGAGGGAAGGGCCCTTCACGCCCGCTGCGCTTGCACCGGCGCCATCACCGGGCCGACCGGCACGTTCCAGATGTCGTCGGCATATTCGCGGATGGTGCGGTCGGAGGAGAACCACGCCATGCGCGCGACGTTCAGGATCGAGGCGCGGGTCCAGGCCGGCACGGTCTGCCAGCGTGCATCGATGCCGCGCTGGGCCTCGTAGTAGGAATCGAAATCGGCCGAGACCATGTAGTGGTCGAGATGGCGCAACGCATGCGCGATCGGCTCGAACCGGCCGGGCTCGTCCGGCGAGAACGCGCCGGTCGCGATCGCATCGATCGCGCGCGCCAGCCGCGGTGACCGGTGGATCACGTCGGACGCGTCCAGCCCCTGCTTGCGGCGGAGCATGACCTCGTCGGCCTCCATGCCGAAGATCGCGATGTTGTCGGCGCCGACATTGTCGCGGATCTCGATATTGGCGCCGTCCAGCGTGCCGATGGTAAGGGCGCCGTTCAGCGCCAGCTTCATGTTGCCGGTGCCGGAGGCCTCCATGCCGGCGGTCGAGATCTGCTCGGACAGGTCGGCCGCGGGAATGATCGTTTCCGCCAGGCTGACATTGTAGTCGGCCATGAACACGACCTTCAGCTTGCCGCCGATCGCGGGATCGTTGTTGACGGTGTCGGCGACGTCGTTGATCAGCTTGATGATCAGCTTGGCGTAGCGGTAGCTCGCCGCCGCCTTGCCGGCAAAGATTTTCACCCGCGGCACCCAGTCGCGTTGCGGGTCGTCCTTCATGTCCTGATATAGCGCGACGGCTTCGAGGATGTTCAAGAGCTGGCGCTTGTATTCGTGAATGCGCTTGATCTGCACGTCGAACAGCGCGCCCGGATCGAGACGCACGTTCATGCGCTCGACGATCAGACGCGTCAGCAGCACCTTGTTGTGATGCTTCACCGCGCGGAACTTCTGGTGGAAGCTGGCGTCGGCAACGTAGCTCTCGAGGCTCGACAGCAGCGTCGGATCGTCGACGACGGCGTCGCCGCAGGCCTCGCGCAAGAGGTTCGTCAGCTTGGGATTGGCCAGGGTCAGCCAGCGGCGGAAGGTGATGCCGTTGGTCTTGTTGGTGATGCGGCCGGGATAGAGATGGTTGAGATCGTGGAACACGGTCTCCTTCATCAGGTCGGAATGCATCGCCGAGACGCCGTTGATGCGGTGCGAGCCGACGAAGGCGAGCTGGCCCATGCGCACGCGACGGCCGCTCTTCTCGTCGATCAGGGACACCGAGGCGCGGTAGTCGATGTCACCCGGTGCGCGCTGCTCGGCGAGCGCGAGATGCTGCGCATTGATGTGGTAGATGATCTCGAGATGCCGCGGCAGCAGCCGCTCGAACAGCTCGACCGGCCAGGTCTCGAGCGCCTCCGGCAGCAGCGTGTGGTTGGTGTAGGACAAGGTCGCGATGGTGATCTTCCAGGCCTCGTCCCAGCGGAAATTGTGCAGGTCGACCAGGATCCGCATCAGCTCGGCCACGGCGAGCGAAGGATGCGTGTCGTTGAGCTGCACCGCGGCCTTCTGCGCCAGGCTGCGCAGCTGGCCGTCGGAGCCGAGATGGCGCTTGACGAGATCCTGCAGCGAGGCCGAGACGAAGAAATATTCCTGGCGCAGCCGCAGCTCGCGTCCTGCCGGGCTCTCGTCGTTCGGATAGAGGAACTTGCAGATCGCCTCGGCGCGCGCTTCTTCTGCTGAGGCGCCGAGATAGTCGCCGGAGTTGAAGACGTCGAGCTTCAGCGGGTCTGGCGAGCGAGCCGACCACAGCCTGAGCGCATTCACATGCTGGCCGCGCCAGCCGACGATCGGGGTGTCATAGGCGACCGCCTGCACGGTCTCGCCGGGGTGCCAGATCGCGCGGTCGCGGCCCTTGTCGTCGACATGCTCGACGCCGCCGCCGAAATGGACGTGATAGACCACCTCTGGGCGCTGGAATTCCCAGGGATTGCCGAACGACAGCCAGACGTCGGGATATTCGTGCTGCCAGCCGTCGACGATCACCTGGCGGAACAGGCCGAAATCATAGCGGATGCCGTAGCCGATCGCCGGGATCTGCAAGGTCGCCATGCTCTCCATGAAGCAGGCCGCGAGGCGGCCGAGGCCGCCATTGCCGAGCGCGGCGTCCGGCTCGCATTTGCGCAGGTCCATCAGGCCGACGCCGAGATCGCCGAGCGCGGTCTCGAACACCTTCATCAGGCCCATGTTGTTGAGCGCGTCGGTGAACAGGCGGCCGATCAGGAATTCGAGGCTGAGATAGTAGACGCGCTTGCGCCCGGCGTCGTAGCTCTCCTTGTCCGCGGTCAGCCAGCGATGCACGATGCGGTCGCGCAAGGTCAGCGCCGCGGCGTGGTACCAGTCTTGCTGCGTCGCCTGGCTCGCTTCCTTGCCGATGGCGAGGCGAAGCTTGGCCAGGATGTCGCTCTTGATCTCCGCGACCGCCAATTCGTCGACGGGCTGGCCGGTGCTTACGAAGCTGCGCTGGGACGGCTGATCTGTCACCTTGGAAACCTGTGATGCTACGAGGAACCGGTAAAAGCATACGATGGTTGCGCGCGGTCCGAAACCCGGGGAAAGGCTGGTCCGCACAGCTAGGTGATGGAAAATGATGCAAAAACGGGGCCGGAGTTCCGGGGGCGGAACACGCTGGCGGCCGGTTGCATATGCGGTGATGTTGAAAGGACTCTCCACATCGTCATCCCGGCGAAAGCCGGGATCCAGACTCACCGGCCGAGGATGAGGCCCGACAAGTCACTCCAATCGGGGTTGTCCCTTTCAATCAGCTCGACCTTCCAGTCGCGGTGCCAGTTCTTGAGCTGCTTCTCGCGAGCGATCGCCTCGATCGGAGTCGGAAAGCTCTCGACGTGAACCAGGCGAAAAACCTTGTACCTGCTGACGAACTTGGCGCCTCGCCCGGCACGGTGGTCTTTCGAGGCGCCTTCTGACATCATTGGTGATGCCGATGTACAGCGTGCCATGATGCCCGCTGCCAAGAATGTAGACCGTCCATGCGGCCTGGGTGCTCATCGGTCCGTGCAAACCAAAGGGCTGCGGTGGCTCTGGGTCCCGGCTCGGGGGCCGGGACGACGATAAATCAGCACTTCCTTTTTCCGCAAGAACAAATTAAGAACAATTCAGCAGACGATCGATTATCCTGATTGCGATTCGATCCGCCCCAGACAAGCCGGCATCAGTGCATCCCGCGAGGACACCATGTCCCATATCGCCTTCGATCCCCTGGCCCTGACCCGCATTGCCGATTTCGCGCGCAGCCTGACGCGGCTGCACAAGACGGCGCGGCGGCGGGCCGTCGACGACGACCAGATCGACCGCGCTTTCAACGCGGTGTGCATGTCGGTCTGGGGCTACACCACCGACGACATTTCCGACGACCTGTTCTCGGCCACCGACCACACCTTCCTCGATGGCCTCGACGAGGCGCGAGCGCGCATCTTCGCCGCGGAGCAGGGCTATGACCTGGTCGACGACGAGGGCATGCTGACCGATTGGTGGGGCTTCTGCTGGATGATCCTGGCCGAGAAGCGCGGCCTGCTGACGCCGGACAACCGCGCCGCCGCCCGCGCGGCGATCGAGGAGAAATATCTGGAAGCGCCGAACGTCATCGGCGTGATCGTCGCGCGCTAGCCCTGGCCGTCAGTCCCGGCGGACAGTGCGCGCTCAAGCTCCAGAGGTCGCTGTGCCGAGCCGGCCTGCACCGACGCCGGCGCTGCGCCTTGGCGCAGCGCGTGTTCAATTCACATCCGCCTGCTTCAGCCGGCTTGCGGCGGGCTTTGGCGCGATGCTCAGGGGCGGCGGTGCGGCGCTGACATTGACGTCCGCCGGCAGAGCCATGGCCTGCGCGTCTGCGCCGACCATGTCGGCGCGCACCGGCGCGACCTTCATCTCGCTCAGCTTGGCCCGCATGTCCGAGTTGAGCCCGGGATAGGACGCGACCGGCTTGAAGTCGGCCGGCTGGCCGCCGCTGCCGCGCGCGCCGGAATAGGCCACCAGCCCGTCGGCCGTGGCGACGACGTCCCCCTGGCGCAGCGAGGTGTCGAGCGACAGATCGACCGGCGCCAGCCCGGCCGGATCGCGGCCGTTGCAGGTGCAGTCGGCGCGCAGCGCCTGGCGATAGGCGAACGCGTTCTCGCTGTCGGCATAGCGTTCCCCGTTCGCCGCCGTGGCGTAGTCGATGTTGGAGCCGAAATAGATCTTGGTCGCACTGGCCGGGCAGAACGCCTGGCACATCTGCGCCGGCGAGGCGAGGCCGCGCGCCAGCGGAAAATAGCGGCCGTCGCAGGTGCGCACGCAGAACGCTGCGCCCGATCCGCCGCTCGCGGCGCGCGGCTGGGCGGGGGCCTGCGGGTTGGTGCCGAACGGATCGGCGAAGAGGCCGCCTTGCGCCGCCGGCCGCTGCGATTGCGGCTTGTTGAAGCCGCCGAACAGGAAGTCGAACAGGCCCTGGGCCGACGCCATCCGCGGCGCCAGCGCGCCGGCCGCGACGAGGCCGACCGTCGCCGCGACAGCGACGTGGCGGGACCTCCGCCGAAACGACAACACGCTACGCAACGCCCGCTCCATCGCCAGGATCTTCACCGCAAAGCCACGCCGTGACGCGGCAACCCGCGTCGCTCGATCATGTGCGATCGAACGCGCCTTGCCCAAGGCATGGCGCCATCAGCTTTGCGGTAACCTTAACGGGCGTTGGTAAATGAGCGGTATGCGCGGGCGGCGAATTGCGCCGCGCGCCAAGCGCCTCAGAGGAATTCGTGCGCCTTGAAGAGCGCCTGGAACGGCAGGCCGGCCTGGGCGAAGGTCTCGGCGGCGCCTTCCTCGCGGTCGACCATCGTGAACACCAGCGTCACCTCGGCGCCGGCCTCGCGCAGGGTTTCCACGGCCTTCATCGCCGAGCCGCCGGTGGTGGTGACGTCCTCGACCACGACGATGCGCTTGCCGGCCAGGGTCTCGTCGCGGGTTAGGCCCTCGATCGCGAGCCTGGCGCCATGCTCCTTCGGCTTCTTGCGGACGAAGAAGGCCGCGATCGGATGGCCCTTGATCCAGGAGATCTGGGCGATCGCGCCGGCGAGCGGCACCGCGCCCATCTCCAGGCCGCCGATATAATCGAAGCCCTCGTCCTTCAGCGCCTCATAGGTGAGCTCGGCGAGCAAGGTGGCGCCCTCCGGGTCCATCATGGTCGGCTTCAGGTTGAAATAGAAATCGCTCTTGCGGCCGGAGGCCAGCGTGACCTCGCCACGGCCGAACGAGCGCCTGCGGATGATCTCGAGGAGGCGGGCGCGGGAGGCGGATTTGGACACGGCGTTTTCCCCTGAGGGTGGATTCTTGGGTGGCGCAATCTATCGGGGGCGGGCGGCGGAGACCAGCCGCCACGATGTCCCATCAACAACGGTACGTTTGAAGCCGGATGCAGTTTCGAGCTAATGGGAGCCCGCGACCAAGCAAGGACGATTGGGAAGGATGCCCCGCATGACGATCGAGCTGTACACCTGGAACACCCCGAACGGGCGCAAAATCTCGGTCGCGCTGGAGGAGATGGGGCTGCGATACCGCGTCGTTCCGGTCGACATCACCAAGGGCGCCCAGATGGCGCCGGAGTTCCTGGCGATCAGCCCCAACAACAAGATTCCCGCCATCGTGGATCCGGACGGCCCCGACGGCAAGCCGGTCAGCGTGTTCGAATCCGGCGCCATCCTGCTCTATCTGGCTGAGAAGACCGGGCAGTTCCTGCCGAGATCCCTCGCCGAGCGGATTCCGGTCTATGAATGGCTGATGTGGCAGATGGGCGGCTTCGGCCCGATGCCCGGCCAGGTGCACCATTTCATCGCGCTGACCAACGAGCAGGACCGCGCCTACGGCCTCAAGCGCTACATGGCCGAGACGGTCCGGCTCTATGGCGTGCTCGACCGCCGGCTGGCGCAGCACGAGTTCGTCGCCGGCGCGCTCTCGATCGCCGACTTCGCCATCCTCGGCTGGGCTTGGCGCCACCCCCGCCACAAGGTCGATCTGGCCGACTTTCCCCACGTCGAGCGCTGGTACGATACCCTGATGGCCCGCCCCGCCGTGAAGCGCGGCATGGAGGCGAAGCTGGACTGAGAAGCTCATCGGCCGTTCTTTGCCGACGATGACTTCCGAGATCTTTCCGCACGCGCGGTGCCCCCTCTCCCGCTCTTGTCCGCCTTTGCCGGGAGGCTTCGGCGGACAAGGTGGGGGAGCCGATGGAAATCACCCCCGCCGCGCCTCCAGCGCCATGCGCACCGCAAGTCCCGCGAGCACCGTGCCCATCAGATAGCGCTGCACCAGCGCCCAACTCGGCCGTGTCGCCAGGAACAGGGCAATCGATCCCGCCGCCATGGCGATCATGGCGTTGACGCTGACGCTGATCACGATCTGGATCGCGCCGAGCACCACCGACTGCGTCAGCACGCCGCCAACAGCGGGATCGATGAACTGCGGCAGCAGCGCCAGATACAGCATCGCGATCTTCGGGTTCAGCAGGTTGGTGACGAGCCCCATCAGGAACAGCCGGCGCGGGCTGTCGATGGCGAGCTTCCTCACCTGGAAGGGCGAGCGTCCGCCCGGCCTCACCGCCTGCCACGCCAGATAGAGCAGGTAGGCCGCGCCGGCGAGGCGCAGCGCGTCATAGGCGAACGGCACGGCAAATAGCAGCGCGGTGATGCCGAACGCCGCCGCCAGCATGTAGACCAGAAAGCCGACGGCAACGCCGCCGAGCGAGACCAGGCCGGCGGCGTGGCCCTGCGTGATCGAGCGCGAGATCAGATAGATCATGTTCGGCCCTGGTGTCAGCACCATGCCGAGCGAGACGAGGGCGAAAGCGAGCAGGGAGGATGTGTGCGGCATGACTGGTTCGATGATCGGGATCTCTGCCGCTGCTTTAGCGCGGACGATCACGCATCGTCATCCGGTCAATTGCACCGAGAGCAATCAGCCCGCCGCCGGCGGCGTCATGTTCAATGCAGGGGCGCGCCGGCTGGAGCGGTCGAACACACCGGCGATGCTCAACGCCAGCAGGACCAGCAGAATGGCCGCCGCGAGCGGCACGGAGTGCACGATCATGGCGAGCAGGCAGGCTCCCAGCGCGATCACGAGGCCGATCTCCAGCGGCGGGATCGGCTCGCCGGCGTCGCTCCGCGCCTTCCAGTGGATCGCAATCCCCGCCGCCACCATCGGCATGTCATAGATCATCGCATAGGGCGTGGCGATGATGCTGCCGACCGCGACCAGCGCGCTCGCCTGCTCCGTCATGCCGCGTCGCCAGGCATCCCAGACCATCACGACGATGGAGCAGGACAACAGGAGCTGAACCAGGTAGCCGATCGGCGGCGGCGCGCCGAGCGCGTGCAAGCCAGCGATGACCGTCGGCATCATGTGATCGAGGCTGGCCTGGTTGGCCTGCAATTGCGCCTGATAGCTCGGAAACTTCACGACCCATTCGAGCCAGATCCACGGATCGAGCGCAGCGCTACTGACGACGGCGACGATCACGGTCGTGGCGATGGCCGAGAGGATGGCGCGCCAGTTGCGTGACGCCAGCAGCACGACCGGCATCAGCAGCACGAATTGTGGCTTGTAGGCGAGCAGGCCAAGCAGCGTGCCGGCAACGATCGGGTGGCGCGCGAGCAGGCGCAGTCCGCCGATCAGCAAGGCCGCCGAGAGAAAGCCGTTCTGGCCGGTGATCGCGTTGATCAGCGTCGTCGGCGCCGCGAGCAGCGCCAGAGAGGTTAACGAGCGCCAATCGCGCCCCAGCGTCGCCAAGCCATAAAGCGCGAAGGTGACCGAGATCCAGCAGACATAGGCCACCGGCAGCGCCAGCATGCCCAGGGGTATCAGCACCAGCAGGAAGGTCGGCGGATAGGGATAGGGAAAGCCGCCGCCGCCCAGCGTCGGATCCAGCGCCTGCTGATAGCGCGCGAGCGCAACCGGATCGTAGATGCTGGCGCCGGACAGCGCGGCAAATCTGCCGAACGACCATAGCCCGAAGAAGTCGCCAAACGCCGGCTGCGGCGACGACAGCGCCCAGCCGACGAGATAGGCGCCGTTGTAGAGCGCCATCGCGACCAGCAGGATCAGCACCGCGCGCCGGTCGCGCGTCTTGGGGTGAGCTGCGGATGAGGTCGCGGTCATGGAGCTCTTCGTTCGCGCCCTCGGCGCAGTCGTGGCATGGGGATGATCGGAGCTGTCAGCGATCGCTCGCGTGCGGTGCCTCTCCAACCTTGCCAGGGTGCGCTGCACGCCGTGTTACCGTCCGTCCATCCGGCCAGGCGCGATCTCATCGTGCCTAACGAGGGGTAAAATCGCCGCGTTCCGAGTGACCGTGGACAGGGGACGGGGTCATCGCTCCGCATCGGGCAACGCGCTCGTCAAGATTTATATTGCTATTTTTCCGAAGTCGTGCTCTATTCAGCGCATCCCGTCCTCATGCAGAGGGGCGTACGCGTCGTCACGATACGTTGAGGCGGGGAGCGGTGGCCGTGGGCCTGTCAGGTGCTGATGCACTGGACGATTGGCAGCTCGCGGACGTTCAAGCCGTGTGGTCCTGGCGCCCCGAAGCTGGCGCCAAGCCTGCGTGACATCACGTGTCGCGCTGGTGACGGGGGCAAACAAGCCGGTCCCCGGGGAGAGCTCGGAGCAGACGTTAAGCCCATCGCGCAGGGAGGGCCGGGGGCGGGCTCAAGCGGTGGTCGCAACACCAAGTGTTTTCATTCGTGACAGCAGCTCGTCAAGCGCCTCTGCTGGAG